>CAYGSW010000166.1:0-10108 GCA_964352535.1 uncultured Granulosicoccaceae bacterium | reverse complement strand
TGATGCGTCTATCCATGTTGCATCTGCCCGTGTTGCATCTGCCCGTGTTGCATCTATCCAAATTGCGTCAGCCCGTTATGGGCCTACCCTGAAAACTGCCGTTACGTGAGACGTGACACGTCCCCGGCCAACCAGCCCAGAGGGTCTTCAGGATCAACCCCGTCCATGAACGGCAATGCTTGCTCAGCATGAGTGATTTGATAGATCAGGCCCAGCCAGTTGCCCATCAAAGCCTCACCACTATCGTGCCAGGTGTTAACAAGGCGAGGCGATAACAGCTTCTCGGGAAAGGCGGGAACCGGTTTGGAATTGGCCATGGCAACCATCAATCGGTCACGGTACTCATCAAGAATAGCCTTGCTGTGTGTATCAAAATAGTGTTTGGGCAATGGCGGATAGTTCGGCACTTGTCCATTGACGAAGGCCACGATTTCACGCTTGTATTCTTTCATCAGACTGATGCTGTCGTACTCAGGATGCCCTTGAAAGAACACCGTACGAAAACCATCAGGACTCACGGCAAGCTGCACCCCGGGCTCATCACCCTTGATCAGTACATGCAAACCCTTTGCCTGTAACTGCTCTTCTGTCACCTCGTTAAACCGAGAGTGAGGAACAGTGACATGTGTATTGGTATCCTGCACCAGCGGATGATCCTTGCGCACCACGCGATGATCAAACACCCCCCAGCATTTGCTGTCTAGACCCCTACGCCGGATATCATGGCGCGATCTGAGCACGGCATGCGTTGCCAGGCAAGAGCATAGTGTGGATGTCACATGCTTGTCTGCCCATTCAATCACGGCTTGCAACGGCTTCCAGAAAACCTCCTCGCTCAGGTCGGCACGCGTAACGTTAGCGCCACTGATAATCAGTGCATCCAGCCCAGTCTTCTGAAGATGCTCCAGCGGCTCGTAGTAATTGTCAATATGCGCCCGCGCTTTTTCACCACGTGCAATCTCATCGAGCGTAAACGGATGAATGTAGAATTGCGAGATGGGATTGCTGGAACCGACAAGCCGGAAGAACTGCCGCTCCGTGGCTTCCAATGCTGCATCGGGCATCATGTTCAGCAGACCGATGTGCAAAGAGCGGATGTCCTGATCACGCGCGCGCTCGGGGCTGAGGATGCGATAGCCTTCGCTACGCAAGCGCTCGAAACTGGGTAGACGATTATGTGCTACGAGTGGCAAATGTCATACCTGATAAATTTAGTGAAGGCAGTGCAACGGCACGTCAGTCCAGAGCATCGCCGATCAGTGTCAGAAATTCATCTGCGTTGGACACCTCAAATGCATCACGCGCAGATATCGAGTAACCGTACTGTTCAACAATCGCTTCATAACGCGGCAATCTTGCATGAAACAGATGTGGAAACACCCAGCGAACAAAATCCGAAGGATCAATCTGTGCCGTGTATTCAATGTTTCTTTCAGCATAATACCGAGTCAGTTGCTGGTCGAGAAACGCCTCTCGATAGTACAGGGGCTTCGGATGTCTGGCAGCCCGCTCGATAAGAAACGCCTCGTCTTCTGCACTGGTCTTGATATAAATCATCAGCGTGTTTTTCGCTACTGCTGCAATGATGTCCTTATCGTCAATTTCGCAAAAACTACCGCTGGCATCATTTAAGAAATGATCATAACCATAGATCGTTTTGGCCTTGTCGATGAACGACTCCACATCTCGCATGGCCGCAAGTTCGGCATCAAGATGGAGATGTTGCCGTCGTTTGAATTCGGCCAGGTTCAGTCCACCCATATCAGGATCACCCACCATGCCCAGAAACGTCGATAAAGGTGCCAGGTTATCAACTGTGATGTTGTTGCTGATATAGATGGAATCTGACAACAACAGGTCTCTTAAAAACGGGACCTGCATGGCCTGCGTCTTGATATTGTCAAGGATGGGTTCATCCAGGTATCGGGTACCAATGCGGTAATCCACCGAATAGTGAAACCAGTCATCATTACGCAGCATATTGGCAAGTCGTGTCTTCCCCACACCAGACATGCCAAGCAACGTAACCCGCTTGCGCGGACTATCGAGGAATTCCTCGCGACTCATTCTCATAGCTGTTTAAACGCTAAGTGGCAAACGTGTCGCACTGCTGAGGGTCACCCGATTCCAGACCGCGATACAACCATTCCTGGCGTTGCTTCGATGAACCGTGAGTAAAGGCTTCTGGTCGGATCTTTGCACCCGCTGCACCCATCAATGCGTCATCGCCGATACGGGCGGCCGCATTCATACCTTCTTCAAGGTCGCCTGGTTCCAGCAACTGGTTATCCTTGTGCGCATGATGCGCCCAGACACCGGCATAACAATCGGCTTGCAGCTCGGTAAGAACGGACAATCTGTTGGCTTCGATCTTACTGACAGCACGCTGGCGCTTCTGCACGGCCATCGATACGCCCAACAGATTCTGCACGTGGTGTCCAACCTCATGAGCCAGCACATAGGCTTGCGCAAAGTCACCACCAGCGCCCATCTTCTGTAGCTCGCGGAAAAAATTTAGATCGATATAGACTTGATAATCCCCGGGACAGTAGAACGGTCCGGCAGCGGATGAGGTATATCCGCAGGCAGAGCTCACGCCACCATCAAAAATCACCAGCTTGGGTGCACGGTACTGCTGGTTGGACTGAGCAAACAGCTTTGTCCAGACATCCTCGTTGTACGCCAGCATGACTTTGACAAAGTCGGTCGCCTCATCGTTGTTACGGATCTGCGAACTGCCAGGCGCCAGCTGCGAATGAGAGACGCTACTGTTTGTACTTGTGCCCATGAGCCCGGACAGGTCAACGCCGAGAAACATTCCAATCAGTAATACTAGAATGCCGGCTCCGCCGCCCAGTTTCAGCCCTCCACCACGCGGCATTCGTCTGCCTGCACCCATGCCCCTGCGGTCTTCTACGTTACTGCTGCGTCTGCCTTGTCTCCAGCGCATCGGCTGTCTCCTGTCTTTATTACACCCCGGTACACCGGGTCGCTGTGGTACTGCCTCATGCTAGATTGTTGCATGTTTCTTGATGGATCACAGGCTGTTCACGCGTATGTCTGGTAGCCCCACGCTCTCCTCCGGTAGTGCCTCTGTGACGGGGCCAACGGTTTCCAGCGCGCCTGCGCTAATCGACAGTCATGTGCACACCGATGATGATCGCTTTGATGAGGACCGGCACGATATTCTGGGCGCGGCGCGCGCCAACAATGTCATCGCCCAGGTGGTACCGGCCGTGTCACGTGCGTTGTGGCCACGAGTCAAACAATTGTGTGGCGAACACAGAGACCTGTTCGCCTGCTACGGACTTCACCCCTGCTTTTGTGGCGAGCATGCCAATGGTGATATCGAAGAGCTCGGCAGCTGGCTTGCTCGTGAGAATCCTGTTGCTGTTGGCGAATGCGGACTGGACTATCACACGGCCGGTGGAGACAAGGGCTTTCAGCAACGCCTTTTCGCCGCCCAACTTGCACTGGCACGAGAATTTAATCTGCCGGTGGTGATTCACGCTCGCAAAGCGGTTGAGGATGTCATTCGAATGATTCGTTCGTCAGGACACTCACTTGGCGTTGTGCATAGCTTCAACGGGTCAAGTCAGCAAGCCCAACGCCTTATCGAACTGGGATACAAACTCAGTTTTGGCGGTGCCGTGACCTTTAGTCGTGCAAAGCGTTTGCGCGATCTGGTGGCGCAACTGCCGCTTACAGCGCTTTTGCTGGAGACCGATGCGCCAGATCAGCCGGACACCCTGCACAATGGACAGCGCAACCAGCCCGCCTACCTGGTTGATGTATGGCGCAATCTGAGCCAGCTTCGCGACGAAGACCCTGCCGACATTGCACTGGCCACAACACGCAATGCTATCGACTTGTTTCGCTTGCCATTAAGCGTTGACGAACATTGTCGCTTGACGGTGTGAGAGCAACAGTATCAATAGGGGAACCGGTCTGGCACAGTGATTTCCGCCATTCGGCCTTCTATCCAGTTTTCTGTTTCTGCCAGAATCTGTGACGCGGTTTTACCTTCGCTGTGAATAACAGGTCCGATACTGACGGTTATAACCCCAGGCCATTTTATAAACCCCATACGTGGCCAGAACTCCCCCGCATTCAGAGCTACCGGTAACACGTCGCTCGGTGCGTTTTGCGCAATCATCGCACCACCCACTCTATAGTGAGGCTCTGCGCCAACCGGACGACGCGTGCCTTCGGGAAACACAATAATCCAGCGCTTTTTGGCGAGCCTGTCTTTGGCTTGTTCACACATTTGCTGGATGGCTGATCGACCAGAGCTGCGATCAATCATGATGAACTTAAGCACATACAACGCCCACCCGAAAATCGGAATATACAATAGCGAACGCTTGGCAACATAGACACCCGGGTAAAACAACGTGGGAAGAAAATAGGTTTCCCAGGTTGACTGATGCTTGGCCATGACCACACACGGCGTTTCTGGAATATTTTCACGCCCGTCAACTTGCCAGGACACCCCACAAATAACGCGCAAGCCCCAGATGTTGATGCGATTCCAGAGGATAGCCAGGGCATAGCCGATTTTGAACGAGAGCAATCCACCGATGATCACGGGTGCGCCCATAACCAGCGTGTTGACGATCTGCCAAACCCAATACACGGCACTACGCAGCGTTAACCACAACTTATACATCAATGGATCTCCTGAAACTACTTATCCAGCTACTCATTCCTTGTCGGCCAGTAGATCATCTACATAGCTTGCAAGATTATCGAATGCCGGGATGTGTTCCAGCCCCTTGTGTGTGTCCAGCGTTTTCTGACCCTTGCCCGTACGGACAATGATCGGCGTGGCTGCAGCGGCCAATGCGGCCTGCATATCACGAAGCGAGTCGCCCACCATCACAACGCTGGACAGCTCGGTATCCAGTCGCTCACTGATGGAATAGAGCATGCCCGGAGCAGGTTTGCGACAGGCACAGTCGTCTGATTCGGTATGTGGGCAAAAAGCGATCACATCGATTTTGCCGCCCACTTGATTTACCATTTCGTGCATACGTCGGTGGATGTCGTTTAATACTTCCAACTCCATCAATCCACGTCCGATCCCGCTTTGATTGGTGGCCACCGCAACACTCCAGCCAGCCTGATGCAATCGGGCAATGGCCTCCAGACTGCCTTCAATGGGAACCCACTCATCGGGTGTCACCACTGGGCGCTCAAGATCCTCATTGATCACCCCATCCCTGTCAAGAACGATTAGCTTGATCACTAGGCGGCGCTCGGTTCGGATGTGGCGGTTTCACCAGGTCGCAAAAGGCTTAACTCAGCGGTGCCACAGCAAAGCGTGTTTACACGATGCAATAGCGCCAGCCGGTTAGCTCGCAATGCCGGATCTTCATCCATCACCATCACGTTGTCAAAGAATGCATCCACAGCTCCTCGCAAACCTGCCGTGTCTTGCATGGCTGTTGCGTAGTCGCGTTGTTGCATGGCTAGCTGGATGCCTGGCTGCACGCGCTCCAGCTCTTCGAACAGCTGCGTTTCGGCCGCCTCCCGGAACAATGCAACATCGACACTGTGTGGCAAGTCATCATCCACTTTCTTCAATATATTGCTGATGCGCTTGGCAGCTGCAGCCAACGACACAGCCGCATCGGTGCTGCGAAACTGCTCTATGGCTTGCAGACGTGAGACGATATCCAGAGGGCGCGTCACCTGCTTTGCCAGCACCGCCTCCACTGCATCAACGGCAAATCCACGCTCTGTCAGGTAACCTCGCAGTCGCTCCATGACATAGGCCAACATGGACGTCATATCCGGATCCGGCAAACGTTGCCCAAAGGTATCACGTGATACTTTCAACAGATCGGCCAGATCAAGATCCTGCTGTTGTTCAATTATGATGCGGGCAATACCAATGGATGCACGACGCAAACCAAAAGGATCTTTTGCACCAGTTGGAATCATGCCAAGTCCGTATATACCCACCAGCGTATCCGTCTTGTCCGCCAACGAGACAACTTGTGACACAGCACCTTCAGGCAATACACCACCTGACTGCTTGGGAAAATAGTGTTGCTCCATGGCTTGCGCCACACTTGCATTACACCCATCGCGCATGGCGTAGTAACGACCGCAGATGCCTTGCATCTTGGCAAGCTCTTTAACGATTTCAGTGTTTAGATCGCATTTGCACAGACTCACCGCTGTATTGATATCGTCCACATCTACTGACAGCTCGTTGCCCAGCCACTGGCCCAGCGTGCCCATGCGCGCCACCTTGTCAGCCACGGATCCAAGCTTCTCCTGGAACAGCAATCTGCCAAGCTGCTCCCGATGCGAGGCCAACGTCTGCTTCTTGTCCTGATTCCAGAAGAACATGGTGTCAGCAAAACGCGGACGTATGACGCGCTCATTACCGTCAATGACAGTCTGGGCGTTCTGAGAGTCAAGATTGGCAACCGTGATGAACGCCGGTAACAAATCACCCTGTGGATTGAGCAGCGCAAAATAACGCTGGTTCTCCTGCATGGTCTGAATCAAGGCCTCTTTGGGAATCTCAAGAAATTCCTCATCAAATCTCCCCGCCAAAGCAACAGGCCATTCAACCAGACAGTTAACTTCATCCACCAGCTCATCATCCATCACAGGTGTACCACCAAGCTTGCTGGCCTCGCCTTGCACACCTTCAACAATGCGTGAACGCCGCTTTTCAGGATCTGCAAGCACATACGCGTGTTCCAACACATGCTCGTAGACTGAAGGGTCAGCCACTGGCAACGCATCATGTGCATGGAAGCGATGTCCGCGCGTTGTGTTGGATGCCGTCAAGCCAAGCATCTGCAACGGCAGAACCTGTGTACCATGCAGTGCCAACAGCCAGACTACCGGACGCAGAAATTCGTGCGTATGTGCGCCCCAACGCATGCGTTTTGGCATCGGCATGGTTTTTAGCAGCTCTGGCATAGCCTGTTCGAGTACCTGCGCCAACGTCTTGCCAGGCTGTATCTGACGAACAACTATCCATTCGCCTTTTGGCGTCTCAACTGTCTCAACTGCATCAGGCTCAACACCTGCAGAACGCAGGAAACCCAACAATGCCTTGGTGGGCTCACCGTCTTTGTAGGCGGCAGCTTTTGCAGGGCCTCGTCGCTCCACTGTGGCGTCAGCTTGTCTGGCACCCACATCAGTAAAGCGTGCAGCAAGTCTTCGTGGTGTAGCAAATATCTTTGGAGGCGTGTTGCATAACTCACTGGCCTGGAGCTGTGCGAATAACGCATTGCCCAGATGCTGCGCCATCGGCATGACCGACCCGGCAGGTAATTCTTCACAGCCTAATTCGATGAGTAGATCCGTCATTTACTGTCACCTGCCTGCATCGGTGTGGGAGAACTATCCTTGACCAACGGAAATCCCAGCACTTCGCGTTTGTTTAGCCACATCTCGGCCACTTTGCGTGAGAGTGTGCGTACGCGCAATATGTAACGTTGCCTTTCAGTGACCGAAATGGCGTGTCGCGCATCCAGCAGATTAAATGAATGCGATGCTCGAAGAACCTGCTCATAGGCAGGCAGTGGCAGTGATGCTTCACACAGTGCTGCACAGTCCTTTTCGCATTGATCAAACAAGGCAAACAAAAAATCTACATCCGCGTGTTCGAAGTTGTACGACGACTGTTCAACCTCATTCTGATGAAACACATCGCCATAACTTACAGGACCTGCCAGCGTATTCCCCCACACCAAATCATAGACAGACTCAACGCCTTGTATATACATGGCAAGACGTTCCAAACCGTAGGCCAATTCGCCTAGCACGGGTTTGCAGACGATGCCACCACATTGCTGAAAGTAGGTGTATTGAGTGACTTCCATGCCATTGAGCCAGACTTCCCAACCCAGCCCCCAGGCACCTAATGTCGGTGACTCCCAGTTGTCTTCCACAAAACGGATGTCGTGTTCCAGCGTGTTGAAACCCAGCGCCTCCAGACTGCCCAGATAGAGCTCCTGCATACCTTCGGGTGAAGGTTTCATGGCCACCTGAAACTGATAGTAGTGTTGCAGGCGATTAGGGTTTTCACCATAGCGGCCGTCGGTGGGTCGCCGAGAGGATTGTGTGTGGCAGGCAAACCAGGGCTCAGGCCCAATAGCTCGCAGAAATGTGGATGGATGGAAGGTGCCGGCCCCCATTTCCATATCATAGGACTGCTGCACCAGACACCCCTGAGAGGCCCAGTAATCCTGAAGGATGGCGATCATGCCCTGAAAAGTCTTAACGTCAGGCTGCGTTGCAGCGTCGTTCATGATGGGAAACAAGCTCGATTGAAGTGGATATGAAAGCGGAACGCGACAGTGTACTTTTTCTTCAAGCCTTGCGAAACGATGAGCTGAGCAAGCTCTTGTCTATATCGGTACAAATTTCGGGTCGGCAGGGCGTAAGCGCTGGTGTGTTCCGCGGGATTGAAGGTTGATGCGGTAGACTGTGCGGCGTTCGGACAGGGCACGGTAGCATTGCGTATTTAAGGCGAATTCATGCACTAAAAAGTTGCACTAATTTTACGCATGCACTGTTATTGTGCGCTATTTTATTCCTCAGAAAGCGTAAGTCATTGTAATATATAAATTATATTTTGTGCCAACTACTGGTATAGACTCTGCACCACCATATCAGTTACGTGCGTTAGAAACGAGCGTAGTTCAATCACACACACTATAACGAAAGGAAAACAGCACATGTCAGCAAGTGACGTCCTCAAACTTATCGAGGAAAACGAAGTCAAGTTCGTCGACTTCCGCTTCACTGATCCTCGCGGCAAGGAACAGCACACCTCCATCCCTGCAAAATTAATCGATGAAGACGTGTTTGAAGATGGACAACCGTTTGATGGCTCTTCAATTTCTGGCTGGAAAGGCATCAACGCCTCAGACATGCTGCTGATGCCCGATGCAAGCACAGCGGTCATGGATCCTTTCGCTGAGGCTGCACAGCTTAACGTCCGTTGCAACATCGTTGAGCCCGACACCATGAAAGGTTACGAGCGTGATCCCCGCTCGCTTGCCATCCGGGCAGAGGCCTATCTCAAGTCTACGGGCATTGCAGATACGGCCTACTTCGGACCTGAGCCTGAATTCTTTATCTTTGATGACGTGCGCTGGAGCACGGACATGAAAGGCATGAGCTACGCGATCGACTCTGACGAGGCAGCCTGGAACTCTGGCAAGAAAATGGAAGGCGGCAACATTGGCCATCGTCCTCGCGTCAAAGGTGGCTACTTTCCAGTACCACCCGTAGACTCTCACAGCGATCTGCGCGCCACCATGTGCACCGTGCTGGAAGAAATGGGTGTGACACCAGAAGTACACCACCACGAAGTGGGCACAGCAGGACAGTGTGAGATCGGCACAAAATTCGACACGCTGGTAAAACGCGCCGACCAGACCCAAATTCTCAAGTACGTAGTACACAACGTTGCACACCGCTATGGCCACACGGCCACGTTTATGCCCAAGCCCATTGTTGGTGATAACGGTAGCGGTATGCACGTGCATCAATCACTGTTCAAAGATGGCGAGAACATGTTCTCCGGTGACCTTTACGGCGGTTTGTCAGAAACAGCATTGTTCTACATCGGCGGCATCATCAAGCACTCACGCGCCATCAACGCGTTCTCCAATGCCTCAACCAATAGCTATAAGCGACTGGTCCCGGGCTTTGAAGCACCGGTTATGCTGGCCTACTCTGCCCGCAACCGCTCTGCTTCCATTCGTATACCTTACGTTGGCAATCCGAAAGGTCGTCGTATCGAAGTTCGCTACCCTGACCCAACCGGCAATCCATACCTGACATTCTCAGCACTCATGATGGCTGGACTCGACGGCATCCAGAACAAGATCCATCCTGGCGATGCGTCAGACAAAGACCTGTATGACCTGCCTCCAGAGGAAGCAGCCAACATTCCACAGGTATGCTCGTCTCTGGATATGGCACTGGAAGAGCTGGACAAGGATCGTGGCTTCCTGACTGCCGGTGGCGTGTTCTCTGATGATCTGATCGACGGCTATATTGCGTTGAAGATGGAAGAGGTAACAACACTGCGCATGTCTACGCATCCTGTTGAGTTTGATATGTA
>CAYGSW010000165.1:0-13741 GCA_964352535.1 uncultured Granulosicoccaceae bacterium | reverse complement strand
GAAAAATGTCGATGTGAAAATACCGGTGGGCTTATGCACCGTGGTGACAGGCGTATCGGGTTCGGGCAAGTCGACGCTGGTCAACAACACGCTCTATCACAACGCTGCCAATACGATTAACAAGGCTCGCCACAAGAGCGCAAAGGTCGGCAGCATTAGCGGTCTGAACATTTTCGATAAAATCGTGGCTATCGATCAAAGCCCCATCGGTCGCACACCTCGCAGCAACCCCGCGACCTACTCTGGCCTGTTTTCGCCCATCAGAGATTTGTTTGCGGGTACACATGAAGCTAGATCACGCGGCTACAAGGCGGGCCGATTCAGTTTTAACGTTAAAGGTGGACGTTGCGAGGCTTGTCAGGGCGATGGTCTGATCAAAGTTGAGATGCATTTTCTACCTGATGTCTATGTTCCCTGCGATGTATGCGAAGGCCGTCGCTATGATCGTGAGACACTGGATATTCGCTATAAGGGACACAATATTCATCAGATATTGTCGATGACAGTAGAACAGGCTCATGAGTTCTTTGCTGCCGTGCCCACGCTGCATCGAAAACTGCAAACCATGATGGATGTAGGTCTGTCATACATCACTCTGGGACAGAACGCTACAACCTTGTCCGGTGGTGAAGCACAACGCATCAAGCTGGCACGGGAGCTATCAAAGCGCGATACCGGCGACACGCTCTATATTCTGGATGAACCTACAACAGGCCTGCATTTCGAGGATGTAAAAGCGCTATTGATTGTGCTACAGCGTCTGCGCGATGCGGGCAATACCGTGGTCATCATCGAGCACAATCTGGATGTCATCAAAACAGCAGACTGGATTATCGACATGGGCCCGGAAGGTGGTCAGGGCGGTGGCATGGTTGTCGCCGACGGTCCACCAGAAGCAATCATGGCGTGTGATGCATCGTACACGGGACACTATCTGAAGCGTTTACTGGATCCGCCTAATACGGGCACGTCACCTGAACGTGCTGCCCATGCCGCAACAAAAAAATCGAGGGCTGCGTCATCGAAAAAGAATCGATCCAAAAAAACAGAAAAACCTGCTGTGGCAGCTGGCAATAAGCCTGTTGCCAAAAAACGCAGTAAAAAGCGTTTATAAGAACACGACCTGTCATGAAGCCGTGCGAAATGCTCCTGATTCTAGCGTATCACTGTTCTAACAACCGTTTAGCTCTACCAAACTGCCTGAATCAAATCTGTTTGTATTTACCGATAACTAGGAGCTTGACATGCTACGCCAGTACCTGCTTCGCGTTGAACACAACACACAATCCCAGAACTGGGGCGTGGCGTTCATGATGGCGGGCATGTTCATTATTCCGCTCATGGACGCCATTGCCAAGAATCTGGGCAATGGCATGTCACCGTTGCAAATCACCTGGGGGCGGTTTGCCTTTCAGCTCGTGTTTATGGCCGTCGCTATTCTGATGACGCTTGATCGCTCAGCGCTACTGCCCAGCCGCCCTTTAGTTCACGCCATACGCGGTATTTTGCTAGCCATAGCTACCACGTTCTTTTTCTTTTCTCTCCTGTATCTGCCATTGGCAAATGCTATTGCCATTTTCTTTGTGCAGCCCATGATCCTGACATTGTTATCTGCACTTGCATTGGGTGAAAGCATTGGGTGGCATCGACGTGTTGCCGTGGCAACCGGATTTCTCGGAGCGTTGCTGATCATTCGTCCAGGCACGGATGCATTTATTCTCGCATCACTTCTGCCATTGGCTGCCGCGGTTTTCTTCGCATCGTATCTGGCGCTCACCCGCTCCGTGGCCAACGTGGATCATCCACTAACCATGCAGTTCTCATCAGCAGTCAGCGCGGCTGTATGCATGGTCATTGCCTTGGCTGCTGGAAACTTCAGCACATCACCCATGTTTCAGCCAAGCTGGCCAGATCTGCAACAGTGGAGCCTTCTGGCAGCCATTGGACTTGTTGCAGCCGTTGGTCACCTGTTAGTTGTCCTTGCGGTAAACCGGGCACCAACCTCCGTGCTTGCGCCGTTCGGTTATTTGGAAATTGTGTCAGCGACAGCGCTGGGCTGGTGGATATTCAATGACTGGCCGGATGCGATGACCTGGCTGGGTATTGGCGTTATCGTTGCCAGTGGGATGTATGTGCTGTTTCGCGAGAACCAGTTAGCACAATCAACGGGCTAGTGCTCCGCCCCAGCCCCCAATTCCCTCGCAAGCAACGCCTCAACCGCATCGTGTGGGCTAACGCCCTCAACCACAATACGATAGATCTGCTCGATGATAGGCATACGCACATCAAGCCGCTGCGCCTGCTCATACACCGCACGGGCCGCGCCAATGCCTTCTACTACCTGCCCTATTTCGGCGGCAGCCTCGTCAATAGACTTGCCGGCGGCCAGTGCCAGTCCCATCCGCCGGTTACGTGATTGGTTATCGGTGCAGGTCAAGACCAGATCACCCATACCGGCCAGTCCGATAAACGTTTCATCTTTTGCCCCCATTGCTCTTCCCAATCGAGATAGCTCACGCAGACCTCGATTGATCAGTGCAATTCGTGCGTTGGATCCAAAGCCCAGCCCGTCTGACAGCCCAGCACCAATAGCCAGAGCATTCTTCACGGCTCCGCCAATTTCCACACCCACAATGTCCGTGGACGTATAGGCAATGAAGTTCTTCGTACGCAGGCAATCAGCCATTCGGGTGGACCACACTTCGTCAGAACCTGCAACAGTGATCGCCGTAGGCAAGCCTGCACCCACCTCCAGCGCAAACGTGGGTCCGGATAAAACTGCATAGTGCTGACACTCTGGAAGCACTTGCTTGACAACCTGATGAGGCAACAGTCCGGTGTCCAATTCAAACCCTTTCGTTGCCCACGCGAGTTCGAGCATCTTCAGCTCATCAAGCTTGGTTGCGCGAATATTCTGCAAAATTTGTCTAAATGCGTGACTGGGTACGGAGACCAGTAAACGAGGACGGGAGATAAGGGCCTCATCCCATGCTTCAAATATCGTCAGGTTTTCAGGAAACTTTGAACCTGGCAGGTAGCGTTCGTTGGTGCGCGATCGATGCAGCTTGCGCATCTGCTGTGCATCACGACCCCACAAGCCCACGGCATTGCCTGCCCTGGCAAGCTGAATTGCCAGCGCCGTACCCCATGAACCTGCACCTATCACGGTAATTGGTGTCGCACGATTTTCACTCGCATTCATCAATATAACTCCAGGTCATGAATTCCATGGGCTATTCACTATTGTGGAAGGATCGAAAGAAGCGGCTGTCCATCTTCATGAACAACCGGAGCAAGGTGCTTGTCAACCCGCTTTCAATTCCAATCGAAGTGCACCGGTTTGCACTGCCCACTGACGGGCATAATGCCCGTCTTTCTCCAGCAGCTGCGTATGGGTACCGCGTTCCACAATGTGTCCATGCTCTAGAACAATAATTTCATCCGCCGCCACTATGGTACTTAATCGATGTGCCACTACCAGAACGGTACGGTGTCGTGAGATGATCGCCAATGAGCGCTGGATGGCTGCTTCGGTTTCATTATCAACAGCGCTGGTAGCTTCATCCAGGATAAGGATGGGTGGATCCTTGAGTATGGCGCGTGCTAATGACAGACGCTGCCGCTGCCCGCCTGAGAGCTTGATTCCGCGCTCACCCACCAGCGTTTGAAAGCCTTGCGGCAGGCCATCAATGAATTCCATAGCCTCGGCTGCAACTGCCGCAGCGCGTACCTCGCTATCAGAGGCCTGCGGATTGCCATAGGCAATGTTGTCCCAGATGCTGCCTTCAAACAAAAAGACATCCTGACTGACAAGCCCAATGCCTTCTCGCAGACTGCGCAATGACAGCTCATCCACTGGTATGTCATCTATGCGTATTTCACCTGCACTTACCGGGTAGAAACGCAACAGCAATTTGATTAACGTGGATTTGCCAGAACCTGTTGTGCCAACCAACGCCACTGTAGTACCGGCCTTGATCTCAAAATCTATCGCCTCAATGCCTGAACATGTGTTGGGATAATGGAACGTCACCGAATTAAACACAATAGAACCGGGTTTACCTACTGACATCAAGGATTTGCCTGTATCCCGCACATCCGTTTCGGTTTCAATTAACTTGAGTATGCGCCGGGTGCTGGCCATGGCTCGCTCGTACAAATCAACCGTTTGTGCCAGCCGTGTCAACGGCCACAACAATCGCTGAGTAAGAAAAACAAGCATGCCATAAGCTCCGACATTCAAACTGCCATCCAGCGCTTTCATACCGCCCAGAATAAATGTAGCCATGAAACCTGCCAGAATAGCCATGCGAATCAGTGGTACAAACGCTGAGCTTATCTTGATAGCCTTCCGGTTTGCCTGTACATACTCATAACTGGCACGTGCCAGGCGCGCACTCTCGCGCGATTCGGACGTAAACGATTTGATCGTTGCCATGCCGCCAATGTTGTTCCCCAAACGACTCGACAGGTCACCCACTTTCGCACGCACATCCGCATACAAAGGCGTTGCTCTGCGCATGAAAAAGAATGCGCCCCAGATGATGACAGGAATGGGCGTGATTGCTAACAGCGCAATTGAGGGGGAGATATAAAAAAACACTGCGCCGATCAGCGTGACACTGACAAACACCTGCAGAAAATCGTTTGCACCGCCGTCAAGAAAGCGTTCCAGCTGATTAACGTCATCATTAAGAATGGCCGTAAGCTCGCCCGAGCTACGCGATTCAAAGAACCCCATGTCCTGCCGCTGCACCTGATCGTAAGCATCCTGGCGAAGATCTGCCTGCAGGTCCTGAGCAAGATTACGCCAAAGAATAAGATACAGGTATTGAAACAGAGACTCACCGGCCCAGATCAGCAGGGTGAGAAACGCTAGCATCAGGATCTGCCCTTGCGGGGTTTCGAAACCCATACCTGCCAGAAAGCTTTCCTGTCGATTCACCACCACATCGATGGCCACCCCGATCAGGATCTCGGGCATGATGTCAAAAAGGGTATTCAGTGCTGAGCACGTGCTGGCAAGGATGATTCGACGTCGGTACCCCTTTGCATACCTTAGAAGATGCAGCAAGGCGCCGAAACTGGTTGCAGCTTCACTCATGGCTCAAGTATTTTCATATCCTGAAAAAAAAGAAAGGCCGGTGATTAACCGACCTGACTCGTACTCTAGCAGCTGAGGCGCAACGAAGCAGATAATCATTATGTTGCACAGGCCTAAGGCATCAGACATGGCCGACAACGGCAAATCCTCAGTTCATCATAGAAAGGCTGGATGGCGCTAAGCCATGAGCTATCGTCCGTGCATCGTACTGCACAGAAAGTCACGTCAGCGCCATCCCATACAACGCAGCTTACTTGAGTGAGTCCCAGCTTTTCTGTATGTCACCGGTGACCGCAGCAGCGTCAGCGCCGCCTGCATAATCAACCATTCCGGTCCAGAACGTTCCAGCACCCACTCCGCCGGGCATCAAATCTGAGGCATCAAAGCGGAAGGTGGTC
This sequence comes from uncultured Granulosicoccaceae bacterium, assembly GCA_964352535.1. Taxonomy (GTDB): domain Bacteria; phylum Pseudomonadota; class Gammaproteobacteria; order Granulosicoccales; family Granulosicoccaceae; genus Granulosicoccus. The sequence continues at coordinate 8,239 of CAYGSW010000165.1, read as the reverse complement.
GCATTGAGCAATATCTCGTTCATTTGCGCCATGGTTGGATCACCAAACAACTCGGTGTTAACCCCTTTGTGCGGCGTCAGAAAACCCGACTGTGCCATCCAGACTTCATGCGCGATAGGAGTCTGCAGCCACTCCATAAATACCTGTGCTGCCGGGCTGTCGTCAGTAATTGCCCAAAGAGTACCGGCACCAAGAACGGGCTTGCCCAGATCTTTTTCCGCATACGCTGGAAAGTAGAAAAAATCTATGTCAGCCCCTACTTCCGTACCTTCGGGGAAAAAACTGGGGATGAAAGATGCCTGTCGATGCATATAGCACTGCGGCGGCGAACTGAACAATCCTTGCGGGCTGTCGCGAAAGTCGGTAGTGGCTACTGCGCCCGCACCACCGGCAACAAAATCATCGTTGCGCGCAAAATATCCGAATTCCTCGATAGCGGCGATAACTTGCGGATCATTGAAAGGAATCTCATTACTGACCCAGGCGTCATACACTTCGGGAGCTTGAGTACGAAGCATCATGTCTTCAACCCAATCCGTAGCAGGCCAGCCTGTAGCACCACCCGAACCCAGACCGATACACCAGGGTGTATCACCGTCAGCGACGATTTGTTCTGTCAGTGCTTTGAGCTCCTCCATGCTTTCAGGTATATCGTAACCCGCATCTTCAAAGTTCTCAGGGCTATACCACACCATCGATTTCAGATCGACCTTGTAGAAGAATCCGTAGAGATCCTCCTCGCCATCAGGTCCCGCGTATGTGCCCAGATCAATCCATGATTGACCCGCTGCGTAGTTTTCCCGCAGGAACGGACCGGCCGAGTCGGGTAGCGGCGTCAGCATGCCACGTGCAGCCAGGGTGGACGCCAATCCTGGCTGAGGGAAAACGGCGATATTCGGTGCAGATCCTGCTTCTGCGTCGATCATGATCTGCTGTTCAAAACTGTCAGAGCCCACATAGCTGACATCAGCGCCAGTTGCAGCTTCGAAATAGGCAATCATGTTTTCTGCCAGCGTCTGATCAGGCCCAAGCCAGGGGCCAAATACCGTCAGGCTCTCGCCTTCAAGACTGTTGGCTTCAGAAAATGCGTTGTAACTATCCCAGTTGAATGCGCCTTCGCCCACTGGAAACAACAGGCCGTCCTGAGCTTGGGCAGTGCCGAACGAGACGGCGATTAAGGCAGCTACTGCTGAGCTTCTGAAAGCCGCAGTGCGATTGTTTAACTTCATGGTTCTCTCCAATGGTTCTAATGAGTACAGCTTGTTAGTACAACTTCTTAGTAAAACTCGACACAACACAACGTAGTGTATGTCAATGAATATTTTTCAAGTTAATGAACCTTTTTAATACAACTCTGACACTACTCCAATAACACCTTGGTTTCGTCACCTGCTAACAGCGTTCACTGTCTGTTGAATCTGTCATGGCTGAAGCCCTAAGCCGAACGACGTTTTCCGGAAACGGAAGGAGCAACCAAAGGCCCGGTTGAGGCACCCACGACCAATTGCGCCTCCATCAGAAAAGTGACAGGCGAGCTCTGCGGCGAGTCTATAACATCAAGCAGCATCTGTGCTGCTCGCTCTCCTGCTTGACGTACTGACGAACGAGTAGCTGTAAATTGTGGAATTTCTCCTTGATTATCAAAAAAGGATAACTCGTCATCGTGGGTGACAACCGATATGTCCTTGCCCATGACAAGTCCTGCATCACTGATGGCGCGACGAACGCCAATGGCAACAACATAAGAAGATACGAGAAAAGCGGTGGGGGCATTGGGAGCAGCCAACTGGCGGCTTGCTACATCGTAGCCATACGTTTCCGTCAAGTCACCCGAACTCATCAAGGATTGATCGATAGCAATGCCAGCCTGTTCCAAAGCATCCTTATAACCTTCACAACGCAGCCAGGCGAAATTCAGAAGCTCGCGTCCGTTGATCAGGGCAATTCGACGATGCCCCATATCCAGCATCAACTGACATGCTTGCTTGAAGGCGCGTCGGTTATTGACATCAATCCATGAATAGGGTATCACGCAATCGTTCACGCGGCCGTGAATGATAAACGGCAGACCTATCTCATTGAGCAATTCGACCCGTTCATCACTCTTGCGTGGCGAATGTATGATCACACCATCAACGGCTCCCTTGGATGCGATGTTTCGGTACGTCGCCTCCTCTTCATTACTTTTCGCGATGGTTAACAACAACTCGTATCCTCGGGCACTGTACGTTTTGCTAGCGCCTGCAACGAATTCCCCAAACACTGGATTAACCACATCATTACGGTTGAACACCGGGATGACATGGCCAATGGTCATCGCCCGTCCGGTTGCAAGGCCTGCGGCGCGTGCATTGGGCAGGTAATTGCTCGCCAGAGCCGCATCATAAACACGCCGACGTGTGCTTTCGCTGACCTCGGGATAGCCATTGAGAGCACGACTTACTGTGGTTTGCGACAGTTTTAGCGATTCAGCAAGCTCTTTCAGGTTCATAAGGGTTCACTGTGGACACCACCATATGTCGTCGTGAATTGATAGCGCTTTGAATCTTCAGATTAATTTGTTTTAGCTGTTTTGTCAAAATATTATTGACTTGTTGACACAAATAGCTGGCTCATGAATACTCTGTTGACCAATGCGCTTTGGCTGAACACGCAAGGCTAGGGAGGCTGTCCGAGAATAACGATCGAGGCGAAAGTGTGAGAGTTCGAGTCAGATTTTCGTGTCAATTGAGGTGAATAGTTGTTCTATTCGCCGAAATTGACGAGGAAATATGGCAAAAATATCGCGCTCTCGGCCGATCAGCTTATTCTCGGACAGCCTCCTAACTTCTCACGCTGCTGTAACGGCCAATCAAACGTACATACTGTCCGTGGGGGAAGCCAATGCATCCAGCCTTTCAAGCCATACTGACCATCATCATCGGGGTGGGTGGTTGTGTTGGCTATTTCTATTTATCCAATCAGTTCCTTGATAAGGTTCTTTTTCCACCCAAAGGGGTCCACGCCGGGCGGAACATCACCCGCGCTAACATGGTCCGCCCCTGGCTCTTTCTGTTTCCGGCGCTTGCAGCACTGGGTCTGTATCTGGCCTATCCGGTGTTCGAGACGCTCAGACTTTCGTTGACTGAGCGTCTGCCTGGTAACGAATCACAGTTTGTCGGTCTGGCGAACTACCAGCAGATGGCTAGCGAGCCCAAATTCTGGGAAGCCATACGCAATAACCTGCTCTGGTTGATTGTGGTTCCCGCGCTGTCTACAGCCTTTGGTTTGCTCGCAGCACAACTGTCAGACAGAGTGCGATGGGGCAACATTGCCAAATCGCTCATCTTCATGCCAATGGCCATCTCCTTTGTCGGGGCGGCTGTTATCTGGAAGCTGGTATACGACACCCGCCCAGTCGATCAGGACCAGATCGGTGTCCTGAATGCGCTCTACCTGTTCTTCGGTGGGGATGCACCGGTCACGTGGCTTACACAGATCCCCTGGAACAGCTTTTTGCTGATGATTGTGCTTGTGTGGATCCAGACCGGCTTCGCCATGGTTATTCTTTCCGCCGCTCTGCGCGGCATACCCGAAGAGACCGTCGAAGCCGCTATCGTCGATGGAGCGAATCCGTTTCAAGTATTTTTCAAGATAAAAGTGCCACAGATCATGAGCACAATCGTCGTGGTCTGGACAACCATCACCATCGTTGTGCTGAAGGTGTTTGACATTGTATTTGCCATGACCAATGGTCAATGGGAAACACAGGTTCTTGCCAACTATATGTACGACAAACTATTTCGTGCAAACGACTGGGGTGTTGGATCGGCCAGCGCCATGGTCATCATGCTTCTTGTTTCACCCATCCTCGTCTGGAACGTATACAACGCCCGCAAGGAGATGCAGTAATGGCCGCCATAGCTGGTACTAAATCGAGTCTTACCTGGGCAGTTCATCTGTCTCTTGCAGCCATGGTTGTATTGTGGCTCTTCCCAACCGTGGGACTGTTTGTTTCCTCGTTCAGAACGGCTGATCAGATATCAACCGGAGGCTGGTGGAACGCCCTGTCCAGCTCGGAACAGAATCTGACGTTACGTACTGATGCGCCTGATACACAAATAGAAAGAGATGGTATGTTTGTCATCGAAGGCAATCTGTTTGACGAGGGCTCGGAGGCCGACATATCCGTTTGGGGAACCAGCTCCCGCAGCATCGATGACTACAAGCCCGGGGATACCGCTGAGCTGAAGGATGGCGCAACAATCACCGTCTCTGCTAACGGCGATTACATCATGCAGAGCGACCAGGCACTGGAGGGACGGCGAGGACAGCGGGTCTTTGTCACGGCAGAAACCCCGCCCGAATTCACCTTGGAGAATTACGAAAACGTATTGCTTGATGAGAACAATCGCGAAGGCATGGCTAAAGCCTTTTTCAACACTCTGACGGTCACGATTCCGGCCACCATCATTCCCATACTGGTGGCAGCCTTTGCAGCGTATGCCCTTGCATGGATGGACTTTCCAGGCAGAGCGCTCCTCATAGCTGCCGTTGTCGGACTACTGGTCGTGCCGCTACAACTGGCACTGATACCTTTGCTGAAGCTACACAACGAGATCGGCATTGGTAAAGGGTACCTGGGGGCGTGGCTAGCGCATACAGGATTCGGTTTACCGTTGGCGATCTATCTGTTGCGGAACTATATGGTGGGCCTGCCCCGGGACATTATCGAGAACGCCAAAGTGGACGGCGCTACTGACTTTCAGATTTTCGTCAAGATTATCTTGCCACTGTCGTTCCCTGCACTCGCCTCTTTTGCCATCTTCCAGTTTCTGTGGACGTGGAACGACCTTTTAGTGGCCCTGGTGTTCTTGATTGATTCCAGCGGTGAAACCACTGTCATGACCAAACAGATTGTCGAACTGCTTGGCACACGTGGCGGCAACTGGGAAATTCTGGCAACGTCTGCATTCGTGTCTATTGCAGTGCCTCTCGCGGTGTTCTTCGCAATGCAAAAATATCTGGTGCGCGGCCTGCTGGCTGGCTCGGTCAAATAGGAGAAAAATGAACCATGACTAATCTTAAACTGACCGATGTTGAAAAAACCTATTCGGGCAATATCAATGTTCTCAATAATATCAACCTGGATATCAAGACAGGCGAGCTCATCGTATTTGTTGGCCCATCAGGCTGCGGCAAATCAACACTACTGCGCATGATTGCAGGACTGGAAACAATCACCGGCGGCGAGTTCACGATTGATGGGGCTCGCATGAATGAGATGCCCCCTGCGCAGCGTGGCGTTGCCATGGTGTTTCAGTCCTACGCGCTCTACCCCCACATGACGGTGCGCGACAATATGGCGTTTGCATTGAAACTTGCGAAAAAATCACCAGCTGAGATTGACGCGGCAATTGACAGAGTGGCCGCCACGTTGCAACTGACCGAATACCTTGACAGACTACCCAAAGCGCTCTCGGGTGGACAACGACAACGTGTAGCGATTGGTCGCTCCATCGTTCGTGACCCGAAGGTTTATCTGTTTGACGAACCGCTTTCAAACCTTGACGCTGCCTTGCGCGTAGCTACCCGAATAGAGATTGCACAGCTCAAGGAAAGCATGCCCGAATCCACCATGGTGTATGTCACCCATGATCAGGTTGAGGCCATGACACTGGCAACACGCATCGTGGTTCTGGCGAACAAGGGTATTGCGCAAGTGGGCTCACCCCTCGAACTGTACGAAACACCTGAGAACGAATTTGTTGCTCAATTCATTGGCTCGCCTGCGATGAATTTGCTACCCGGTAAAATTGTTGAAACCGGTGACACTACGCAAGTTAGCCTGACTCATGGCGGCGGTGTCATCAGCTCATCGGTATCCACACGAGATGACATGAAAGGCGCTACAGTCAACGTTGGCATACGTCCCGAACACATGGTGCCGGTAACTGGGGAAAACTACGCGTTTGAAAGTGTCATAGAAATAGCCGAAGCCCTGGGTGAGGTTACTCAGGTCTACTTCGAGCGTCAGAACAAAGACAGTGTGCCGGTGATCGCCAAGCTGCAAGGCATTCATCGAGACGTCCGTAACAAGAGTATGCGCATGTCAGCTGATCAGAGCAAGGTTCATCTTTTCGCTGACGGCCAGTCTCTGCATTACAGGTAACTCCTCTGGTCACCAGGAGCCTGCCACACGGGCGTGGAACTACCTGTAGCCAATCTGTTTTTGCGGCGCAGCGTGTTGACTCTGATTCACTGCTGTTTTTTGCGTTTGAAATTCGGCGGAGTGTTCGGTTAGTATCGCCGGGCAGATGTTGTTGAGCCGCCAGAGAAACATTGCAGCCGTTGATTCAGGCGACCGTCTGTGTACTGCCTGCGATGTTATCTGGCCCGTCTACTCCGATACGTTTGCCTTTGCTTTCAAGGCAGCCGACTGACACAGGACCTATTCCCGATGATCTTCTCTTCCATCAGCATCGTCGAACCCGATATCGTTGTTGACAAGGACTGGTGGCGCGGTGCTGTCATCTACCAGATTTACCCTCGCTCCTATCAGGATTCCAATCACGACGGCATTGGAGATCTGGCGGGTATCAAGGACCGGCTCAGCCACATCGCAGAACTGGGTGCTGATGCTGTGTGGATTTCCCCGTTCTTCAAATCTCCGATGAAAGACTTCGGTTACGATGTGTCGGGCTACAAAGACATAGACCCGATGTTCGGTGATTTGCATGCATTTGATGAAATGGTTGAGGCTGCACATGCGCTGGACATCAAGGTCATCATAGATCTTGTGTTGTCACACACATCAGACCAGCACAGCTGGTTTGCCCAATCATGCTCCAGCCGCGATAACGAACGACATGACTGGTATGTATGGTCCGATGGAAAACCGGATGGTAGCCCTCCCAATAACTGGCTGTCGATATTCGGTGGACCGGGGTGGTCGTGGCATTCCACGCGCTGCCAGTATTATCAGCACAACTTTCTGGCATCTCAACCAGACCTGAATTTCCACAATACCGATGTTCAGGATGCGCTACTGGACGTCGCCAGATTCTGGCTCGATCGAGGCGTTGACGGATTCAGGCTCGACACGATCAACTTCTACTTCTGCGATGATCAGCTGCGAGATAATCCGGCTCTGGCACCAGAGCTGCGCAATGCGGATACTGCGCCTGAGGTTAATCCCTACAATTATCAGGATCACCTCTACGATAAAAGCCGTCCGGAAAACCTGAAGTTTCTCGAACGCTTTCGTGCCGTACTTGATGAATACCCCGCAGCAACCTGTGTCGGCGAGATTGGTGATGCCCAGAATAGCATGAGTGTGCTGCGCGATTACACGAGAGGTTCAGACAGAGTGCACATGTGCTACACCTTCGACTTTCTCTCGGCAGAGATACCCACTGCCGAACGAGTGGCCTCTGTATTGCAGCGCTTTGAGCTTGAGGCGGCCAATAGCTGGATATGCTGGGCCTTCTCGAATCATGACGTGGTGCGCCATGCCACGCGCTGGAATCTTCCCAAGAAAAATCGCACTCAACATATCAAACTGCTTGCGTCATTGTTGATGTCAATGCGTGGTAGCGTATGCCTGTATCAGGGAGAGGAGCTGGGACTGCCCGAGGCTGATATACCTTTCGAGAAACTACAGGATCCGTACGGTATTGCCTTCTGGCCAGAATTCAAAGGACGTGACGGTTGTCGTACCCCCATGGTCTGGGATGACGAACTGGACAACGCTGGCTTCTCAACCGAAGATCCGTGGCTGCCCATATCGGACGTGCACAAGCGCCTGGCCGTAAGTCACCAAAGTGGCGACGCTAACAGTGTACTGGAACACTACAGGCGATTCCTTGCGTTTCGATCCTCCAATCGCCCGTTGATCAAGGGAACCCTGGAAAACGTTGTGGCGATGGGCGAAGTGTTGAGTTTTGTCCGCACCCATGAAAACGAAACCATCTATTGTGCATTTAATCTTGGCGGTGAACGCGTCCGTTGTGAAATCAACACGGAGCGCCAGTTGCAGATGCTCGACAGTCACGGATTTGAGCCTGTGCTGAAAGACGGAGCGCTGGAGATACCAGCATACAGTGCCGCATTTGTATTACTGAGCTAGTAGTCCGTCAACCCGAAATATTAGGATTCAGCGGGCCTGTCTGTGTTCGTGGCAAGGCACCCTTACGAAGGCCTATTGGGCATACGTCGAGTAAGGGCAACGCAGGCACGGACGCAGACAGGCCCGCCCGCA
>CAYGSW010000164.1:8653-13838 GCA_964352535.1 uncultured Granulosicoccaceae bacterium | reverse complement strand
AACAAGTATTAGGTGGATTCAGATATGAACGTCATATCCCGACTCCACACCAACACCCGCTCAAACCCGATATCCCACACACGACAATTACAACACATCGCCACACTCTTGTATGCACCAATAGTATGGAGTCAGCTATCGCCCAAAAAACGCAAACACAATATCTCCAATGATGATGCTGGCATCTTGGTACCCTTTCATTTCTCCAAACGCAAATGACGACATCACAGAAATTTTTTACAGGTATCCCCCCAGCGTCGCTTCCATCAAAAGAAACATCGACTCCCCCTCATCAATTCGATCTCTTCACCTTCCCATTAACAAAGCCAATAAAACTTTATCCAGAAACCCAGCACATCACACAACCCATTAATTTAAGCAATTATTGACATCCACTATGCGCCAGCCTGTCTTTGTGTTGTACTGGTAAGCTGACATTGCATACGGTTGGATTGCGTTCACTGATGAATATCGACATAGCCCCACTGTCTCGGCAGCGTATCAGTGCTGTAGGGCGGGTTTCTTCCAAGCCGGGCGATAGAAAGGGGCGGCAGAATAACTCGGTAATTGACGGGTTGTATCAGCAAGGCAGTGCGCGCATTCGATTTCCCAATACAGTGCCAGGTGCCTTACATGCCGTTTTGCTCAATACGGCAGGCGGGCTTACCGGTGACGATCATATCCGGTGGCAAGCGCACGCCTTGCCGCACTCGCACCTATGCATTAGCACTGCTGCCTGCGAAAAAATCTATCGCACACACGGGCCCGCCGCCATTCAGAATACAGAGTTGCAAGTTGCAGATAAGGCAAGACTCGAATGGCTGCCGCAGGAGAGCATCCTGTTCAACGGCTCTAACCTCAAGCGCTCATTGAACGTGCAAATTGAAGAACACGCCGAGGCACTGATTGTTGAGAGCCTTGTGTTCGGCCGACAAGCGATGAACGAAAGCATCAACGACATTACTGTTCATGATCGGTGGCGCATTCATCGTGGTGGGCAGCTACTGCATGCGGAAGACTTGCGGCTGACAATATCACCTGATCTTGATGCTCAACGCCAGTGCATCCTGCATCAATATAGTGCAATCAGCACCCTTGTATTGGTCACCCATCAGTCACAGGAATGGATCGAGTCACAGATGTCCAGACTACTCCCCTTGACCCACAAAGACAAAGCCATACTGCGCATTGGCGTAAGTGCTCTACCCTCTCGGCTACTGGTTCGCCTGCTGGCCATAGACAGCTTCAACCTGCGAAAATTCCTGATACCCTGTCTGCAGATATTAAACGACGGTCGCCCTATCCCTACTGTCTGGAAAGTATAAAACCCGCTATGCAACTCACCCCTCGTGAAAAAGACAAGCTGCTTATTGCCATGGCTGCAGAGGTAGCACGCAAACGCCACAGTCGCGGCGTAAAACTCAATCATCCAGAAGCCATTGCATTGATCAGCGATTACGTCGTGGAAGGCGCACGTGACGGCCAGAGTGTAGCTGAGCTAATGAGCGGCGGTGCAACGGTTATAACGCGTGACGATGTCATGCCTGGCATCAGCGAGATGATTCCTGAGATACAGGTAGAGGCGACGTTTCCTGATGGCGTCAAGCTGGTTACTGTGCACCAACCCATTCGATAGGCGCATCGTTTAATCCGATCGACGTATATTTGTTAGCCGATCGAGCATTAACACCTGGCCTTAACCCGGACTTTTCATGAAACACGCAATCCTTTCACCAGACCCTTTGTTCGTAGTGGATTCCGCGAAGGAGCTGATCGCAGCCCGGCGGAATACAGACTGTATTTCGACCGGGGCGCGCAGCCTGAGTGGAATTCGCTACGAACAAAGGGGATGCGCGGGGCCGGCCTTCCGGAAGGATTGGGTTATTTCATGAATAATCCGGGTTAGACACAACTAAACCCAAGGAGCACAACGCATGATTCCTGGTGAGACCATTACAGCGCCCGGCGATTTGACACTTAACGACGGTTTGCAGAGCTTGACGGTGCATGTGTCAAACACGGGTGATCGGCCCATTCAAGTCGGCAGCCACTACCATTTTGCCGAGAGCAACCCGGCACTGAGCTTTGACCGAACTGCAGCGCGCGGACACAGGCTTGATATTGCGGCAGGCACAGCCGTTCGTTTTGAACCCGGACAATCGCGTGATGTCACGCTGGTACCGTATGGTGGCAAGCGTCGGGTCATTGGTTTTCGCAAAGAGATCATGGGAGATCTGTAGTGGCTGTCACCATCAGCAGGCAAAGCTATGCAGACATGTACGGGCCTACCACAGGCGACAAGGTACGCCTTGCCGACACCGATCTTGTCATTGAAGTTGAGCACGACCTGTGTACTTACGGTGATGAGGTCAAGTTTGGCGGTGGCAAGGTTATCCGCGATGGCATGGGCCAATCCCAGGTCAGCCGGGCGCAAGGTGCGGTTGATACTGTCATCACCAATGCGCTGATAGTCGACCACACCGGCATCTACAAAGCCGATGTTGGTCTGCGCGACGGCCTGATTGTCGCTATAGGCAAAGCCGGCAACCCGGACACTCAGGACAACGTGGACATCATTGTTGGCCCTGGCACAGAAGCCATTGCCGCTGAAGGGCGGATACTGACAGCAGGCGGTTTTGACAGTCACATACACTACATCTGTCCACAGCAAGTCGATGAGGCATTGATGTCAGGCGTAACCACCATGCTGGGCGGTGGCACCGGCCCGGCCCATGGCACATTGGCCACCACGTGTACGCCTGGCCCCTGGCATCTGGCGCGCATGATACAGGCCGCTGATGGATTGCCGATGAACCTGGCGTTTGCCGGCAAAGGCAACGCTTCTGAACCTGCAGCGCTGGAAGAGATGGTCAAAGGAGGCGCTGCCGCGCTCAAACTGCACGAAGACTGGGGAACAACACCTGCCGCTATTGATTGCTGCCTGAGCGTGGCTGATCAGTTCGATGTGCAGGTCATGATCCATACCGACACACTCAATGAAAGTGGGTTTGTCGAAAGCACTATCGATGCAGTGGCAGGACGCACCATTCACGCTTTCCATACCGAAGGTGCTGGCGGCGGACACGCGCCGGACATCATTAAAGTATGCGCATTGCCCAACTTCATCCCGTCATCAACCAACCCTACCCGCCCTTACACTGTCAACACGATCGATGAGCATCTGGATATGCTGATGGTGTGTCATCACCTCGACAGCAATATCCCTGAAGACATTGCGTTTGCCGAGAGCCGAATCCGAAAAGAGACCATTGCAGCCGAAGACATCCTCCACGACCTTGGCGCATTCTCCATCATTGCCTCCGACAGCCAGGCCATGGGACGTGTTGGTGAAGTACTGATTCGCACATGGCAAACCGCGGATAAAATGAAAAAACAGCGCGGCCGGCTTGCGCAGGAGGCCGGTGAAAACGACAACCTTCGGGTACGTCGCTATATTGCCAAGTACACCATCAATCCGGCCATCGCTCATGGTATCAGTGATCACATCGGCTCGATAGAAATTGGCAAGCGTGCTGATCTGTGTCTTTGGCATCCAGCTTTTTTTGGTGTCAAACCTGAGATGGTCCTATTGGGCGGCAGTATTGTTGCTGCCCCGATGGGCGATCCCAATGCTTCCATTCCCACACCCCAGCCTGTGCACTACCGGCCCATGTTCGGGGCCTTTGGCAAGGCACTGACCAACAGCGCTGTCACATTTGTCTCGCAGGCTGCCATAGATGGCTCTCTGGCAGATAGTCTGGGTACACAAAAGAAGATGGTTGCTGTCCAAAACACACGTGCAGGCATTGGTAAGGCCAGTATGATTCTGAACACGGCAACGCCTGACATCGAGGTGGATCCAGAAACCTACGATGTCCGCGCAGACGGTGAACTACTCACCTGTGAACCTGCAACGGAACTACCGATGGCACAACGTTACTTTTTGTTCTGAGGCAAATGATTACCTGTAACACCATAGAACGTGCAGATGCGCACCACCTTGTGTCCAGCCATGCCCCGCCGCCTGATGATACTGTCACCCTTGATGAAACTGACAGGCATCGCAGGCGCATCATGCTTACATCAGACACAGGCATTGAATTCCTGCTGGAGCTTGAAAGCGTCACTCTGCTGCGCCACGGGGACGTGCTACGACTGAGTGATGGGCGCGGTATAGGCGTCAAGGCAAAGCCTGAATCGCTGTATGAGATTCGTGGTAACGATGCGGCACACCTGTTGAAACTGACATGGCATGTGGGCAATCGTCATCTTGCCAGTCAGATATTTCCAGATCACGTGCGCATTCGCAGTGACGCTGTCATTCGCACTATGCTGGAGCAGCTGGGTGCAACGGTGACGTCAGTAGAGGCTGCATTCAATCCGGAAGGCGGTGCTTATGGAGATGCACCCTCATCGGCTCATCATCATTCTCACTCACATTCACATGAATGATGTTGGAACACAGCTAACGCTACAGACATGGATGTCGGCGGCTTTTCCCACTGGAGCCTTCACCTGCAGCCACGGCTTGGAGACAGCGATTGATGATGGTCGGGTGCACGATGCCCTGACATGCGAAGACTGGATAGCCGGCATTGTTCAGTACGGCAGTGGCTGGAATGATGCACTCTTGTGCTCCGCAGCGTTCGCAAAGGTTCAGGCAATGGACCGTGCAGATCCGGCATCGTCTGATACGCCTGCCCTCAAGTCTCTTCTAAAAGAGCTGAACGAGCTGAACGCACTGGCGGTGGCGCTATGCGCAGGGGCTGAACGCTTGCAAGAGACAACACAGCTCGGAGTCGCTTTCAGTCATGCTGCCGCAACAGGATCATCGCAAGCGCGCACTGCACACACAATGATTGACGGTGCGATTGCCCTGCCGGTAGCCATGGGTGTTACTGCAGCGATTGAAGGCATTGCACTGGATCAGCTGCTGGCATCAGCACTGCAGTCCATGAGCAGCAATCTAGTGTGGATCTGCACGCGGCTTGTGCCCTTGGGTCAAACCCGGGCCTTGACGATTATTTCGCGCCTGCAACCCCTGATCATGACAACCGCAGCACGCGCGCTTGACAGCACATTGGATGATCTGGGCTCGTGCACTTTACTTGCCGATCTGGCCTCTATTGAACACGAGCAGCTTCACAGCAGAATCTGCATTACTTGAGAACACACACGTGAATTC
>CAYGSW010000164.1:0-8553 GCA_964352535.1 uncultured Granulosicoccaceae bacterium | reverse complement strand
ACACGAGCAGCTTCACAGCAGAATCTGCATTACTTGAGAACACACACGTGAATTCCATTGCATCAGTACAGACAGTGACAGATACACAAGTAATAGCCACTCACAAACGCCAGGCCTTGAGAGTTGGCATCGGTGGCCCCGTCGGTTCAGGCAAGACCACGTTGGTGGCACAATTGTGCAAGGCCATGCGTGATAACTATTCAGTCGCGGTAATCACTAACGATATCTACACCCGCGAAGATGCCGATGCGCTGGTGCGATTTCAGGCGTTATCAGCTGATCGTATTCTGGGAGTGGAAACAGGCGGTTGCCCGCATACCGCAATCCGCGAAGATGCATCCATCAACTTACGTGCCGTGGAGACACTCACAAACCGATTTGAAGACCTGGACGTCATTTTCATCGAATCCGGTGGCGACAACCTGGCTGCCACCTTCTCACCGGAACTGGCCGATCTCACCCTGTACGTGATCTCTGTTTGCCAAGGCGAAGACATACCGCGAAAAGGCGGGCCCGCTATTACCCGGTCCGATTTATTGATCGTTAATAAAAGCGATCTGGCCATTCACGTTGACGCTAATCTGGATACCATGCGATCAGATGCGGCCACGGCGCGAAGTGTCAAACCTGTAATATTCACGGATATGAAGCACGGTGAAGGCGTTGATGAAGTTGTCAACTACATCGTCAAACTGGGTGGATTGTGATACTTGCACAGAGTCAAAGCGCTGATTGACACTTTTTTCTGACTCTTTATAAAGTTTTTTACCGGGCTTGTTACGGCAATGTCTGTTCAAATTTTGCACTAATCGCAATAGCCAAACTGCAACATATGTCTATGGTGTGATAGCAAGTGTTGGCCACCCGCCTGACAGTTCAGGCTCTGTTTTTATTGGTTATCAGTAGTTTATGGTACTTAAGTATCATGCCGGATAACAGCAGACACATCCCGCAAGCCCTGCTCCGTTCTCTGAGACAGAAGATCGACTGTCAACTTTAGTTGACACAAATAAGTGACAGCCTTGATTGACACATTGGGATTGCTTGTTTACGATCGGAGACACGCTGATGAGTGATTGAATCACACATCCAGTGTGAATCCTGTCTCATCAGGATAACCTGCGTGCAGGTGGTGCACGCGATGATTGTTCCGGTTTTTTGGAGAACACAACCATGACGACTGAAACCGCCGAAAAGGTATTCGCAACAGGGCTTACCGTTCGTCAATCAGAAGAAATGCACAAGCACGTTATCGACGGCGCACGCGTATTTTTTGTGATTGCACTCTTTGCGCATTTTCTGGCATTCGCACTTACTCCATGGCTCGGCTGAGGTAAAACACCATGAATCAAAGCAAAATGTGGCTTGTCGTAAAGCCTACTGTCGGATTACCACTGTTTCTAGGCTGGGTGTCTGCGATCTCGTTTGTCGTGCACTACGCAATCCTTAGTAACACTACATGGTTTCCTGCCTTCTTCGGAGGCTGATAGATACGTCGAACCCGTGGGCAAGCTGGCTCACGGGCTTGATGCAGATACACTTTATAAAAACACCCCATCGGGAGACTCATCATGGCGTTGTTAAGACTCATTCCCATCGGGCAAGCCTACGCGTCAGAAGACGATGCGCTTGAGGCTATAGATGCCCTCAAAGCCAATGGCTTTGAAGAAGAAGATATTTCAATAGTTACCCCATCCATGATCGAATCTGCCAACCCGGCCATGATGTCGCCCGGTGAAGTAGACGGTGTGGACACCACCGAGATGCTCGCACAAGTCATCATGAGTGTGCACGAAGCGTCTGATGTACCGAGCTCCCATGCCATGGTTTACGCCGAGAGCATTCAGCAAAAAAGATCTCTGGTACTCATCACGGCACCGTTCGGGCAAGCTCTGCTAGCCACCGACACGCTCAACAACGGCAAGCAAATTGATGTTGGCGAGATGCCAGAGCTGGAGTATCACACTTGGCTACAACCTGCACCTCTATCGGCATTGCTGAATATTCCAGTGCTCTCGCACCGTCGTAGCTGGATGTCGCGTCAGTTTGCAGAACTCACCGAACCCGGATATTTTCCGACAGAAGGTCTGATGGGTGGTCTGCTCAGCGATAAATCCACGCCGTTGTCAGACATGATCGGCATGGAAGTGCTGAAAGACAATCCCACACCACTATCCTCCAAGTTTGGCTGGTCACTCCTTAAGGATCAACCCACTCCTCTGTCGGATAAAATCGGAATGAAACCGTTGTCTGATAACGTACCTTCCAAGAAATCGACGAGTTTTGGCATGCGATTACTATCAAACAATCCAACGCCTTTGTCTTCGATGTTCGGTATTCCGGTACTCAAGCGCGACGACTAGCAAAACCAGGCGAGACACACAGGCTTTCAAAGTATGAGACGCCCGGGAAAAAAATTGCTGACTTCATGGATCGCCATGGGCCCGCGTTTTCTACCATTTGCCGATGTTGCGACAGAGGATCTTCCTTTGTCGCGCCTGCTTCGGCTATCCCTGTTTCAGGTATCTGTCGGTATAGCGCTGGTGCTGCTAATCGGTACGCTCAACCGAGTTATGATTGTCGAGCTGAATGTACCGTCATGGCTGGTTGCCGTGATGTTGGCACTACCGTTGGTGTTCGCCCCGTTTCGCGCCCTCATTGGTTACAAGTCTGACACCCATCGGTGTGCGTTGGGCTGGCGACGTGTTCCGTTTATCTGGAAAGGCACCCTGTGGCAGTTCGGTGGCTTTGCCATCATGCCCTTTGCCTTGCTCGTACTTGCAGGACAAGGAGAATCCAGCAACTGGCCAGCATGGCTTGGCCATGTGTCTGCAGGTGTTGCATTTTTACTGGTCGGTGCCGGTGTTCATACAGTACAAACTGCCGGACTTGCATTAGCCACTGATCTTACCCCTCCTGAATCACATCCCAAGGTCGTGGGATTGATGTACGTCACCTTGTTACTGGGGATGCTGGTCAGTTCCCTGGTGTTTGGCGCTGTGCTGGAAGAGTTCTCTCCCGGGCAACTAGTCAAAGTCATTCAGGGTGCTGCCGTGGCTACGGTGTTTCTAAATTTTATTGCCATGTGGCAGCAGGAAACCATTCAGCAAGGACGTGAAACCGTCACCACACCAGACCCTACCTTCAAGGAATCCTGGGACAGCTTTTGTGCGGGTAATGATGCTGTCCGACAGCTGGTAATCGTCGGTGTCGGCACCCTTGCGTTTGGTATGGCTGATGTATTGCTCGAGCCTTTTGGAGGACATGTACTCAACATGTCAGTCAGTGCAACCACCAAGCTGACCGCCCTGCTCGCGTTGGGTGGCTTGATAGGATTTGGTCTTGCATCACGCATTCTGGGCCGTGGCGGTGATCCTTATCGCATGGTGCTTTTCGGCGCTGTTACCGGCATCCCTGCATTTGCGTTTGTCATGTTGGCAGCACCGCTTCAGACACCCGCCTTGTTCTTATTGGGCAACTTCATGATCGGCTTTGGTGCAGCACTTTTTGGCCACGGAACACTCACGGCTACCATGAACCGCGCACCTGCTGATCAGGCAGGCCTTGCATTGGGTTCCTGGGGTGCTGTTCAGGCCACCGCAGCGGGCATTGCCATCGCCATTAGCGGCGTGGTGCGTGATGTGGTGAACTATATTGTGGCCAATACCGACACCGTATTGTGGGGCGTTGCCAGCGGCTACGTGGTGGTCTATGCCCTGGAAATTGCGCTGCTGTTAGTCACCATTGTTGCAGCCTACCCTCTTGTCAGAAAAAGTCTCAACGCCAAAGTGACACAGGTGCATACAGCTGCGAAGAGCAACAGCGGATCACCGGCCTGACAGTGGCCCAGCTAGATATCGTTGAATATCCGGATGCCGTGCTTCGCAAAGAGGCGGCAGCGATCACCTCATTTGATGCATCAACAGCCGAGCTAAGCGCTAACCTGCTGGACACGCTATACAGCACATCAGGAATTGGTCTGTGCGCCCCGCAAATCGGGCAGTCGCAGCAAATGCTGGTGATGGATCTGTCGGAAAATCACAGCCAGCCCGAAGTGTTCGTCAATCCCACTATCCTTAGTAAATCAGGCCTGGCCATTGTGGAGGAAACCTGTTTATCCATTCCGGGTGTTGCCGCCAAAGTCATGCGATCTGGCCAGATACTCGTGCAGGCACAGGATATTTATGGTGAACCCTTCGAACGGGAATACGTGGATATGAAAGCGGTGTGCCTGCAACATGAAATTGATCATCTGCACGGCAAGCTGTTTATCGACAGACTATCCAGTCTTCGCCGTTATCGATTCAGACAGGCCCTGCGAAAGCTGGAAACCAATGCAATGCCCTCTTCAGCTGCTCAAACGGTCTGAATCAACATGCCTGGGAGCCTGGGCTAGAAAAGTGCCTACATGACATCGCTCACTGATCTTAACGCCTCAGAGTTATCACAGCGTCTTGCCTTGCGCGAGTTCTCATGCGTTGACTTGATGTCTGCGTACATTGATCGAATTAACGCCGTCAATCCCGATCTTAATGCCATCGTTGCACTACGCCCTTTTGAGCAATTGTTGCAAGAGGCCGCGAAGGCAGATCAAAGTGAGCGGCAAGGCTGGCTACACGGCATCCCGATTGCGATAAAAGACCTTGCTGAAACCCGCGGGTTGACAACCACCTACGGATCGCCTCTGTTTAAAGAGCATATCCCCGAAGAAGACTGCGCTGTGGTGAAACGCATTCGCAACAGCGGTGCCATCATTATCGGCAAGACCAACACGCCTGAATTCGGTTTGGGCAGCCATAGCTACAACCCGGTCTACGGTACAACCAGAAACCCTTATAACCCTGCCCTGTCGGCAGGTGGTTCCAGTGGAGGAGCAGCAGCGGCACTTGCAGCCAGACTCCTGCCGGTAGCAGACGGCTCGGACATGATGGGTTCGCTGCGAAACCCTGCGGCCTATAACAACGTATACGGTTTTCGCCCAAGTGTCGGGCGCATCCCCAACGACAAAGCCACCGACACCTGTCAGTTTCCGCTGGCAACCAGTGGCCCGATGGGACGCTCGATCCTGGATATCGCACGCTTGCTGGATACCATGGTTGAAACAGATCTGAAACAACCCTGGAACATACCGGCAACGTCTAGTTTCGCACAAGCTCTTCTGCAGCCCGAGTCCGCACAGCCGCCGGCAGCAAAAACCATTGGATGGGTTGGCGATGCCAATGGCCACTACCCCATGGACCCGGGCATGCTCAGCCTGTGCGAGTCAGCCCTTGCTGAACTTGAATCAATTGGATGTACCGTTAAACCCGTAGAGCTCAAGTTTGATCTTGAAGCACTATTCCAAGCATGGTGTACGCTGCGAAGCTATACCGTTGCAATGGGGCTTCAGGCTTTGTTCAACGATCCTGCAAAGCGTGCCCAATTGAAACCGGAAGCCCAATGGGAAATTGAGCGTGGTCTGCAAACAACTGCCCTGCAGATGCATGAGGCCAGTGTTGTACGATCAGTCTGGTATGCCCATACCGCAGATTTATTCAACGATGTTGATGCGCTATGTCTGCCCAGTGCTGCGGTGTTTCCTTTTGCGGCAGAGAAACACTGGCCGAGCGCGATAAACTCGGCCCCCATGAACACCTATCACGAATGGATGAGCATTGTGGTCCCCGCATCGCTGGCAGGACTGCCCACGCTTGCACTTCCCGCAGGGTTTAATTCACATGGTCTACCCGGTGGTGTGCAGCTGATAGGCCGTTATGGCTGTGACCTTGACATCCTGAGACTCGGCCAAGCCTATCACGAGGCAACAGACTGGCCAGCTCAACGTCCGCCGAAAACGTTACTGTCGTAGCTTATAACCCGTTTTGAACATCGCATAGACTGCGGCCAGACAACCGATCATGAACACACTGATCATCACCAGGCTGACGGTGACACTGACGTCTGACACTTCAAAAAAGCTCCACCGAAAACCGCTGATGAGATAAAGCACAGGGTTAAGCAACGATATTTTTTGCCAGATATCCGGCAACATGTCTATCGAGTAGAAACTGCCCCCAAGAAACACCAGCGGCGTAATCACCAGTAGTGGAATAAGTTGAAGCTTTTCAAAATTATCAGCCCATAGCCCGATAATGAAACCGAACAGGCTAAACGATACGCACGTCATCACCAGAAAGAACATCATCCACATTGGATGAGCGATATTGAGCTCAACGAAAAACGATGCCGTGATCAGAATGATAGCGCCGATGATGAGCGACTTACTGGCCGCTGCACCCACATACCCCAGAATGACTTCCATAAAGGAGATTGGGGCTGACATGACCTCGTACACCGTACCGGTAAACTTGGGAAAGAATATACCGAATGAGGCGTTGGATATGCTTTGCGTCAGCAGCGACAACATGATGAGCCCGGGAACTATGAACGAGCCATAACTCACGCCATCAATGGCCTCGATGCGAGAGCCAATGGCGGAACCAAACACGACAAAGTACAACACGGTAGAGATTACCGGAGACGCAACGCTCTGCATAAGCGTCTTGCGCGTGCGCCGCATTTCATTGATATAAATGGCTTTGACTGCTTCAACGTTCATTGTCAGTGTTCACCAGATTGACGAATATATCTTCTAAAGAGCTTTGCGAAGTATTGAGATCTTTCAAGCCCAGACCAGCTTCATTGACAGCCTGCAGCAGTGCGGTAATGCCGGTTCTTTCGCTTTGCGTATCGAACGTGTAAGTGATGCGTTGTCCATCATCGGATAGCTCCAGATCAAAGGAGGCCAGCGACTCAGGGACGACATTAATAGCCGTACGCAAATCAACGATGAGCTGCTTTTTACCCAGTGAGCTCATCAGATTATCTTTGTCATCTATCACCAGCAGGCGACCGTCGCTGATCACGCCCACCCTGTCGGCAATCTCTTCGGCCTCTTCAATATAGTGTGTGGTGAGGATAATGGTCACCCCACTCTGCCTGAGTTTTTCAACAAGCAGCCACATGTCTTTGCGAAGCTCTACATCGACCCCCGCCGTGGGCTCGTCCAGAAAAAGGATGCGCGGCTCATGCGCCAGTGCCTTGGCAATAAGCACACGTCGTTTCATACCGCCAGACAAACGCGTCACTATCGAGTCTTTTTTGTCGCTCAGGGACAGATCAGCAAGAATCTGGTCAACACGCGTGTTGTCGGCACGCATTCCAAACAGACCCCGGCTGAACCTTACCGTGTCGACGACAACATCAAATGCACCCAGCGTCAGTTCCTGCGGGACAAGACCGATGAGTTTTCGTGTTTGCCGGTAATCCTTGATGATGTCGAAACCTGCAACCGTGACTGAGCCTGAGGTCGGTGAGACCAATCCGCAGATGGTGGATATCAGTGTTGTCTTGCCCGCGCCATTCGGACCCAGCAAGGCGAGAATTTCGCCTTGGCGGATGTCCAGATCGATGCCTTTGAGCGCTTGATGGCCCCCCTCATAAGTCTTGGTCAGGCCACGTATTGAGATGATCGGGGAATGCGTTTCAGTCATCCCCCATTGTGTCACGTTAGAGGCAGCGAGAGGCCGAATACTACCCAGCCAGATTGATTCTTCGCAAATGCCTGTCCACCTGAGCCCTGCGCGATCAGGCGCACCAGATACAGCCCGAGGCCAAGGTGCAACTCATCTTCGTTGGCAACACGATAGGACACCAGCGGGTCAAAAAACTGAGCAGACACTGCCTCATCGATTGCAACGCCACGGTTTGCGACTCCCAGCTTCACATGCGGCCTGACAAGGCTTTGATCCACGCTCACTTGCAGCAGGATCATACCGTCTTCGGAAAAACTGACGGCATTGTCCACAAGCTTATCCATGGCCTGTTGCAGCAAATCAGGGGATACGCGAACGACAAGCGGCTCTGGATGTTCTGCCTGGACGTTAAACCGGACATCAAGGTGGATTTGTTGATACACCTCTGCACACATCTGCACCCACCGCACAAGATCGACATCCTCAGCATCAGCACTCTGCACACTCTGCTCCAGACGGGTGGAATCAATCAGCGCCTTGATGATTCTACCTAGCTGATCGGCCCCACCTTCTGCACGCCGAATCAATACGCCTGACTCCTCGTCAAGGGATTGCCTGTCAAGGTTTTCAAGCGAGGTACGCACAACTGACAAGGGGGTCCTCAGCTCATGCGACAGTCGACTGGACAACGCCTCAAGGTGCTGCGTGTATTGCGCAGACCGGGACAGTAACGCTGACAACTTGCGCGACAAATCGCCAATTTCATCTTGTGCCTCGCTGCCCACCAGACCCTTGACCCGACCATCAACACTGACCGCCTGCTGCGCTTGATGCGATAGTTGGCGGATACGTGACGACAGCACCAAGGCAAAGATCAACAAGCCACAACCCGCCAATACACTGACCAGCAACAACAAACTGAACAGCCGCGCCAGCTGACTGCCTGCATACGCAGAAGCATGCTCTTCATTTGCTTCAAATAGCAGATAGGCTCTTTGCGGGTCTTCACCCAATGGCGCCAGCGTGCCCAGCACACGAT
>CAYGSW010000163.1:0-14059 GCA_964352535.1 uncultured Granulosicoccaceae bacterium | reverse complement strand
CGCCTGAGGTGGAGGATCCGGGTTTTAGAAACATCACGTTCAGCGATCTTGATGCCAGCTACTACGAGGCCTGCGATGCCTTGATGGAAGGTGGCGTTGATATCATTCTGATAGAAACCATCTTCGATACCCTGAACGCAAAGGCAGCGATATTTGCCGTCAACCGGGTGTTTGATGATCGGGGCTTCCGTCTGCCTATCGCTATCTCAGGCACGATTACCGATGCGTCCGGGCGAACACTGTCTGGACAGACGCTAGAGGCTTTCTGGAATTCAGTGCGGCATGCAAAGCCTCTTTTCATTGGTCTTAACTGCGCTCTGGGCCCCGCACAATTGCGTGAACATGTCCAGGAACTCTCAGGTATTGCAGACACCTACGTCAGTGTGCATCCGAATGCGGGCTTGCCCAATGCCTTCGGTGGTTATGACGAGTCGCCGCAACAAATGGCCGAAGAGATAGCCGATTGGGTGCGCGGTGGCTACATCAACATGATTGGTGGCTGTTGTGGGACAACCCCTGCGCACATTGAGGCCTTTGCAGCGATAGTGGAGCAGGAAAGTCCACGCAAGGTGCCCGAGCTTGCTGGCGCGTGTCGTCTGTCGGGGCTGGAGCCTTTCAATATCAACGATGAGTCGCTGTTCGTCAATGTTGGCGAGCGCACCAATGTCACTGGATCGGCAAAATTCTTGCGCTTGATCAAGGAGATGAAATACGAGGAAGCACTGGACGTTGCCAGGCAACAAGTTGATGATGGTGCTCAGATCATCGACGTCAATATGGACGAAGGATTGCTGGATTCAGCTGCCGTCATGCAACGCTTCCTGCACCTGATTGCCGCTGAACCTGACATCTGTCGTGTGCCTGTGATGATCGATTCATCAAAGTGGTCGGTGATAGAGGCAGGCTTGCATTGTTTGCAAGGCAAGTGTGTCATCAATTCCATCAGCATGAAAGAAGGCGAAGAAGAATTCCTTCGCCAGGCTGGTCTTGCGCAGCGTTATGGTGCGGCCATTGTTGTTATGGCATTTGATGAGGAGGGTCAGGCTGATACGATTGAAAGAAAGGTATCCATCTGCCAGCGTGCGTATGATCTTTTGCGCAGTAAACTGGATTTTGATCCTCGCGATATCATTTTCGATCCGAACATCTTTGCCATTGCAACGGGTATTGATGAGCATAACGAATACGGTATTGCCTTTATCGAAGCCACGAGACAGATTCGTGCTGCCATGCCGCAAGTGCAGGTAAGCGGTGGTGTATCGAATGTCTCATTCTCTTTCAGAGGAAACAACACAGTGCGTGAAGCGATTCATGCTGTGTTTTTGTACCATGCCATACAGGCCGGTATGACGATGGGTATCGTCAATGCTGGTCAGTTGGCGGTTATGGAAGAGCTACCCGATGATCTGCGTGAGGCGGTAACGGATGCTGTGTTTGCGCGCACTGATGCAGCCACCGATAACCTTATTGACCTGGCAGAGAATTATCGCGGCACACATCAGGCGGCTGCTCAAAAAGACGACGGTTGGCGTGAATTGCCGGTATCCGAACGTCTTAATCACGCTTTGGTTAAGGGTATAGACAGTCATATCGAGCTGGATGTCGAAGAGGCACGGCTCGCCATGGATAAGCCGCTCGATGTCATTGAAGGGCCCTTGATGGACGGTATGAATCATGTGGGCGACCTGTTTGGTGCGGGCAAGATGTTTTTGCCGCAGGTGGTTAAGTCGGCACGCGTCATGAAGAAGGCTGTTGCCCATCTGTTGCCCTATATGGAGAAAGACGCGGAAGGCTCTCGAAGTGCAGGCAAGGTGTTAATGGCTACCGTGAAGGGAGATGTGCACGATATCGGCAAGAACATCGTAGGCGTGGTGCTGCAGTGTAACGGCTACGAAGTTATTGATCTGGGTGTGATGGTGCCAGCGAGTCGCATACTTCAGGAAGCTAAAGATCACAAGGTTGATCTTATCGGACTATCTGGCCTGATCACGCCATCGCTTGAGGAGATGTCGCATGTGGCCAGCGAACTGCAGAGAGAAGGCTGCACCACGCCATTGCTGATAGGAGGTGCGACAACTTCACGCATGCACACAGCCGTAAAGATCAGTGACAACTATGAGCAACCGGTAGTCCACGTGGTGGACGCTTCGCGTTGTGTGCAGGTAGCAAGTTCATTGTTGAGCGAAGATCAGCGTGGTCGGTTTGAGTCCGAGCTCGCCGAGGACTATGAGCGCTACAAAAAACGCTTTGCTGATAAAACCAGTCAGGTGGAGCTCATGGACATAGCGCGGGCACGCGAGAATGGGTTGCAGATTGACTGGCAGATGTCGCGTATAACCCGGCCAGCCCATATGGGTATTACCGTGATTGACGACGTTTCACTCGATATGCTCGTGGACTACATCGACTGGACACCCTTCTTTCATGCCTGGGAGTTGCGGGGCAAATATCCCCGTATTCTCAAAGATCCCACCATTGGCGAGGAGGCGCAGTCACTGTTTCACGATGCACAAATGATGCTCGGGAAATTCATCAACGATGGGCAAGTGAGCGCGAAGGGTGTGATTGGCCTGTTTGAGGCAAACAGCATCAACACGGATGACATTGCGATATACGGCAATGGTGCAGAAGAGCCGCCGACGGAGATTGTTCATTGTCTGCGGCAGCAACGTGCTTTTCCTGACGGTCGTCCGAATCTGAGTCTGGCTGATTTTGTGGCACCCGCAGATCTTGGTATCAAAGATTATCTGGGCATGTTCGCCGTGACCGCTGGACTGGGACTGGATCCATTGGTAGAAGAATTTGATCGGCAGAACGATGTGTACAGCAGCATCATGGCCAAGGCGTTGGCTGACAGATTGGCCGAAGCTTTTACAGAATACCTACATGAACGAGTCCGCAAGCACTACTGGGGGTATGCGGAAGATGAATCGCTGGAGAGCGATGAGCTGATAAAAGAGCGTTATCAGGGTATCCGTCCAGCTCCGGGATATCCTGCCAATCCGGATCACCGTCAGAAAGAGGTCATCTGGCGCATGCTGGATCCGGAGGCCAATGCCGGCATCAGCGTGACTGAAAGTCTGGCGATGCTGCCGGCTTCATCAGTCAGTGGGTTTTTCTTCGCTCATGAGCAAAGTAGGTATTTTGGGTTGGGCAAGGTGACCCGTGACCAGATTGAGGATTACGTGGCGCGACGCGATGAGTCTCTCGAGACTTCAGAGCGCTGGTTGGCAAGCTCTTTGGCCTACTAGTAGTCCGTCAACCCGAAATATTAGGATTCAGAGTTCACCAGCCGCCGCCCTGCAAGGCGCGTTTGTGAAGGCGTATTGGGCATACGTCGAACAAACGTAACGCAGTCAGGGTGGCGGCTGGTGAACTCTGAATCCTAATATTTCGGGTTGACGGACTACTAGGAGGCTGTCCGAGAATAACGATCGAAGCCGAAGGCGGCCCCGCCAAATATCGTGCTCTCGGGGGGGCGCCTTCGGCTCGATCAGCTTATGCTCGGACAAGCTCCAATACAATTATAGTGATGCGATTCGCGGTTTAGCGTTCCCCGAGATAGATCACACCGGTCATGGTTCTTTCTTATCGCTGCGCTGTCTCCTTGTAGCGCGACCGCGCATGGGCTATGTACCTGCCATAAGCACAGTTACCATGACCGAATAGCGCGGCAGCTTTGAACAGCCCAACTTGCAAGGAGTCGCAAATTCGTATTCTTACCCTTGCATTGCAAGTATGTAATCAGTATTAATATGTAACATACAAGGATACCCGTGGTCGTACGCTAACCGGCGTTGCCAACCGCGACACTAAACCAGAGCACCCACTATGAACACACCAGGACTCAAGCGCGATTATTTTGTGCTGGCAAAACTTATGTTGCCTATCGTGCTATCTCTTTTCCTGGTTGCTTGCGGCGAAAGCTCCGGAACAGATAACGTTGGCGATAATAGACCAGACACCACGGTTGTCAACGTCGATCCTGATACAACGCCAGTTACTGTAGATCCTGTATTACCAGTTACTGTAGATCCTGCATTGCCAGTTCAGGACGGCGTACCCTTTATCGACGATCCCAGGCTTTATCAGAGCGATGGCTATGGTACGGTCGATGTCATCCGCGTGGATGTGCGTACCCGCACCAAAAGGGGCAATTGCACCGAGGCTGATGATTCGGGATGCACCCTCGACGATGTCATTGCCGATACCAACCGAAAGGATGCGTTTACCGTGCGCATTCCTGTACACCTTATCAGTGACGACTTCCCCGATGACGGGCAGTTCAGCAACGCCACCATGCGGCAGCGTGGTGGTACGACGCGCACAGCTGCTCAAAAATCGTTTGCCATCAAGCTGGATAACAAGAACAACCTCTGGCGTGGCGAGCGCTCGCTGTTGCTTAATAAGCACCCATTTGAAAAGACGCGGATACGCAATAAGCTGGCATTCGATCTGATGAGCGGCATTCCTCATCTCAGAAGCTCGCGCACGCAGTTTGTCAATCTGTGGATCGATGATGGCAATGGCCCAGTGGACTATGGCCTGTTCACCCACATAGAAGCACCTGGCAGTAATTATCTGGATAAGCGTGGCTTAAGCCGAGACGACAACCTCTACAAGGCTGGTTTCTTTCGCTTTACCGATGATGATCTACGCAACACTCAGGTGGATGACAATGGCAAGCCGCTTGACAGGGATCGGTTCGAGATCTCACTCGAGATCGAGGCAGGTGAAGATCACCGCAAGCTGGTAGAGATGCTCGAAGCCATGCAGGATCCGACACGCGACTTCGATTCGGTGCTCGATCAGTACTTCGACCGGGAGAATGTACTGACCTGGATGACGGTGAACCTGTTGTTGCATCAGACCGATGCAATCACACACAACCTCATATTGTACAACCGGGCTGGTAGCGACATATTCTACTTTCTGCCCTGGGACTACGACGGCGCCCTGGCCGAAGAGATCGAGCCACCCGCCGATAGCTTTGCCAACCAGGACTTGCAGCGACGCTTGTTTTACGGCTACGCTCGCGGCATCAAAAGCGACTTCCATAACCGCTATTACAGACAGCCGGGTATACATCAAAAGATTCTCGACAAGGCAGACCAGCTTCGCAGGGACTACCTTACCGATACACTGATTAGCGAACGGGCAAGTGAGTTGCTAGCCAGTGTGGAGCCTTATGTCGTTCGATCACCAGACGTTGATTTCGGCTCCAGTTTCGACCCGTTTGCCGTGGCTGCATTCCCTCAACATGTGGCGGACAATCATGATGCGATTGCCACACGGTTCAGTGTGCCGATGCCGCCAGAGCTTGAAGAGCCTGTACTAGAGGATGGTCAGTGGGTGTTCTCCTGGCGAGCTGCATTCGATGTTACCGGACACGAAATCAGTTACGACCTGCAGGTATCCACCGCCATCGACTTTGCGGACGAAAACATCGTGCTGCTAATGCAGGGTATCCGTGACGACGCTGAAAATCCTGAGGTGCGTATTAACACGTTGAACTTTCAGCCCGGTGTTCACTACGCCAGGGTAATCGCTCGCGTCAGCCTCGATCCGGAGCGGTTCTGGCAAGTGTCGGAGAACACGCTGGAACAGGACGGCACTACTTGGTATGGCGTTACACGCTTCGAGGTTAACTGATCTCCCGCTCCCAGCGTCCTTGTTTTCCATAAAACCTGAAGAGCAGGTGTTCAAAGGTTGTGGAGACTGAAAGGCCGGGTCGGGTTCGTCGTATGTAATTTTTTGTGCAGCGATAGTTGGCGTGAAACAGAAAATTGCGTATCATTGGGAGTTACCCTCCAGCTGAGCGTTCGCGTGTCAGCTTTGTAATATCAATTTTGGAAGTCTTGTCCCATGGTCACAATTCGCCTTTCACGCGGCGGTGCCAAGAAGCAGCCGTTCTACCACGTGGTTGCAACTGACAGCCGCGCCCGTCGCGACGGTCGTTACATTGAGCGTCTCGGTTACTACAACCCGGTAGCACGTGGCGGAGCCACTGAAGTGCTGGTCGATCTGGAGCGTGTTGATTACTGGGTTAGTGTTGGTGCGCAAATGAGCGACAGCGTCAAGAAACTGGTTAAGGATCACCGCAAGGCCGTTGCAGCAGCTGCTTGATCATCGTTTCTGGTTGTTGATATATTTCTGAAGGTGTGGCCTGGCACATGTTGCAAGGGCCACAAGTGTTGAAACTGATGTTTGATCCGATAGAATCAGCACTGTGGTAGACAAAGGCAGCGAGCGCATACTGCTTGGGCACATCACAGGTGTATCCGGCCTGAAAGGGTGGGTTAAAGTGCATTCGGACACAAACCCGCGCGAAAATATTGTCTCCTTCGAGCAGTGGTGGATCGAGCAGAATGGTGTCTGGAGTCAGATCAAGGTGGTTACAGGAAGACCACAAGGTAAGACAATTGTCGCTCAGATAGAAGGCGTCTCTACTCCAGAGCAAGCCAGTCGGTATGTCGGCGTGAAGATCGCCGTTGACAGATCAGATCTGCCGGAACTGACGAAAGATGAGTATTACTGGACCGATCTGGTTGGGATGCAGGTCAGATTGGTTGACGGTACTGATGTTGGTCCTGTAGATCGGATGTTTGAGACAGGAGCCAATGATGTAGTGGTTGTCACGGATCAACGCGACCACGAGCGAACGTCAGACAAGGAAATTCTGGTGCCATGGCTGGTGCCGGACGTCATCAGGGAAGTGAACATGGATGACAGGATTATCACGGTCGATTGGGATCCGGATTTTTGAGGTGCAGATCGGTTTAGTCACGTTGTTTCCGCAGATGATCGAACAGGCTCTCCAGGTGGGTGTTGTCGGTCGGGCGAAGACGGCTGGCCAACTGGTAGTAGCTCTGGAAACCCCGAGAGACTTTACAAAAGACAGACACAGAACGGTAGACGACAGGCCATTTGGGGGAGGACCCGGAATGGTCATGAAGCCTGCGCCCTTGTCCGATGCAATTGCGTCGCTCCGGGCGCGAGTACCTGGTCAGCCGCAGGTTGTGTATTTGAGCCCTCAGGGGCGGGTATTCAATCAGGGTATGGCACGTACATGGCAAAACCATGGGTCTCTGATTCTGGTGTCAGGCAGATATGAAGGGATTGATCAGCGCGTCATTGAGAGCGTGATAGATGAGGAAGTATCACTGGGAGATTTTGTTCTCAGTGGAGGAGAGTTTGCGGCTTTGGCGATTATCGATGCGGTAACGCGCCTTGAGCCGGGAGTGCTTGGGGATCCAATGTCATCGGAGGAAGATTCGTTCGGTGAGGCTGGATTGCTGGATTGCCCGCATTACACGCGTCCTGAAGACCATCATGGTTCGAAGGTTCCGCAAGTGCTGCTGTCGGGAGATCATAAGGCTATTGCTCGCTGGCGTCGTCAGAGAGCAATAGAGAAAACATGGCAATGCCGACCAGAGCTGCTCGAACACGCAGCGCTGACGGATGAAGACAAGATTTTTTTAACAAGTCTTACGGCTGCTCGCTCTTAGTCAAGAGGGGTTCATGCCGGTTCAGGCAACATAAAGAGTAAAGACATGAGCAAGATCATCGACGAAATCAATGCCGAACAAATGGGCAAAGAGATCCCAGTGTTCGCCGCCGGTGACACCTTAGTAGTTCAGGTGCGTGTGCGCGAAGGAGATCGTGAGAGACTTCAGGCATTCGAAGGCGTTTGTATAGCCAAGCGTAACCGCGGACTCAACTCGGCGTTTACCGTGCGCAAGGTATCTCACGGTGAGGGTGTAGAACGAGTTTTTCAAACCTATAGCCCTCTGGTCGCTGGCATTGAAGTAAAGCGCCGCGGCGATGTGCGTCGGGCAAAGTTGTACTACCTGCGTGGCCTAACAGGTCGTGCAGCCCGAATCAAGGAAAAGCTGTAAGCTTCCCTCGCTCAGAGGCTTCTAGCGTTCTTGCAAGAAGCCAGCTCCGTATGATCGAAACTGCAACGCCTCAGTCGAACGTGCTGAGGTGTTGCTGTGTGCGCTTGTCTGAATCTCAAACATAACGGTTAACAGCCGGTATCAGGATGCGCTACAAGACGACAACTCTTGATTTTGAGGGCATGCGTCCCGATGTTTCTTCGAACGGCAGCCGGGCGGGGGCTGTTTGCAGGCCGCGAACGCAAATACCCGCCTGAACAGCCAAATTAGACATAGACAATCTACAAACCCTAAACCTACGCCTACACTGGTGGCGGTGAACTGTAGCCGGAGACTTTGCGCATGAGCGACACATCCCAGGAACCAACCAAGACTGAAGCCACCGGCGAAAAAATGGTGTTTCAGGCAGAGGTTAATCAGCTGCTGCAGCTGATGATCCATTCTTTGTACAGCAATCAGGAAATTTTCCTCCGCGAGCTGGTGTCAAATAGCTCGGATGCCTGTGACAAGCTGCGATTCGAATCCATCGCAGATGCGTCGCTTCTTGAGGATGATGCTGAATTACGCATCGTTATCAGTGTGGATGAAGATGCAAAGACCATCACGGTTCGAGACAACGGTATTGGCATGAACCGGGAAGAGGTCATAGCCAACATCGGCACGATTGCCAAGTCCGGCACAAAGCAGTTTCTCGAGTCACTGACTGGGGATCAGAAAACGGATGCAAAGCTGATCGGTCAGTTCGGTGTTGGTTTCTACTCGGCTTTCGTCGTGGCAGACAACGTCATATTGACCACGCGCAAGGCGGGTGATCCTGCATCTTCGGGCAGCCGCTGGGAGTCAGATGCCAGTGGTGGCTACACACTCACCGAAGTGGAGATGCCCACACGCGGCACCGAAATCACACTGCACATCAAAGATGAAAGCAGCGAGTTCCTGAGTGCTTACCGTTTGCGCAATATCATCAAGAAATACTCAGACCATATAACCTTTCCCATTATGATGCTGGGTGACGTGCCGCCCGTACCCGAACCTGCAGAGGGTGAAGAATCTGCCATTCCAGAGCCTGCGAAGCTTGAGCAAGTCAATGACGCATCAGCACTCTGGACACGTCCCAAATCAGAGATCAGTGACGAGGAGTACACCAGCTTCTACAAATCAGTGTGCAACGATTTTGAAGATCCATTGATTTGGGCTCACAACCGGGTGGAGGGCAACCAGGAATACACTTCACTGCTGTACTTGCCTAAGAAAGCCCCCTTTGATCTCTACGAGGGCAATCATCAACGAAATGGCATCAAGCTGTTTGTGCAGCGCGTGTTCATCATGGATGAGGCTGAAAAGCTCATGCCGCGCTATTTGCGTTTCGTACGTGGTCTTGTTGACAGTAACGACCTGCCGCTAAACGTCTCACGAGAAATCCTGCAGAACAACAAGATCATCGAGTCAATTCGCAGTGCATCCGTCAAACGCGTATTGGGTCTGCTGGAAAAGATGGCAGAAAAAGAGCCAGAAAAATACGCAGAATTCTGGTCCGAATTCGGCAATTGCCTCAAGGAAGCGCCGGGTGAGGATTTTGCCAATCGCGAACAGGTCGCCAAGCTGTACCGTTTCGATACCACACATGAATCGACCAAAGGTAAGCACACCAGCCTTGACGACTATCTGGCGCGCATGAAAGTGGGTCAGGAAAAAATATACTTCATCACAGCTGACAGTTACGCTGCTGCCAAGAACAGCCCACACCTGGAGGTTTTTCGCGATAAGGGGATCGAAGTCCTGCTGATGCATGATCGCGTTGATGAATGGATGATGTCTTACCTTCACGAGTACGAGGGCAAGTCATTCGTATCGATCGCCAAGGGTGATCTTGACTTGTCCGCCATCGAAGGCGTGGATCAGGAATCTGATGAAGAGCGTTCCGAGAAAGAAAAGAAGGCTGCGGCTGTTGCTCCCACGATTGAGCGAATCAAAGAAGTGTTGGCCGAAAGTACCAGTGATGTGAAGGTGTCAACCCGCTTAACGTCATCACCTGCCTGCGTGGTCATGGGGGAGCATGACATGGCCTTACATATGCAGCAGTTGCTCAAGCAGGCGGGGCATGAGTTGCCGGGAACCCAGCCGGTTCTTGAGGTTAATCCAACGCACCCGATCCTTGAGTTGATGGATTCCGAGCAAGACGATGAGCGTTTCAAGGATTGGGCGCATCTATTGCTTGATCAGGCATTGCTCGCTGATGGCGGGCAACTGGAAGACAGTGCCGGATTCGTCAAGCGTATGAACGACATGTTTATCGCTCTGAAGGCGTAAAATTAACGTATTGGCAGTCGCTGGCTCTGATTTGACCGGGAATAAAATCAATCAACGGTTGGCTGTAGTGATCTCAACAGCTAGAATTAGGTAAGTGCGGCAGCGCCGGTATGGTGCTGCCGTTATTGTTAGAGCATTTGGTGCAGAATATTTGATGATATCTTCGCGTAAAAGAGCTGGTAGCCGATGGGTTGGAGCAATGCGTTCAACGTCGCAGCGGCTGTTTCAGGGTGCAATCTGTTTGTTGCTGGTGTCAGGCGCTAGTAGTGCTCAGGCTGCTGGTGATGTGGCAGCAGGGGGGGGGAAAGCTTACACATGCCTTGGTTGCCATGGGGTCAAGCACTACGTAAATACCTACCCCTCTTATCATGTACCTCGCATTGCAGGGCAGCATGCCGAGTACCTGGTGGCTGCGCTTCAGGCTTACCGTGCCAAAACTCGCTCTCACCCCACCATGCAGGCAAACGCAGCTTTACTGAGCGATCAGGATATTGAAGATATTGCTGCCTGGTTTGCCGCTCAAGGTGTTTCAAACTGATGATCAAGAAACTCAACACAACTGCTCTGCTGCTGGCTGTTATGTTACCTGTCGGTTACGCACAGGCCGGTGATCCAGCCGCTGGCGAAGCGAAGGCAGCCACGTGTGCTGCTTGTCATGGTGCCAACGGTGTATCAGACATCGCTAGTAACCCTATCCTTGCGGGTCAGTATCCCAGCTATCTGGAACATGCGCTAAGAAGTTACCGGGACGGATCACGGGAGAATGCGATCATGGCAGGTTTTGCAGCACAGCTCTCGGATGAAGATATAGAAGATCTTGCGGCCTGGTTTGCCTCTCAACCGGGTCCGTTGCAGACGGCTCCAAAACCCTGACGACAAACTCAGCTGTGAAGGCTGCCCGGAGCGTAGTCCCGAGGGAGCCATAAGCAGTTATGAACAACCACCAGCAGCCCTGAATTTGTTCAGGTTTTACCGGGTTGTTTAAGCGAGGTTTCGTGCGCTATTGAAGCGAGTAACTGCTCAACATCTCTGGGCATTTGTATGTGGAAACCTTGGCTGGCCAGGTTTTCCAGTACAGTAGCGGTATCTTCCTGACTCAGTTTGCGCTCAACGCTCAGTTCCAGGCTCATCGCAAATTCTGGAACACCCAGTTGTTTACGTACTGGAACAGGAAGTTTGTCGATTCCGTCCTCTTCAGCAAGATAGACATAAAGTCCTTCTTTTATTGAGCTTCGATAGATATAACACTGCATTACGTAATTCCTGATTAAAGGCCAATGGTAGATAAAGTCAGAATAGACAAGTGGCTTTGGGCTGCTCGTTTTTACAAAACTCGCTCTATTGCCAACGAGGCAATTGCCAAAAACCATGTTCGTGTGGGTGGCCAGCGCATCAAGCCTTCACGTCTGGTTTTGATAGGTGATGAGGTTACCATTGAAAAAGTGCCTTATGAGTTCCACGTCAAGGTGTTGGGTCTGAATGATCAGCGACGACCGGCATCCGAGGCTGCATTACTCTATGAGGAATCAGCCCAAAGTATTAATGCCAGGGAGAGTCTGCGTGAGAGACTGCGTAGCGATTCCATCGCCCGTGTGGGACTGGCAGGCGATGGTCGCCCTTCCAAAAAGCAGAGGCGCCAGATTATCAGGTTTCAGAACCTGAACGACACATCGGACTCTGACCAAGATGACTGATACACGGAGAACGGATTGCTGAAGAAACTGAGTGGACTGTCACGCGCTGCCATGCACAAGGGACGTTCGCTGTTGAGTAAAAAAGCAGCGGCAGGTCATGCGGCCGAAGCGGGCAGGATGCCAGAGGTCCTGATTGTGCCAGCCGGTGAACATTCGGTAACACGCAAGGCCATCGGTCGATCTGCGCTTAAGGTTCTGGATAAACTGCACGAGGCAGGTCATTCGGCTTACCTTGTTGGTGGTGGGGTTCGTGATGCGCTGGTCGGACTGAAGCCCAAGGATTTTGATGTAGCAACCGATGCCAGTCCGGAAACCATTAGGTCGTTGTTTCGTAACTCGCGCATCATCGGCCGACGATTCAGGCTGGTGCATGTTGTGTACGGTCGGGAAATTATCGAGGTTGCCACGTTCCGTGCCGCACACAGCAAGGGTGCCGGAGGTGAAATAGGCGAAGCAGGACGCATCGTGCGTGACAACGTTTTCGGCTCTATCGAGGAGGACGCCTACCGACGCGACTTTACCGTTAATGCGCTTTACTACAATATTGCCGATGACTCCGTGGTGGATTATGTAGGCGGTCTTGCTGATCTAGAGTCGGGCGTTTTTCGATTGATTGGCGACCCCCTGACCCGTTGTGCAGAGGATCCGGTACGTGTTCTGCGAGCGGTCCGGCTTGCGGCAAAACTTGAGTTCGCTATCGACAAGCAAACGCTGTCTGCGATGGAACAGATTGCCAGCGAACTGAAAGCCACGCCGCCTGCACGTCTGTTCGAAGAGGTTCTCAAGTTGTTTCAGGGGGGCTACGCGTTACGCAGTTTCCATTCTATTCGTGAGCACGATCTTCTTCGCTACCTGTTTCCGTTACTCGATAAACGCTTGAAAGCGGGTGCACCAGAGCTGGCAGGAATGATCGATGCCGCGCTAATCAACACGGACAAGCGGGTGGCTGTGGGTAAGCCCATTACGCCCGCCTATCTGCTGGCGTTCATGCTGTGGCCAGATGTGGAGGAGTACGCCATGCAGGATAGTCGCAAGGGTATGCCAATCACTGATGCCTTGCATCTGGCGGCTGACTCCGTGCTCTCAACCCAGCTGCGCGTTATATCCATTCCCCGGCGTTTTTCTGGACCGATGAAGGAGATCTGGCAGATGCAGCCTCGCCTTGAACGGCTGCGCGGTGCTCGAGCGCTCAAGCTGATGGAAGACAGACGGTTTCGCGCAGCCTATGATTTTCTGTGTTTGCGTGCCACCATTGACGATCGCCTGAGCGACTCTGCTGCTTGGTGGACGAAGGTGCAGACCTTGCCTGAGGGTGATAGAGCGGCGGCAGCTGCCAAACGTCCTGTGGTGATGGATATCTGGCCATCGGATATCGGTGCTGATCCAGCACCCGGTGATGAGAGCGCTTCAGCGAGGGCCCCTGAGCCTGCAAAAAAGAAGCGCAGGCGCAGGCGTAGGCGCAAGCCCGGTGGGGACAAGGGGGCTACCCCAACGTCATGACCAGAGTCTTTGTCGCGCTTGGCAGTAATCTGGGCGATCGAGAGGCTCATCTGCTGCAAGGCGTTCAGGATATTGCTGAGCTGTCAGGGTGCACAGCACTGGTAAGCTCATCAATTTACGAGACAGCGCCCATGGGGCCGCAGGATCAGCCGGACTACCTGAATAGTGTCTGTGCGTTTGAGTGCGATCTGGACGCGCACACACTGCTGCGCGAGCTCAAGTTGATCGAACGTCAACATGGGCGTGTGCACAGTACCGAGCGCTGGGTTGCCAGACCCTTGGATCTGGATATCCTACTGTTCGGTAATGAGCGAATCAGCAGCGAGGATCTCACTATTCCGCATGCGGGTATTGCTCAGCGTTCGTTTGTCCTGTGGCCGCTGGCTGAGCTGGATAGTGGGTTGCTCGTGCCTGGGCTTGGGGCTGTCCAGACGCTCAAGAGCTCCTGTGAGCGATTTGGCATCAGACGCTACGAAGCAGCAGCTTCCTGACTCATCGCGACCTTCAAGTCATCTTTATTATCCTTGCGAGTCAAGTGCAAAGACTCGCTGCAAATTCGTAAAATGCAGCGAGGAGTCTGCGCGGCAAAAATATTTCGGCTGCGAGCAATCCCATTTTGGCGGGGCTGCCTTCAGTCGTTTTTCCCGCTCGTTTTCG
>CAYGSW010000162.1:1589-14148 GCA_964352535.1 uncultured Granulosicoccaceae bacterium | reverse complement strand
AACTCCTTCCCTGCTGGCCTTGTCGCGTCAGGGCGTGCCGCAACTGAGAACAGAGGAGTCCAGCGCCAACCAATCTGCCAAAGGCGCCTATGTCATAGCGCAATATGGTGATGGTCGTGATGTGACCCTGATTGCCACGGGCACCGAAGTTGAGATTGCAGTGCAAGCTGCCGGGCAGCTGCATGCTGAAGGTGTGTCGGTGGCAGTGGTCTCGATGCCTTGCTGGGAGTTGTTTGAACAACAGGCCGCAGACTATCGCGCTGATGTACTCGGTGATGCACCTCGTATTGCCGTGGAAGCCGCCGGGAAATTCGGCTGGACTCGTTACGTGGCAAGCGAGGCCGATGTCATCGGTATCGATAGCTTTGGCGCCTCTGGCCCAATCGAGCAGCTGTACGCCCACTTTGGCATAACGCCAGAGGCGATTGTCGCTCGTGCCAGAACACTGATAAGTTAATCAAGGAGATCACACATACAATTCTTCGCCGACACCGCCATCATCGATGACATCAAGGAACTGAACGAGTCCGATCTGCTTGACGGCGTCACCACCAACCCTTCACTGATCGCTAAGTCCGGGCGTGATTTCAAGGAAGGCTATTTCGTCCCAAACTGCCAGAAAGGTGCAGAATCAGCAAATCAGCCCCAAATCATGCTATGCGTACGGCAGAATCACACAAATACCGCCGCAGTGCAGTCGAAAGTATTCTATACATTGCGAATTTAAATACTTGATCAGGTCCAACAGATTGCCCTTTAGAACTCACGTCAGTCTCATCAATTCGCGCGAAAAACCTTTGAAAATAGGCATTCCTTGCACAATCAGCGATTTAGTAGGATAGAGATACCCGAACACTACTGCACCTTTTCGGCGGTTCGCGCCAAAATAACCAACTAGTGGTGATCCATACGTGTTTGGCAGTCTGGATAAAAACTAAGCTTTGTCAGATCAGAATCCTCTCAATCTCATCAAGCGTGGGCTTCTGATCAGTCCGGTCATAAAGTTGTGTCGTCCGGGTGGACTCATGCCCGGCAATTCGTGCAGCAGTCTCGAGATTTCCACCATTGCGAAGAAACTCGGTAATACCCGTACCCCGA
This sequence comes from uncultured Granulosicoccaceae bacterium, assembly GCA_964352535.1. Classification (GTDB taxonomy): domain Bacteria; phylum Pseudomonadota; class Gammaproteobacteria; order Granulosicoccales; family Granulosicoccaceae; genus Granulosicoccus. The sequence goes on along the minus strand of CAYGSW010000162.1, from coordinate 13,050 downwards.
AACGTGTGATTGCAGATCTCCCCTGGTAAATCCGCTTGCAACGCTCGCCGTTTCACCATCTGCAGCGCAGTCCTCCGACTCATGCCCTTGGGTAACAGGGATTGTATCTGTCGCCCCTGACCCGACGTGCGGAAGAGGGGGCCTTTACGATCCACTTCGATGTCCGCCGCAGCAATATACCGATCCAGATATTCCTGCACGATATGGTGCGCCGGTACGACATGATACTTGCCACCTTTCTCGTGCAACCGCAGGTAAGAGCGCTTACCTTGTGTGTAGTAGTCCGCTACGGTCATGCCGACAACGGCTGACACACGAGCGAAGCTGTAAACCATGACGCCAATCAGGGCCCGATCGCGCAAGCCCACCAGTGTGTCGGTCTCGATGCTGTCGAGCAGGGCTCGGGCCTCGACGGCAGTCAGTACCGGTGTCTTGCCCACCTTCGTCGAATGCTTGGGGCCTCGCACGGCACTGGCCGGATTTATGGCCAGGATCTGACCCATGACGAGCCAGTCGAACAGCATTCGCAGGGCGGCCAGGTGCTGCTTGACCGTCGGTGCAGCATAGGCTTCGGTCAGCTGCTCGACATAGGCGGCCATGATCATGGGTTTCACATCCACAAGCGCGATCCTATGCACCTCGCACCAGTCGGCGAAGCGGAAGCAGGCGGTCAGGTAGGCCTGCCGCGTGTTCTTGTTCCGAATGGTGGCGGCAAAGAACTCCCAGAAGCGGCGCTCGCAAGCGTCGGAGGCGGCAAAGAGCGCGGGCGTGCGGCTGGCGCTGATACGGGCCGGGATGGAGTCGGTAGTGTCGATGACAGCAAGGTTGTTCATGGCAGCGGTCGCTCCAGCGGTGATGGTCTCCGAGCCGTGGAGGCAATTCGCCAGACACTGTCTGGCGTTTGAGCCACAGCCTGCGGCACTTCAATAAGGTAACATAAAGGAGGTTATGTTACTTTTATGTGTAGATATCTGCTTGATCTCAAATTAAATTTACTTAGAGTCAATCGCTGGATGTCGTGCAGTGGTAGGACGATGAAGCGCTGGCACTCATCTCGATGAGTTGGAGTGTGTCGCTGACGATACCGGGCAAATCAGGAAAAATAGTCACTAAGCGTATCCAGAATTCCCGCAGTGACAAGGTATAGTCCTCGCGAATGTGGAAGAAACTTATCGCGGAAAAACGCGTATTGGTGCCGGTCAACGGTTTCTATGAGTGGCGTCGCAAGAATGGGAAACTGCAGGCGGCGTACTACATCACGCCGGCTGGCAAAGGAGCGATGTTCCTTGCAGGTATATATCGCGAATCAAAGGAAGAGGCTGAAAAACCGGAAGTGTCGGTCGTTACCACCGAAGCGAACCAAGCCATGAGCAAAGTACATGATCGGATGCCGGTGATCCTGGTCTCGCAGAACGCGGCGATGGCGTGGTTGCAGGACGATGAAAAAGACTCGCTAAATGAGTTGATGCAACCGGCAGCCAACAACGCACTGAAGTTCACTGAAGTCAGTTCCTGCGTCAACAAGAGCACCAATGAAGAGCCTGAGTGCATCGAGCCGAAAGCCGCGTGAGTGCCGGAATATCATCGTGAACCTAACCACTGACCCCGACGCGCCCATCGAACCGATGTACGCCACCATGCAACGCGACCTGGTGGCGTTGGTCGAATCAGCCCGCGATGCGGCCGCCCGTCGTGTCAACGCATTGATGAGCGCCGTCTACTGGGAGATCGGCCGTCGGATCGTGGAGACAGAGCAACAGGGCGCCGAGCGGGCAGGTAAGGTGAGGCGCTGATCGAGCGTCTGGCACTGGACTTGACGTCCAATTTAGGGCGCGCATTTAGCGCAACGAATCTACGTCAGATGCGAGCCTTTCATTTGGCCTGGCCCGCGAATCGAATTCGCCAGACACTGTCTGGCGAATTGCTCGCCGGTAGAGAACTGGGATCTGACGGCCTCGGTAAATTGGCCAATGCCTTCCCATTGCCCTGGTCGGCGTACGTAACGCTACTCGGAGTGCAATCGGATTCAGCAAGGAGTTTCTACGAGACTGAAGCACTTCACAGCGGTTGGTCAGTGCGTCAACTCAAGCGTCAGATCCACAGCCAGTTCTTCGAGCGTTCCGCACTGTCTCGGGACAAGGCTGTGATGCTCTCAAGTGCTCAGAATCCAGTGACCGGCGATGCGATGAGTGCCCGAGAGGCGATCAAGGATCCGTTTGTGCTCGAGTTTCTGGATCTGAAAGACACCTATTCAGAGTCCGATCTTGAAGAGGCGCTAATAGAGCGGCTGGCCGATTTTCTGCTCGAACTGGGCGATGACTTCACGTTTGTCGGTCGTCAACGACGACTGCGGCTGGATGACCAATGGTTTCGAGTTGACTTGATATTTTTTCACCGTACGCTAAAGTGCCTAGTCTTGGTGGACCTCAAGGCGCGTCGATTTAGCTACGCTGATGCTGGCTAAATGCACCTGTATCTGAACTATGCACGTGAGCACTGGATGAAGCCCGGAGAGAATCCACCAGTCGGGCTGATTCTGGCCGCCAGCAAAGGGGAGTCTGAGGCGCTCTATGCGTTGGAGGGACTGTCGAACCAGGTGCTTGCTTCGGATGTTCCTTCGTCTACTCGCGTAATGCCAAAATCCTGCATACGATCATGGACGAATTTGCTCAGAAGGATGTGATCAAGTTGCTGTTTGGTGCCGCGATAGTCATAGGTCCATTGCTCGGCCTCATCCAGGGTCATCGTGGCCGACGTCAGGTTATAGCTGACATCGAACTTGCCTTGCATTCTATCCAACGGAGAGGACTTGGGCACATCGTTAAAATCGCCCACGATCGCAACGAAAGAGGGTGAACTGGAGTTACCCTGCTCAACACGTGGCAACGAGAGTTTCCGAATAATGGCAGCTTGCGCATCACGCAATAAACGCGTTTCTGGGGTACCACCGCGTTGAGATTTTAAGTGTGCAACATAGAGTGACAGAACCTCGCGACCGATTTCGACATCCACCCGCAGAAACTTCCCCAGACTCCCAACATGGGTTCGCTATCGATGATCGATGTAATCGAGTGTTGTTTGATCCAGGCGACGGACAGGAACTGTGGTAGCAGGGAATTTCGATATGACAGCTACGTTCTGACCGGTAAACGGATCGAGCGTCTCACTGCACCACCAATGCGGGTAATCCGTCCCCAGAGCGCGTAGCCGCTCCACCAGAGGCTCCAGGACTATGGGACCTTCAACTTCCTGTAACGCGACAACATCAGGCCCTGCGGGACCGATTGATAAAATCGCCTGAGCGATATGGTCTATCTTCTCGTCAATGCCCCCATCGGGGAACCTTTCACCCCAGCGCTTCAGAGGGGCGGTATTGTCGAATAACCAAAATATATTGAACGTCGCCAAGGTGAATTGCATCGTTCCTCTCCATAACCATGAGGGTTCAAGTGTAACGCCCGTGAACGTCAGCCCGATGAAATTGACAACACTATGCACACGATAGGGTGTCTCGATGGTGTTGCCGATCGTGCCTGTTCGGCAAGAGGAAAATATTGAGCGCTAATACTTGTCAGTGATTTTTAGCCTATCCAGAGATCTAGCAAAGCGAGTACAGTTAGGTGACAAAGGCCTGTTGAATACTGCGACGTCTTGAATACCAACCCACAAGCAAAAGCTGCGGACATCGACATCGATGCCATTCTTTGCAATCCGCCTGATCAGATCGCACTCGACAGGTTGCTGGTTCTCGCAGGCGAGTTCTCTGCCTATCCGATAACGATCAAGCGCCTATTGACTGATTCGACTCGAGCGGCTCGTGCACTCGGTGTCATCCGCCTGGCCAATGATCTCTGTGCCGGCGCACACACGTCCGTCGGTGCCACGATTGCGCACAGCACCCTTGACTCTTTACTGCGCACAGGGACAACGCTTGGACTGGAACCTGACATGCTGCTACGAGTGGAAGGAGCGCTCGTCTGTGGTCTTGCCAATGCTCTGTATCTTGAAGCGCGGTTCGATAAAATTAGCATGTTGGTGAATGATCTTTCCTCAACCGAGCTTGTCCAGGATGAAGGCTATTGGAATGCGGTCTCCATCGATGTCCGTGGCCGGGTTCGTCAGTTCGATCTGGATGCGGCGATAAAACGAATCGATGGCGTTCCAGAGTGTTTTCATCACATCGTTCACTATGCCATGGCGAAATCGGATGTCGCGAAAGCACGCCAGAGTCGTTTCGTTGTGCCACCGCCAAAGACAGCCAAGGAGAAACATGTCGATATCTGGCGCTCAAACGTAGTCGATCAAAGAGAGAAACTCCTGGCAATACAGTCAGATTTAGCGCGTTCCACACCAGAGGCTGAACATCTTGCCACTGTGGATGCTGACATTCGATCTGCGATCGAGGAGCTGGATTGCTTCTCAACTCGGCTCGACGGACTAGAAGAGGTGACAAGTTTACGAGATGAAATGCTCGGTACACTTCGTCGCTTTAGTGCTCTGATGCTACGGGTTCAGAATGTGCGACTAGAGCGCGTGGATACCGCTAGACTTCTTGTGATTGATCGTGTGCTTGAACAGGCACACAGGAATCTGGAACTCGGTTTGGTCACGGATGAGGACTTCAAGAACATCGATCATCAGCTCAACTGGTGTGTTGCACAGGGTGATTCGTACGGTCGGATGATGTTGCTTTGGGTCGGTGCGTTGCTTGCCAAAGAGACGCAACAGGATACCGAGGCACGAAAACGTTTTTTGGCATTGCTCGATGCACTGCAGGAGACGATTGCGCTTTGTTCAAACGAGAACGATCGAGGACGACTTGCAAATTTCTTCTACGATCTTCCAGCCAAGGTGTTTGAGTTGTTTGCGACGCTCGATCCAACGCAGGTGTTTCGAGCGGCCGAGATTCGCAAAGGGCGTTCGTTGTTGGCCATGCGCGTAAACGCGATCCCGTATCAGCAATACGCTTGTGAGGCTCAGCTGGGCGAACATACGCACTATCTGGGCATAACGGTGCTTGAGGACACCTCTCGTATTCTTCTAAATCTGTACTGCGCCAATGGCTACGTGGCGAGCTCGGAATGCGCGTTGGATCCGGAAACCATTCGACGCTCAGCAGATAGGCTTGCGCCGTATCAATGGCGCAAGCGTGAGTTGTTCGGTCCACCCAGTACAGATCTACCAGATCAGCTGCGCACATTGGTCATGCCTCTTGAGACTGCACTGGATATGGGCAACATTCAAGAGGGTGATCATGTCTGTATCGCAGCAGACGATCCGGTGTCACTGATGCCGCTGCATATCGCCAGACTGGGTTCTGGGCGATGCGTTGACCAACTCTCTCTTTCGCATGTGACAAGTTTTGCTGAAGCGGCAGCTATTGCAGTCAGCCCTATCGTTCGCCCGAAGAGCGCATTGCTTGTTTCGGTGCCTGTAGAAGAGAAGCTTGCTGAAGCGAAAGCAATAGCAGTTGATCGAATTGCACACTCGCTCAAAGATCTGATTGGGCAACTGCAGCGACTTGACGGTCCCATTGTGCATGAGGTACTACTTGGAGTCTTCGAGCAATCACAGCTGATTCACATTGATGCCCATGGTTTCTTTCCTTCAGATAGAGATGGCGCTTTTGAGCGCGGTGGACTGCTTGTGCCGCAGACTGAGAGAGAAATGTCGAGGCGCGCCACTAAAGATCGTATTCTTTCCTCTGCCGAAATTCATCGTATCGCTCCATGCCTGACAGGCTCTCACGTGACGCTCAACGCGTGTGTTTCCGGGGTCGCTCTACCTGGTCAGGGCGGTGATATGCTTGGGCTGGAGCTTGCGCTTCGACTCAAGGGTGCAGCGAGTGTCATGGCTACTTACTGGGATGTTCGCTGGCCATTGTCGGCGGAGTTTCTGGAGCGCTTCTATCGCGCTTGGCTTGGGAAAGGGTTTTCCCGTGGAGATGCCTGGCGTCAAGCAATGCTCGGTGCAATGGCGGAGGATGCGGTAACGGTATCGCGAGAAGAGGAATGGGGGGCCTTCGGTCTTTATGGTGACTGGCGATGAGGAAAACACAATGAATCAACTCACTGCGCTGCAGAGGATTGCACTGGCGTCTGACCATAGCGTGTTACACGCTGTTGAGCATCTGTACGATCAGCTTGCTGGCATCAATGATTTTGATGCAGCAACGTTGCTATCCGATGTGCCCGTCGAGAGCACCACCGGAGGCGCGATAGCCTTGCTTGTCGAAGACTCACAACAGCACTACGCCATGAAGCTTGCCGAGACTGAATCTGTGCACTTCGCACGACATTACCTGGTTGCGCTATCAACAATTGATGAGTTTGCGCAACGTTTGATTATTGAAAGCCTGGAACAGTGGAATGATGAGCGACAAACGGTGGGCAAAGTGCTCTCGAGAGGCGCTGTTGTCACATTGCTTCTGATCGCGATGTCGACGTCGTTCAAGTACGAATCTGACTCACTTATCATTGAAAAAGAAGCACTGTCTGCCGAACAGATGAAAGCGTTTGGTGAAGTGGCGGTCTCTCTGATCAATCAGCTGGGTATCAAGCAGACGAAGTGATTGGCGTGCCTTGAGATTCCTCTGAGTGCATGCGCCATTGTCGTAAAGCGTTGCTCAACGTCTCCTCTGACGCATGCGCACGCTGCTGAAGCTGCACAATGATCCACAGACGACCGCAACAATCCAACCCTTCTGTTTTCGCCACCCGACGAATTGAGGCACAATCGCTCAGTAGCACAGCCTCAGAACGTCGACCAAGAACAACAGCGAACGCTTCGCTGCTGCCAAGGCCGCGGTGGGTTCGTTGCAATGTGATGGCGGATCGAACTTCCTCTGCGCTAAAGCGCTCGATCGATATCTCATCGTAGAGTACGCACCTGGCGCTTTGACGCTTACTCATCTCAAATTCTTGGTATACCGTGATGTCCGCGGCGATGAATTCACAGGTTAACGCAAGAAACCCACCCAGAAGCCCGCTGTCAACAAGATCGACGATCACCTAGTGCAAATGCGCCTCCTCTGTGGCCAGACGTTGCAGGATGTTGTGTAAGGGTTCAGGTGTGCCTACCACTGGACCTGCAAATCGCTTGATGCCCTTGTTGATCAGCAATTTCATTTCATCAGGGGTATCGATGTTTGGTGCGACAAGCGTTGTCTCTGTTCTTTCTACCACCGCCAGCAGTGCATCCAATGTGGCATTGTCAGTGGACCCCGGCCTGAGTTTCTTGATGACCTCGCGTCCCAGATGCAGCTCGTTAAATGCAATGTGTCGTAGTGGTGCAAGTACTTCGATGTTGTCGGCCCGTATTTCAAAACCCAGCTTGATATCACTGTTAGCTAGTCGCTGACACACCTGTTTCAGAATTGTTGAGTCATAAACTGACGTAACGCCGTGAAGTATGAAAGTCAGATGTCTGATGGGCAGGTGTGCCAGAGCATTGCTGCGCATCAGCTCATCTGCCAGTCCCGGCACTGTTACCAGTGCACGCGCGGGCAAGGGCAGCACAAAGTTGATTCGCCCTAGCGCCGCTGGTGTCAGACGTGATGCTGAATCCAGAGCCATTGCCATCACCCAGCGTGCGAAATCAGCACCGCCGTCGCCTTTGCTTGCTGCATCAGATAACAGCTCGCGCATCGACATGCCAGGCGATACAGCATCACCGACGGTGGTTGGTTCAATTCTAACCCAGTGCTTGACTTCGTGACGTCGACGGGCGCCATGCACGCGACGACGGTCGGTATTGTCTGCGCTGCTCTGGCTAGCCATGAGAAGCCCCTGCAGCTCCTGACGGCGGCCGTCCACCGGTTCGTGGCTGCGTGCGCTGGATACTGTCTGTGCGGCAGGTTCGTTAATGCGTCTGAACGTGGTAGTGGGGTTTTCAGCGTTGCTGCGTTCTGCGCAGTAGATGGCACCACGCCCGGCTTCTTTGGCTGCGTAAAGCGCTTCATCCGAAGCAGCTAACAGATCCTTAGTGCTCAGCCCCTTGCGATTGATATTCACTAAGCCGATACTCGTGCCGACACTGAGACGTTCGTTTTCCCAGTTGAGTCTGTAGCTGGCGACAAACTGCAACACATCAATCGCGCTTTTCTCAATCGAAGCATTCGATCGATTGGTGAGCAGAATGGCAAACTCATCACCGCCCAAGCGCGCAACAAGATCAGCAGGCTGCACCAGACGCTTGAATCCCACCGTAATCTCTTTGAGCAAAGCGTCGCCAGCTGCATGACCATACAGATCATTGATAGGCTTGAATCTGTCAAGATCAATCATCAAGAGTGCATGCGACGGCGAAGCATCGTTGATCAGCTTGTCCAGAAAAATTTCAAAATGCCGCCGGTTAGCAGCCCCTGTTAATGCATCGTGCAGCGCTGCGTGGCCCTGTGCATCACGGGCAACTTCCAGTTTTCTCAAGCGCGATGTCAGCACCAGCACGGCTGCACCCATGCCCGCTACCGATATGATGGCAAAGAACAAAGCTATGCCTTGTGCGTTGTTCACAGCGGGTATCAGTGTCAGTTGAAACTCGGACATCATGTGTGGCTGCAACGCGAGGACGCTGAGCAATAGAACTAGACTGAATACGTACAGGTAGGTATAGCGTCCCTGGCGCTCAGAGGTTGGGGCGGACGAGTTATTCATAAGCGGAGGCAGTTTCGTGATGAACACTGGGCGTGTACGCCAACTAGCGGCAGCAACTTGTACCTTTTTCAGAGTCAGTGCCCAGGTATGCACAGTCGTGGCGATATTAGTGACTCAGTGCATATTTCGCCGCGCACGAATTGCAGCACTATACGGCGAGCTACGTCGACAAAAGGCCCTGTACAAGATGCTTCAGCAGTTTCTCCAGCATGGCATCGCACTGTTGTAGTTGGCTTATCGCGATGTATTCATCCGGTTTATGTCCCTGATCCATAGAGCCCGGACCGCAGACCACTGAAGGGACATGAAGCCGCTGAGAGAACAGCCCCGCTTCGGTGCCAAAGGCCACCTTCATGGGAGTGCTGTCCTCAGTGAGTGATTGCACAAACGTCGCCACTGCAGAATCAGGGTCGGTTTGTAATCCCGGGTAGGTATTGAACACATCGAACGCTATTCCAGCTTCGACAGCCTGCAGACGTGCAACAGTCGTCAGCCTTTGTGCTTCGGCACGCAGCTTGTCCAGTAGTGCCTCAGGATCATCTTCGGCAAGGTTGCGTATTTCCATGTCGAAGGTGCATGTGTCTGGCACGATATTTAATGCAACGCCTCCCCGAATATTGCCCACATGTACGGTGGTGTAGGGCACTTCATAAGCGGCATCCTGAAAACCGGACTGTGCAAGCTGAGTCTGCAGTTGTCGGATTTTGTCGATCATATCAGTCGCCAAGTGTATGGCATTCAGTGCTTTTGGCGCCAGTGCAGAGTGGCCGGCCCTACCTGTGCACGTCACATGGCAGGCGGTCTTGCCTTTATGTCCTACTGCTGCACGCAGCATCGTGGGCTCACCAACAATGCACATCAGCGGTCTGACGGGTGCCGCAGCAAGCATATCCACCAGGGAACGAACTCCCACACAGCCAATCTCTTCATCATAGGAAAACGCAAGATTCAAGGGCGTGGCAAGGTCTAGCTCACAGGCTTGCAGCGCAGCATTCAATGCGCAGGCCACAAATCCCTTCATGTCAGCACTGCCGCGACCGAACACCTTGCCATCTTGTCGGGTCATACTGAAGGCGGGGACCGTCCAGTGTTGCCCGTCCACAGGTACGACATCGGTGTGCCCGGACAGCATAAAACCGGGTATGTCGGTAGGGCCGATGCTGGCAAACAGGTTGGCTTTGGTGCCGGTATTATTGCCTATTATCTGAACGCTGGCACCGGCGTCGACGAGCAGGTCCTTTGTCCATGAAATCAGATCCATGTTGGGGCGCGCGCTGACCGTGTTGAACGATAACAGCGTGTCGAGCAGCTCAAGGGTTCGGGTTGGGGGCGTCATGCTGCAAGTGTTGTCAGTGCAATCAATGTAACTTATGGTGCCTGATGCTGTTTTTATTGGCAAATGCAATGTAAGGCTTGCCACCGGTGTTATCCCTGTGCAAGTCTTAGGGTTGGGTCCTTGTCTGCACTATCGGAAAACCGGTAAAAGAGAATTATGATGAACCGTGGCGCTACAGATATCGTTGGAACGCATCCTGGCAAATTGCCAGACACTGTGCTGCATACTGTCTTATGACGCTGTCTACATCATCCGTGCAACACAATCTCGAACCTGCAGCCAATCCGGGCGATAGCCATGGCGTTTCGCCCGCAGGCAAAACGGCTGTTGGCATTCAGGCAGTTGAGAAGCGCTATGGCAGTTTTACAGCCCTGTCACACATAGATCTGGAAATCAGAGACAACGAATTCTTTACGTTGCTGGGACCATCGGGCTGCGGAAAAACCAGCCTGCTGAGAATTATTGCAGGGTTCGAACCCACCAGTGCTGGACTGCTGTTTCTGTACGGGGAGGAAATAGAAAATCTTCCGCCCCACAAACGTCCGATCAATACGGTGTTCCAGAACTACGCGCTTTTCCCGCACATGAGTGTTGCGGACAACATCGGTTTCGGTCTGAAAATGCTCGATTGGTCTGCCACTGACATTGATACCCGTGTTGAAGAGATGGTATCGCTTGTGAGACTGCAGGAGTTTGTCCATCGAAAGCCTGTACAACTTTCCGGGGGGCAGCAACAGCGTGTTGCACTGGCGCGAGCGATGGCACCCAAGCCAAAAGTGCTGCTTCTGGACGAGCCCTTGTCTGCTCTGGATCTGAAGCTTCGCCAACAGATGCGAGCGGAACTCAAACAGCTACAACGCGATACGGGTATTACCTTCGTGTTTGTTACGCACGATCAGGAAGAGGCTCTATCGATGTCTGATCGTATTGCAGTCATGTCCGATGGGCGTATCCAGCAGGTGGGTACACCCATTCAGATCTACGAGCAACCTGCCAATCGATTCGTGGCAGACTTTATTGGTGACACCAATTTACTGGACGCTGAGGTGGTTGGGCGGCAGGATGGGGCGGTTAGCGTACGTCTGGACACAGGGGATATTATTGTTGCGGACGCATCTGAAGATATTCACATGGGCACAAAAGGATTCGTTTCACTACGACCTGAGCGACTGCGGTTGCAGTTGCAGAAAAACTCCAACGCTAACTCGAACGCAGAGAAAGTGACGCTTCAAGGAGTCATCAAAGACATTGTCTATCTGGGAACCGACAGGCGATACACAGTCTCACTTGCAAGCACACTGTGGGTTAGTGTCCGGGAGCAAAACGTCGTAAACAGCAGTGTTGAAAATCATGGGATCGGCGAAAACGTCGACTTGTGTCTGACAGACGGTGCTGCACGTTTTCTGGTGAACTGATGGCGGGCACAATAGGCGGCAGGACAGTCTCTTCTACATTCGCACCAGTGCGTGGC
>CAYGSW010000162.1:0-1579 GCA_964352535.1 uncultured Granulosicoccaceae bacterium | reverse complement strand
TGGTTGCTGCTCCCTTCATGGGCGGTAATCGGCTTTTTCCTTTTGCTGCCCATGTTGTTGATGTTGGTGTATTCGTTTCTGACCAAGGAATTCAGAGGCGGAGTCATCTGGGAATTTTCGCTGGCCGCCTATGACCAGTTTGTTTTTGACAGGGGATTGTTTGGTGATGAAGCACCGAGTATCGAGTGGACATACATCACTATTTTTGCTCGTTCAATGGTTCAAGCAGTACTGGCAACATTTTTCTGCCTCCTGATTGGTTTTCCAACAGCCTACTATGTGGCTACCCGACCCTTGCGTACGCGCTCACTGTGGTTGTTTCTGATCACCATTCCGTATTGGGTCAATCTGCTCATTCGCACTGTGTCAATGAAATTTCTTATTCGTGACAACGGGCCGGTGAACGAGACGTTGCTGGGCCTGGGGATTATTGATGCACCGTTTCAGCTAGTGAATACCAACATGGCTGTGCAACTGGGGTTGTTCTATTCCTATCTGCCGTTCATGGTGCTGCCAATCTACGCATCCATGGAACGTTACAACGCATCGTTGTCTGAGGCTGCTGCAGACTTGTATGCCACACGCTGGCAAATATTGCGACGTATCATTTTGCCAGTGATCAAGCCTGGCATCATAGCAGGGTGTATTCTGGTGTTTGTTCCTAGCCTGGGTGCATTTCTCGCTCCTGATCTGCTGGGCGGTGCCAAGACTTTCATGATCGGATCGCTGATAGAAGAGCAGTTCAAGGGTAACGCCGGCAACTGGCCGTTCGGTGCGGCAGCTTCGATGATTCTATTGAGCATGGTGCTGTTGGTACTGATGCAGTACGCGCGTTCTCAGGCGAAGGTCAACTGATGTCACGCTATTTCACACGTTTTGATGTCAGACACTATCCCGGCTTTCTGGGTGCGACTGTGTTGTGCCTGGTCATTCTGTACACACCGCTAATCGTGGTCATGCTCTATTCGTTCAATGACAGTCCATCCATTACACGATGGGGTGGCATCTCCCTACGCTGGTACATTGAGGTTTTCACGGGAGTAGAATCTGCCAAATTCAAGAGCGCTGCGTGGAACTCACTGACCATTGCGCTGGCTGCCGGTATTGCATCAACCACCATTGCTGTGGCCGCAGCTATCGGCATGGTGCGAGGAGGCCAGTTTGCGGGTAAGTCATTCAGCTTTGCCTTGTTATCCATGCCCATCATGGTGCCTGAAATTGTCACAGCGGTTGCGACACTGGTGTTCTTTTCTGCTATTGGTTTTACGTTGGGCTACGCATCCATTCTGGTGGCACACATTGTATTTTGCATTCCCTTTGCCTACTTACCCATTGCTGCCCGTCTGCAGGGCATCGAATCCAGTTTTGAAGAGGCCGCGCAAGATCTGTACGCCAGCCGTTGGCAGGCGTTTCGGCATGTTCTGCTGCCTATCATGGCGCCCGGAATACTCTCTGGCTTCCTGCTGGCCTTTATCATTTCACTGGATGATTTCATCATTACCAATTTTATAAAGGGGGCAGCTGTTGAAACCTTGCCTACGCCGATTTTTGGTTCTCTCAAGCAAGGCATCAAGCCACA
>CAYGSW010000161.1:0-14156 GCA_964352535.1 uncultured Granulosicoccaceae bacterium | reverse complement strand
CATCAGAGCGCTCGCACCAACATGGGTCGGCTTTGCTCCCGCATTGGTCGCCGCCGATCTCGGCTACTATGAAGCAGAAGGGCTGGAAGTCGATTTTCGATTTGAAGACGATCGGGCCAATGTCATCGCAGCCATGGACAGAGGTGATATTGATGTGGATATGCGAACCGTTGGCGAACATCAAGGTGCGCCGCGTACCGATGAGACACCGGGGATTATTATCGGCACCATCGATCTTTCATTGGGCGGTGATGGCGTGGTCGTTGACGGGACAATCGAGACGGTTGCTGATCTGAAAGGTAAAGCAGTTGCTATAGAGCCAAACATCCCGGCTCGCCTTTTACTGCAGATGGAGCTCAAAAAAGCAGGACTTACACTGGACGATGTGGAGCTGCGAGAAATCGCTACAGCCGACACTATTGCCGTGTTATCCGATGATTCCATCAGTGCAGTTGGCACTTATGAGCCGTTTCTGTCTCAAGCAATAACCGCTGTGCCAGAGCGCAACCCAAAGATTCTCGTGTCTTCAAAGGATGAACCCGACCTTATCATCGATATCATCACAGCACGCGAAGATGACCTAGCCGACAATCCTGAAAAATACGCCAAGTTCCTGCGCGGAATTTATCGGGCAGTGGATTTCTTTAACGAAAACCCGGAAGGCTTTGCTGAGCTGGCAGCACCACACTACGGGCTGACAGCAAGTGAAGTCACTGAGATTATCGACACATCGATAGCGTACACAAGTTATGAAGAGGCTCTTGACTTCATTGGTACGCTTGACAAACCGGGCAGCCTCTACGGCTTCTTCGACCAGATTATGGAGCTGAATATAGAGTTCGGCGCAGCTGATACAGCCCTGGATGCAAGCAGTGAAATCACACCCGTTGTGATCAATGATCTTTTCGACGGTGCGGATCGCTAGGAAGCACAAAAACACGTCGTTACACCTCGCCAATCGTCGCCAGCAGACTCACAGTGCGATATTACTAAGCGATGAGCACTGAAAACATGAGGCCAGCTCTCAAACTGGCCATTGGCACAACATCCGTTGTGGCGCTATTCGCTATCTGGGAGCTGGCAACACGCGCATTCGGTGTGTCGCCAAAATTTCTTCCTCCACCAAGCCTGGTCGCCGTGGCATTGACCAGCATGCTTACCGAACAACAACTGCTATGGCATGCAGGTGTCTCTACCCTGCGTGTCTGGACCGCCTTCGCCCTCGCCTCTCTGATGGCCATTCCACTGGGAATATTCATGGGCAGCTTTAGAATCCTTGGGGCAGCAATGGAACCGATCATTGATTTCATTCGCTATCTGCCAGTGCCAGCACTGGTTCCCCTATCGATCATCTGGTTTGGTGTCGGAGAAGAGACAAAAATATTCTTGCTCTGGCTTGGAACGTTTTTCCAGCTGGTACTGCTGGTAGCAGACGATGTCCGCCGCGTGCCTCGTGAGTACCATGAAATTGCTGCAACACTCGGTGTTCCCCTGTGGCGACGGCTACTGGATGTCTCGCTACCCGCGATGCTACCCACGCTTGTTGACAACATGCGCATTGCCCTGGGATGGTGCTGGACATACCTGATCATCGCAGAAATCGTGGCGGCAAAAAGTGGTCTGGGCTTTGTCATCTGGCAGGCACGCAGGTATCTGAAAACACCGGAGGTCATGGCGGGCGTTTTAGTCATCGGGCTGATAGGACTGCTTACCGATCAGCTGGTTCGGGCGGCACACCGTCGCTGGTTCGGTTATCTGGCGGCGTGATGGGAAACCTGTGGGCATGAGCTACCTTTGTTTTGAACAGGCCGCAAAGACCTACCCGGACGGCACTGAGGCTGTTGCACCTTTTGACCTGGATGTAAATCAGGGAGAACTTATCGTCTTTCTTGGCCCATCAGGTTGTGGCAAAACGACACTCATGCGGATGGCAGGTGGCCTGGAGTCCATCAGCACAGGGCGTATTCTTCTTGATGGTTCAACGCTTGTAAAACCAGACAGACGTCGTGGCATGGTCTTCCAATCGTACTCATCATTCCCGTGGTTAAGTGTTGCGGGCAATATCGCTTATGGCATGCGTTACCGCCAGGATCTGTCTTTTGCTGAAAAAAAAGCCCGTGAACAACGCTACCTTGAGATTGTTGGTCTTACAGAGTTTGCCGATGCCTGGCCCAATCGTCTTTCGGGCGGCATGCGTCAACGTGTAGCCATTGCCCGCACGCTGGCGGCAGGCTCTGATGTGCTGTTAATGGATGAGCCGTTCGGGGCGTTGGATGCACAACGTCGTGAAGTACTGCAGGTACAACTGCTGCAATTGCAGCATGAAGAGGCACGCACCATTATCTTTGTGACTCACGATGTTGACGAGGCTGCATTTCTTGCTGATCGAGTTATTGTTTTTACACGTCGCCCTGCCAGAGTACTTGACGAAATAGATATAAAAAGCCAACTGGGCAGTGAGAGGTCACTGGCTACACGAGACAGTGAGGCATTTTTCCGCTGTCGAAGCCAACTACTCGCACTGGTTCGCTCCACCGCCGCACAGGAGAATTCATGAAAGGCATCGAAGGTATCAACGGCTGCAGCGTTCTGGTAACAGGTGCCAGCCGCGGCATTGGTCAAGCCATTGCCGAGGCGTTTGGCGAGGCTGGCGCTACCGTTCACATCATTGCAGAAACAGAGGATGTATTCAGTGTCGCTACCGATATAAACGCAACGCCGCATCAGGTGGACATTACCGATGAAAAAAACGTAGAACATGTCATGGCAAAGATCGGTCAACTGGATGTATTGGTGAACAATGCAGGTCTGGAACGCTTGACCCCTATTGAAAACACTCACAGCGAGAACCTTGCAACGTTTCGGCGCATAGTTGATATCAATATCGTAGGCACCAGCATTGTTACCGCTCATGCCCTCACATCCATGCACGACGGTGCCCGAATCATCAATACGGCGTCAGTCTGGGGCCGCGTCGCTGAACCCCTGTTCGGCGCTTATGTTGCATCAAAACACGGCGTTATCGGCCTCACCAAAACATGGGCCAGAGAACTTGGTCCCCGTGCCATCCGTGTAAATGCGGTAGCACCTGGCTGGGTGCGGACTGAGGCATCGGTACGCTCTGCACGCACCCTGGCTGCACGCTCAGGACAGTCAGAAGCCGCCATCATCGATCTGGTTGAAACCGGACAGGCATTACCGGGTGGACTGATGGAACCCAAGGATATTGTCGGCGCGTACATCTATCTGGCGTCAAACCTGTCAACTAATGTGACAGGCCAGACACTGGGCATCGATCGCGGAGAAGCACCATGGTAAACGCCGTAGTTACTGGTGCTGCCAACGGAATTGGTGCGGCTATAGTGGATACCTTGCGCGGCAACGGCATGCGTGTTTTTGCACTGGATGCCAGGACAATCGATGCACCGGACGCTCTGCTTACTGATGTCTCCAAGGCCAACGAGGTGGAAGCCGCTGTCGCTCAGATAAACGCCAGTACTGACGGTGCCATTGATGTACTGGTAAACAACGCTGGTATTCTGATCGAGGGGTCTCTGGAGACGCTGAACATTGACGATCTGGACGCACAGTATGCGGTTAACCTGCGAGGACCGTTCATTGTCACACAGGCTGTTCTGCCTCACATGCAAACAGGTAGCACTATCATTAATATCGCCTCCGAGCTTGCCTACCTTGGACGAGGGAACGCTTCAGCATACGCCGCCACCAAGGGAGCCATTCTCTCCATGAGTCGCTCCTGGGCCCACGAGCTGGCACCACGAATACGCGTCAACTGCGTCGCACCGGGCCCCATTGATACAAGCTTGTTAAACTTTGCAGCCATGTCAGCTGAACAGCAGTCGCTGGAAGTCGCCAACCCCATGCAACGAATAGGACGCCCTGCTGACGTAGCAGCCGTTGTATCATTCCTTGCATCGCCTGACGCAGGTTTCATAACCGGTCAGTGTTATAGCGTCGATGGCGGTGCTGCCATGCACTGAGCGTCCCCTCACAGGAGAAACCCATGACATCCATTTCGTGGCCGAATGGCGCTAAGTGCGCTTGCGCCATCACGTTCGATATTGATGCCGATAGTCTTATACGCAATGCCCGGCCTGAGGATGGTCATAATCGACTGCAGGCTGTCACCATGGGTCGTTATGGACCGACGGTTGCAGTGCCAAGAATTCTTGATACCTACAAACGGTTCGGTTTGACACAGTCGTTTTTTATGCCAGCCTGGTGCATGGAGCGATACCCCGAAACAGTTGAGTCCATACTTGAAGCCGGACATGAGCTGGGGCATCACTCCTGGCAGCACGAAAACCCAGCTTTGCATTCTGATGAGATTGAACAGAGCTTGTTCAATCGTTCCTGCGAAACCCATGTAAGAATGACGGGTCGTATGCCACGCGGATATCGTGCACCGGTGTACAGCATTACACAGGAGATGATAGATCGTCTGATCGAACAGAAATTTCTCTACGACAGCTCCTTGATGGCAGACGATCTACCCTATTTGATGCAGACGGACTCAGGCGAGCTTATGGAAATGCCACCGCACTGGGGCAATGACGATTGGCCACCCTTTGCGCACTATGAAGAGATCGGCTACATGATGCCGGTACGCTCACCCTCTGAGGGTCTGCGTGCATTTTTTGAAGAATTCGATGCAGCGTATGCGACAGGAGGATTCTGGATGCCTGTGTTGCATCCCTTTCTCACAGGTCGTCTGGCACGATGGCACTTGTTTGAACAATGGCTTGAAAAAGTTCTGGAACGCAATGATGTCTGGTTTGCACCACTGGAAGACATTGCCAACCATGTGATAACACAGCAACCGAGGGTTGAGAAACTGCCTTATCTGTAACAACCTTATCTGTAACAACCTTATCCGTAGAAGCTGGCACTTAATGTTGCAGGCAGTGTATGTTTTCATCAAAACTTGTACTCCCGCTTCCCGCCCAGTGCTGCCTTTCGGCCTGAGATAACAGGTTCTGATTAACTCCGTTATATAGACTCCTGCGGGAGTGCTTTGTTGTTGTTGAACATCACATAACTGCTCCTACAACGTAGCGTCGCTATGACAAATCTTGGTAGAGGGGTAGTTTCTGGGCCGTCTGCCAGCAACAATTCGACTGGCGGCAAAGTGCCCAATCCAGACGATCGCAAGGTTTACAGACTGCCGCCAGAGTATAGGTCTTCGACCAAAGTTTTAAGGAGCTATGCCAGTCAGTTAAGCTAAAATTGAAGGTCCGCAGTAACCAGTGCACGAGCGTCCAATGCCAAGTGTGATGATAGAAGTCCGGAAATCATACGAGCCTCGAATCAAATCTGCGATCGTAGATGCTGTGTTCGCTGCACTCGTCGATGCCTTCAAGATTCCTGAAGACGATAAAAATGTACGGTTGATGACTCATGATCCGAGTTGCTTCGCTTGCCCGCCAAGCAAGAAGCATCCTGAATTGTATACGCACATCAGTATTGACTGTTTTCATGGCCGTTCGTTGGAAGCGAAAAAGAATCTCTACCGATCAATCGTCGAACGATTGACGCCTTTAGGTATACCTCCTGATCACACGAAAATTCTCCTTCGTGAAATACCAACTGAAAATTGGGGCTTAAGCGGAGGGCAAGCGGGATGCGACGTTGATCTGGGATTTGAGATACGAGTTTAATCAGCTCATTTATTGAATCTTGCCTATACCTGCTATTCGCCAGCAGATCGTTTGACGAATGCCGTTTTGCTGTTTTTCTCTAGGCCACAGTTCTCATAAAATGTGTGTACTTTACTGTCGCGTCCCGTAAGCAGCATCACCTTGTAACAATCAAAGCCAAATGCTTTAGATATCACCTCTTTAAGCAGTGCGGTGCCAATACCACTTCTCCGGAGATTTTTATCTGTTACTACGTTTTCAATTAATGCATACGACCGGCCCCCTCGCGTAAGATTCGGGATAACGTTAAGGTAGCAAGTCGCGACAGGTTTGCCGTCGACTTCAGCTAAATAAATGGACAAACCGCTGGCCTCTAATATACTGGCAAATCGCTGCCTCCCTGGTCGCTCGTCAATTTCGGGGTCCTCTGGATTCAGTTGCCTCATCAACGCCAAGACGGCATCATAGTCCTTGTCAGACGCTAACCGGATATTCATAGCAAACTAACCTCACATTGTGCATTACAGATACCTTTAGATGGACTGCTCTGGGCGGAAACCGTTACTACAAAACCGGTACTACAGATCTCGATTTGATCTGACACTGATTGTTGGATCAAGACTGGATTTATACACCTTACCCTGTTAACACCTTATCCAACGTAATAGATAACTAGCACGGACTATTCAGTTCGCCGTGGAAAGGTCGCACTGGATGTTCAGGGCTGGGGATCACCAGAATAATGGAGCAGCGTTGATACCTGGTCGCTACCACCAGATAGTGCCAGTTACACCATCACACACAGCAATTCGAACATGATGGATGCGCCCAGCCACGCTGTTGTCCCACTGGCATCAAACGGTGGCGACACCTCAACCAGATCCGCTCCCGCGATATTCACACCCAATAACTCGCGCACCACTTGCAACGCCTGAAAGGAATTCGGGCCGCCCACCTCTGGTGTGCCAGTGCCAGGCGCAAATGTCGGATCAACAAAGTCGATATCGTAGGAGACATAGGTGGAAGCATCACCCACAATGCCACGTGCTTCCGCCATGACAGACGCTACTCCCCTGTCAAAAAACTCTTCAATCGATATAATTCGGATACCCACAGACTGGGCAAAGTCACGATCTTCACTGTCATACGCTGTTCCGCGTATGCCGATCTGCACGACACGCTTTGGATCAAGCAAACCCTCCTCCACAGCACGCCTGAACGGGGTTCCATGAGTGAAGCGATTGCCCCCGAAATAACTGTCAAACAAATCGGTGTGGCTATCAAAATGAATCATGCCCAGTGCACCGTTAGCTGATAAAGCGCGCAGTATTGGTAGCGAGCATAAATGATCCCCGCCTGCTGTCAACGGGCGAATGCCGACCTCCTTCACACGCGAATAGAAATCGGTTATCCGCGTCAAGCCGTCCTGGATATCAACAGGGTTGGGCGCCACGTCCCCAAGATCTGCACAATTGGCTTTTTCGAAAGGGCGAATGCCCGTCGCACCATGTTGCGCACGTATCATGGTCGACAGATCCCGCAATTGACGTGGACCATGTCGTGCACCAGAGCGATTGGTGGTGCCACTATCCCAGGGTGTACCGATCAGTCCGATATCAACTTCTTTTAAACGAGGATCATCCAGCCCGATATGCGGGAGACGCATGAACGTCGGCACACCGGCAAAACGGGGCAAATCAAAACCGGATACAGGTGTAAATAAAGATGACATGGGATGTTTGGCAATGAAAGGCTTGTTGTGAGAATACAATGATTCGCGCCAGTTTCGTTGTCATCGATATTCAGCGAATAGACGCTGTGGCATTCAACCCATACTCGGCCGCAGCGCGTTGCAACCACAACCACACATAATCGCTGAAGCTACGACGCACCAGCAACTCATAACGCCCATCTGCGTCGTTGACCTCGATAGCTCGCAGCGTCACCTGGGCTTTTGCAAACGTGGTGTTGACTACCTTGTCCTGCCCAAAATGATCAGGGTGTACGTCATAGCCTGTGCTTTTCATCAGCACATCTCGAGCGTGGATTCCTGACAGCTCCAGAATGCTGTAACCGCCGGAGATGTTCACGATGGCAATGTGTCCGGGTACAGCTTTGCGTAGCGCCTGTTCTATAGAGTAGGCCTCGCTCAGCGGGCACGATAGAATCCAGGCATCAGGCGACATCCAGCGAACGCAATAAGGGTCGTTGGTTTCACTGTGCAATCGCGCACTCAGCGCAATACCGCAGTGTGATTTCAGGGCATCACTCAGCGCACTGGCATCAGATGTTGCCCGCAGCATCAACAAGCCCGTGACTGGTTGCTCTGCCAGCAATACACCCGTACTTGACGCTGGCCTACCCCCCACCTCCGGTAACTGTGCATGCGCCAGCCCTGACAACACCTTATCGGCAACATCATCCGCATTCAGATTCGCATACTGATCCATGACAGCAGCCGTTGATTCGCTAGTCATACTTTTTGCCTCTGGTTGTCCGGATCAAAAAACACGGTGGAACAAATCTCAGCCTCTATCACGCGACCATCCCGCAATGGGAAGTACACCTTTTCACCCATGCGGTTCAGACCATCCTTGATAACGCCCATGGCAATACGCCTTTCAAGATAGGCACTGTGGTAGCTGGACGTCACATGCCCAACCATGGTCATGGGTATGGGTTCGGTAGGATCTCTGACAGCCTGCGCCCCTTCGGGCAGTTCAGCCAGAGGATCTGTGGTTCGTAAACCAACCAGTTGCTTTCGATCGGTGCGCACACAATCGCTGCGCTTCATGCCACGCTTGCCCAGATAGCTGAACGGCTTGCTATCCGCAACTGCCCAACCGTGATTGATATCGATGGGCGTCACCGAACCATCCGTATCCTGCCCTGCAATGATAAACCCCTTCTCTGCACGCAAGACATGCATGGTCTCAGTGCCATAGGGCGTCAGATCGAATTCTTTACCTGCATCAAACACCGCTTTCCATACCGCTAATCCGTAGTGCGCTGGCACATTGATTTCAAATGACAGATCACCAGTAAACGAGATTCTGAACACCCTGGCAGGAATACCCGCAACTGTCGCCTCCATCCATTGCATGAACTTGAAGTTTTCAGCTGAAACATCCGCATCCGTAAGCTTCTCCAGCAGCTTGCGTGCATTGGGCCCTGCAATGGCCATCGTCGCCCAATGATCGGTAACGCTGTTGAGAAATACCTCCAGCTCTGGCCAATCGGTCTGATGATAAATTTCCAGCCAGGACAACACTCTTGCAGCTCCACCCGTGGTGGTGGTCATATGAAAATGGTTCTCTGCAAGGCAAGCAGTGACCCCATCATCCATCACCATGCCATCGTCCGTGCACATCAGACCATAACGGCAATGCCCGGGTTTTAACTTAGCCCAGGCATTGGTGTACACGCGCCCGAGAAACTCACGCGCATCCTTGCCTTGAATGTCGATCTTGCCCAGTGTTGAAGCGTCCAACACACCCACGCTGTGGCGCGTGGCCAACTGCTCGCGGGCAATTGCCTGATCAATCGTCTCTTCACCTTGCGGGTAATACCAGGGACGCTTCCACTGACCGACGTTCTCAAATTCAGCGCCTTGCTGCAGATGCCATTCGTGCATGGGTGAAAACCGCTGTGGGTCGAACAATGGGCCCGTGTGAGCACCGGTAACGACACCAAAACTCACCGGTGTGTAGTTGGGGCGGAAGACGGTGGTACCTGTTTCAGCAATCGTCTTGCCCAATGCCTTGGCCACTATCGCCATGCCATTGATGTTGCCGGTTTTCCCCTGATCGGTACCAAAACCCAACGCCGTGTAGCGTTTGACATGCTCGATGGATTCAAAGCCTTCACGCGTTGTCATCTCGATACCGGCGGCCGTCACATCATTTTGCATATCCACAAACTGCTTTGGCGATCGACTGCAGGGTTTGGTGTGCGGTAACAGATACACCGGCATGGCCTCACAACGCGTCTGATTTCCAGAGGAGGCAGATGGCACCATTAAATCATCATTGTTATCATTGCCCGCACCTGCAGCACTGGCGGCGTTTCGGCCAGCTGCCAGCCCATCACCAAGCACATCATCCAGTGTCTGATGACCACTCAAGGCACCCGCTGTCCAACGTTGCTCGGTTGTTGCACCTGGTACAAATCCTTTAATGTCTTCTGACCATACAGGACGGCTACCGGTATGACAGGACAAATGTACGGCCGGACTCCAACCGCCGCTACTGGCGATGGTGTCGCACTCAAGGTACTGAGTATCACCAGCGACAAAGGTAGCGCCTGCGTTTATCGGCGCGACGATAGCGCCATGCACGCGCCTCTTCCCACGCGCCTCAATCAACGCAGAACCCGTGATCAGCTTGATGCCGCGCTCAAGCGCAAGATCAGAGATTACACCATCGGGTGATTTGCGGGTATCCACAATGGCAACCACTTCGCGCCCCGCATCAGCCCAGTCAAACGCGCACTGATAACCACTGTCATTGCAAGTCACAACCACAAGCTTGTTTCCGGGCACAACAGCAAAACGATTGATGTAGTGAGAGATGCTTGAAGCCACCATGCACCCTGGCAAGTCATTGTTGGCAAACACCAACGGACGCTCATGCGCACCTGTTGCCAGCACAACACTGCCGGCACGCACCTTGTGCATTCGCTGACGAACCTGGCCACGCGGCGCGTGATCATTCAAGTGATCGGTGCAGCGCTCACTGATCGTTAGGAAGTTATGATCGTGATAACCATTGACGGTTGCACGCGTCAGCATCGTCACCCGGGGGCTGTCAGCCAGCTGCGCAACCATATCGCTAACCCACTGCATGGCGGGCTTGCCATCGATCGTCTCTTTACTGAACAACAACGATCCACCAAACTCACACCCCTCATCGGCAATAAGAACGCGTGCTCCACGCCTGGCGGCTGCGAGCGCTGCCATCAACCCTGCAGGACCTGCACCCACAACCATGACATCGGCATGGCGATTCATATGATCGTAGCGATCCACATCAGGCACCTTCGGGCTACTGCCCAGGCCTGCCGCCTTGCGGATGAATTTTTCATAGGTTTCCCATTTGGACTTGGGCCACATGAAGGTCTTGTAGTAAAAGCCCGGCGTCATCAGCTCGCCACCCACTCGCCCCAGAAGCCCCATCACATCAAACTCAGCACTGGGCCAACCGTTCACAGGCTTTGACACTAATCCTTCATAGAGCATTTGCTCAGTTGCTTTGATATTGGGAATCTGGGTGGCTTCTGTCGAGCCGATCTGCAACACGGCATTGGGCTCTTCCACACCGGCTGTCATGATGCCTCGAGGCCTGCCGTACTTAAAGCTTCGACCCACAATATCGACACCGTTGGCCAACAACGCTGATGCAAGCGTGTCTCCCTCAAACCCCATCAAGGGCCTGCCATCAAAGGTGAACGTGACAGGCACATCCCGATTGATGCGGCCACCTTCGGCAAGCCGGTTGCGCTGCTGAGCGTTGAGCTGGGTTTGCGAGAGCATCAGCTGCCCTCCTTGCCAGCACTGCGATAATTGAGTACTGAACCGGTAGGACCAACGCTCATGTCACTGCTCGATTCCAGAAACTCACCGGCTTTGTAAGTGGCGTAGATTTCATACGTCTGCGTGTTTCTGGCAACATTGAAGTACTTGCCACAGCCTGCAGCGTGCACCCACAATTCACGGTATTCACCACGCGTATTCTTTCGATAGAACAGATAGTCTCCCCACGCCTCGTCCGTCATGGAATCCGGATCCAGTGGTCGTGGCAGGTGCGCCTGTCCTGCGGCATGAAACTCTTCTTCTTCACGATGCTCTTCGCAATAGGGACAATGAATCAGAAACATGGTGTTATACGTTTTCGTTGTTCGTTGAAATTCATGGCGGTCGAGGAATCATTGGTGCCACGAGGTGACAAAACAGATGTCAAATCAGTGTTCATAACAGGCGGCAATGCGAGCGGTAATACAAGCTGCAGTAGCAAGTGGTAATTCATACATCACATAGCATCGCTTGACACCAGGGCTAGTGAGCCACACCAGCAGCACCGTGCTCATCTATCAAAGAGCCATCCCGAAAGCGCCAGTAGTTAAATGGTCTGGCAATATCATTGGGTTCACCCTTGGCCAGCAAGTCGGCAAACACATGCCCCGACCCCGGGGTTGCCTTGAACCCACCCGTACCCCAGCCGCAATTGAAAAACAGATTTTCCACTGGCGTCTTTGAAATAATGGGACAGGCATCAGGCGTGGTATCCACGATGCCGCCCCACTGGCGGTTCATGTGCACACGTGACACTTGCGGAAACAGCTCCAGAATCGCGTGCATGGTGTGTTCAATGACAGGAAACGACCCTCGCTGCCCGTATCCCACATAACCATCGATGCCCGCACCAATGACAAGATCACCTTTATCTGACTGAGACATATAACCGTGCACAGCGTTTGACATCACCACCGTGTCCAGTATTGGCTTGATAGGCTCTGATACATAGGCCTGAAGCGGGTGCGATTCAATCGGTAGTTCAAAACCAGCATAGCCTGCCAGCACACCTGAATTACCCGCAGTGACACAACCGATGCGATCAGCCTTGATAATGCCGTGCTGAGCAGTCTGCACGCCCACCGCTGCACCATCTTCTACCACGATGTCGGTGACTTCGGTTTGCTGGATAATATCCACACCATAACTGTCAGCACCCCGGGCAAATCCCCAGGCAACAGCGTCATGGCGAGCTACACCGGCGCGTGGTTGCCATGACGCGCCGAGCACCGGGTAGCGAGTGCTGCCGGAACAATCCATGATGGGTACTATCTCGGCGCATTGCTGGGCGTCGAGCACTTCACCATCAATACCGTTCAAACGGTTTGCGTTAACACGTCGCTGAATGTCACGCATATCCTGTAGGTTATGACCAAGATTCATGACGCCACGCTGGGAAAACATAACATTGTAATTAAGCTCTTGAGACAGGCCCTCCCACAGTTTCATGGCATGCTCATACAGATGCGCTGCCTCATCCCAAAGATAGTTTGAGCGCACGATGGTGGTGTTACGGCCTGTGTTTCCGCCGCCAATCCAGCCTTTCTCAACAACCGCAATATTGACCTTGTCATGCAATTTGGCCAGGTAGAAAGCCGTGGCAAGGCCATGACCACCACCGCCAACAATGATGATGTCGTAGTGCTTTTTCGGCGTGGGACTGCGCCACATCCGCTGCCAGTGTTCCTGGTGGCGATACGCGTGCTTGATTAGACCAAAGCCGGTAAAACGTCTCATGCGGGATATGCCGGGTGCGGAGTAGTAGGAAGCAGCCATTGTGCAACCAAGGCTCTTTCCACTCCTGACTACAAACGCACAATATTTGTCTGAAAACGGCATTTTTAGCTTTTTACGACAAATACGGTTCCCTGCAAGGTTACTCTTTGGTGATGAACAATCCACTTAACGTGCTTTTCATCCTGCAGCCACACTTCTCACTGCTGGCGTTCACAGCGGCAGCCGATGCTCTGACCACGGCCAATCTGGTGCAGAGCGCACAGCGATACCAGTTCCAGACCGTCAGCATTGACAAGAATCCCGTGGCCAGCGATCTGGGCATTCACATTACCGCGGACAGAGACCTCCAGTCCGTGAACACCGAGGATGCCCACTACATCATTGTCTGCGGCGGCTATCGCTGCGAGTTAGGTGTTAACCCAGCGCTGAGCAAGTTACTTACAGATGCGTGTACTACTCATAAAAGCCTTGGTGGATTGTGGAACGGTAGCATCGCGTTAGCGCACGCCGGGCTGATGAATGGATATAGCTGTGCGCTTCATCCCGACGACCACGACTACGCCACGCAGCACTTCCCGCATCTGCTGGTACGCTCAGACGCTGTTGTCATTGACGGAAACCGCCTCAGTGCAGCGGGCCCTAACAGCAGCTTTGATCTCATGTTATCGCTGATTCAGCGTGTAGACAGCAGTGACACCGTGGTGGCAATTAGAAACATTCTGCGAGCCGATGTCAGCCAGCCACCCGAAGCCGGCGACGAACACACAAGCGAAGCGTACACGGCGATGCCCGAAAAGCTACAACGTGCGCTTCAACTCATGCGCAACAACCTGGACGAAACACTACACCGAGACGATCTGGCAGCTCATCTGAACATGTCCACCCGTGCCATGGAGCGACTGTTTCAGAAATATCTGAATACAAGCCCAACACGCCAGTATATGGAATTGCGTTTACTCAGAGCCCATGAGATGCTCAGGCAAACCAACGATACGGTGACCTGCATAGCAGAGCGTTGCGGCTTTATCAGCGGTGCGCACTTTAGCAGGGCTTTCAGCAAACGATTTGGATGTCCTCCCAAGTCACTCCGGCAGCCAGCGTTGCGATTGATTGATTGATTGATTGATTGATTGATTGATTGATTGATTGATTGAGTGAGTGAGTGAGTGAGTGAGTGAGTGAGTGAGTGAGTG
>CAYGSW010000160.1:0-14185 GCA_964352535.1 uncultured Granulosicoccaceae bacterium | reverse complement strand
CCAAGATTCTCAGCTCGCCGGAACTGCTGGACAGCATGGGGGATCTCAGCGGCTACGCCAGCATATTGGTGGCAAACTTTCACGCGATTATTCCTTGGGCAACAAACCTGCGTACGCGCCATGAGAATTGTCCGCCGCTGGTTCTGTTGCTAGGTTCCAATCCAGCTGATATCTCACAAGGAGAGATTGATGCCAACTTTGTGGGCTGTCTGAAGGCAGACATTCGCTACTCGGCATTATCCGATATTCTGCATAAGTCGGAGGTACGCGGTTCAGCAAATACAGAACCCAGCAAAGAAAGCACACAGAACCCGGAGCTGTTCCGATCGCTGGTGGGTAACAGTCGCTCAGTGCAGCGGGTTCGCAAGATGGTGGATCAGGTAGCGCCTACGGAAGCGACCGTGCTCATACTGGGTGAGTCTGGTACGGGTAAAGAGGTGGTCGCACGCAACATTCACTATTATTCCAACCGACGCAATAAACCCTTCGTGCCGATCAATTGTGGCGCGATTCCCGGCGAGCTGCTGGAATCCGAGTTGTTTGGGCATGAAAAAGGTTCGTTTACCGGTGCTGTGGCAGCGCGGCAAGGCCGTTTCGAGCTAGCAGAGGGCGGCACAATATTTCTTGATGAGATTGGCGACATGCCACTCACCATGCAAGTCAAGCTGCTACGCGTGATTCAGGAGCGCTCTTTCGAGCGTGTCGGTAGCAACAAGAGCATCAAAAGTGACGTTCGTATTGTGGCAGCAACGCACCGCAATCTGGAAGCCTTGATAGAGGACAACAGGTTCCGTGAGGATTTGTACTATCGCCTCAACGTATTCCCGATCGAAATGCCACCATTAAGCAGCCGTGCTGAGGATCTTCCGCTGCTGGTTAATGAATTGATAACGCGTCTGGAGCATGATAAGAAGTCATCTGTACGACTGACGCCGGCTGCGATGATGGCGCTGTGCCACTACGACTGGCCTGGAAACGTGCGTGAACTGGCTAACCTGATGGAGCGGCTCACCATATTGCATCCCTACGGTGTTGTGGATGCCGGGGACTTGCCGCCAAAGATGGCGCCTCACGGCAGTGCACTCAACCAGGAGCGTGAAGAGAGTGAGGAAGCTGGTCCATTGCCCATGGTCCAGGGCATGCCAGCTGTCCCGTTGAATAACAAACCTCGATTACCACGCGAAGGGATCGATCTGAAACAACATCTCACCGACATCGAAATCAGCCTGATCGAGCAGGCCTTGGATGAGTGTTCCGGCGTGGTAGCACATGCTGCCAATCGCTTGCGGATAAGACGCACTACGCTGGTTGAAAAGATGCGCAAATACACGATTCAGCGACCTGAAGAAATCTCATAGCGGCTCATCAATAGCTGTCGGCTGCTTCATTCCTTAAGTCGACCGCTAACTGCATTACATCACAGGCCGGACAGCCGTCAATTTTCTGTTTCAGGACCGCCGTCGAGTGACAGTGTGGTGCTTAATGCCCAGTGTTTTAGCGGATGCGACGGTGTTTTCAATGTGAAACAACGTGACAGAGAATAGTCCGGCAAACCCTCTTACCGTGTTCTTACGTCTTGGTTCACATTATTTTTGTGTGCAGGCTCTCAAAACATGTGTATAGCGCTTGATACCGCGTTTGATACGTGTTGTACCAATGCTTGCTGGTTCGAGACTTGCTCCGAGTCATCCTGAGCGCGTTTCGTCAAGGCAATTTCGTATCGAAGTTGCGGCGTAACGTCAGGAGGACAGAACATTGCAGTCAGTTGTTTCCAAGGATCGGGTATTGCTTTCGTGAGAATGCCTGACCCATCAACAGAACTCGGTCGGCTAATACCCGGACTGGAGTCGCCGAACGTGGATACGTCCCACGTGGATACGTCCGGCATGCCAGTGCCTCGCCTAAACGCACCGATTCAGACCATCGCTATTGCGGGTGGTAAAGGCGGTACCGGCAAGTCGGTTGTCGCCGCAAACCTGGCAGCGACGCTGGGTGCGAGTAACCACGATGTATTGCTGGTTGATGGCGATCTGGAGATGGGAAACATTGATCAACTGTTGAGTCTGCAACCATTACACACTCTGTCTGACGTGCTTAGCGGAGAACGTGTGCTGGAAGAGATTCTGTTGCAGGGACCGCGAGGGGTGACTGTTGTACCCAGCGCCAGCGGAATTGCCCACATGGCGCGCCTGTCTCAACACGAGCATGCGTCGTTAGTTGGATTGTTCAGTGATCTGCATACCTCCGCCGACACTTTGATCGTAGACGTTTCGACAGGGCTGTCAGAGAGCGTGGTGAGTTTTTGCCGCGCTGTCAGAGAGGTTGTCATCGTCGTGGTAGATGAGCCGACCGCAATGCGGGATGCTTTTGCCACGATCCGGGTGTTGCATGAAACGTGTCGGGTAAGGCGTTTTCGTGTTGTTGCAAACAAGACTGAATCCTCGCGTCATGGGCTGGATGTCTATGCAGCGCTTACGCACCTGACAGATGGGTACATGGATGTATTGCTGGATTATTGTGGTTCCATACCCATGGATACGCAATTGAAATTGGCGGTGTGCCAACAAAAATCTGTAGTAGAAGCTTTCCCGAGATCACCAAGTGCGCTTGCATTCCGGAAACTTGGTGCACGGGTTGCACGGTGGCCTAAACCTCAGACTCCATGCGGGCACATTGAATTTTTTGTAGAGCGGTTGATCCGAACCGCCGACAGTACACGGTGAGACTAACGTCGGTATGAATGCACACGCGATGTACAACGAAGCAACCACGGTTGACCCTGACGGGTTGGTTGCGGCGAATGCTAACCTGGTGAAACGCATAGCGTTTCATCTTCTGAACCGCTTGCCTCCCAGCGTTCAGGCTGAAGACCTCATTCAGGCCGGTATGATCGGTCTACTTGAGGCAGCTCGTCACTATGACCCTTCACAAGGCGCAAGCTTTGAAACCTACGCTGGTATTCGCGTACGTGGGGCCATGCTTGATGAAATCCGACGATCCGACTGGACCCCCCGATCTGTACACAGAAAGTCGCGTGAAGCGGCCGAGGTGTTACGCGATATGGAGCAGGCAAGTGGACGTGAAGCAAAGCATCAGGATGTCGCTAAAAAGCTGGGCATTGAATTATCCGCTTATCATCTGATTCTGACAGAAAGCTCCGCAGCACATGTTTTCAGCTTTGATCAGCCTGATGAGCACACCGGTGAAACCATCGCGTTGCCGCAGAGTTCCGAGGCTAGCCCGGGTGAACAGATGGAGTATCAGTCGTTTCGTGAAGCGTTGGCGGAAAACATTAAAAACCTTCCAGAACGCGAAGCGCTCGTTATGTCTTTGTACTATGACGATGATCTGAATCTTCGTGAGATTGGTGACATTCTCGGAGTGAGCGAGTCACGTGTGTGTCAGATTCATGGTCAGGCATTGACGCGGCTTAAAGCTCGCATGACCGAGTGGACGCAGAGGTAGGAAAGGTTATGGTCACAGATGAATCACAATGGTATGTGCAGAAAGGGTCTCGTGTTCAGGGCCCTTTCTCGACAAACGAAGTTGGACGATTTCTGTTGTTGGGACGAGTGCGTAATACGGATAGAGTCAGTCGCGATGGCGAGCTTTGGGAACCTGTCACTCAGGTTCCCGAGCTGATTCCGGAGGAGCTGTTGAACCTGCAGTCTGATGAAGGCTGGAATCAGTTCCTGAGTATGCGAAATGCTTCCGATGAGCGGAGCGTGGCGGCGCCTGTCGCGCAGGAGCGACGTTTACAACCTGATCCCGCTCCGCAGCAGATTCGTGATGAGTGGCAGGGTGTTAGCCCAACTGATTCCTCAACCAGCGTGCTGCCTTGGTCGCTACTAGGTCTAACGGTGGCTGCGTTAGGTGTTGTGCTCTATCTGAACGCTACGGGCGGTGCTGTTGGATAGAAGTGGTTCGAGATATCGTTAACGCAGGTTACTGAAGATGTGTTAATGCCGATGTTCTGAACTGGCAGGATTGGTCTGCAGTTTGCAAGCATGCTTCCAACGAATTCCGGAGTGGTGTTATGTCAGTTGTCAGTGCGATGGAGAGCGAAGTAACGTCGCATTCCACGTTGCGTCAGCAACGACTCGACGTACAGCTCAAGCAGCTGGAGTTTCATGCATTGCTGCACCGCAAGCTTGATCTTGAGCGGTTGTTCGAATGTCTGCTTACTGAAGGTCAGGCCTTTGTTAAATTTGATGGTATTCAGTTTCTTTGCGATAGCCGTGGCAGCGATATCATGCTGGGCTTTACCAGAACACACCGCCAGAGGTTTGAGCTTCGACTTGGTGACAGGATGCTGGGTGAAATCATACTCATGCGTGCGCGCAAGTTCACATCCCGTGATGAGCGTGAAGCGGAGCGTCTGGTCGAAAGTCTTATCTACCCACTGGACAACGCGCTTGAGCACCACAGCGTGCTGCTGAAAGCCATGACTGATGAGACCACCGGTTTACGCAACCAGCGAGCATTGGACGAACAGCTGCCGCGCGAGATGCGACTGGTCCGTAGAGTGGAGCAACCTCTGTCAGTGATACTGTTATCTGTTAACCACCTTGACTCGATCAGTGAACTTCACGGTACGCAAGTAGGTGAGCAGGCGTGGCAATCCGTGGCAAAGGCATTGACTGCCAGGTTGCGGCAAAGCGATCTGATTTTCAGAACGGCACAGGATGCGTTCTGCATCGTACTTAATCAAACAGAACTGCATGGCGCGACTATTCTGGCAGAGCGTTTGCTCAGTGATGTAGATCGCTGTGTCAGTTATGACAACGTGCAGTTCGTGCTGACTGCAAGTGCAGGACTCACCGAGTTAGTTGAAGGTGATGATGCTGAGGCGCTGTTGGCAAGGGCTGGTGATGCACTGGCAAGAGCCAGTGGTGCGGGCAGCAATCAAGTCATGGTCCTTGTGCCAGAAAAGGTGCCAGAATCCGATGATCCCGGTACTGCCTGAGCGCGCTGATCTTCAGAAGTGCAAGATACAAATATTTCACGCAATAAACGACACAGTAATTTTTTTTTCGGTATACTGCGTAGCTCGAAGGCGCTGAAGGTTTCAGCGGTACAACGTCCCCTTCGTCTAGTGGCCTAGGACACCGCCCTTTCACGGCGGTAACAGGGGTTCGAGTCCCCTAGGGGACGCCATCCTTTTCTTTTCACGCATCTAGCGCTGGGAAGTCAAGAGTCAGGCGTACACAGCGAGGTTTCCTGTCTACGCTCACATAGGCGTCAGCTATACCCACAGTATCATTCCAATCTCCAGACTCTTTGTCTGCAAGTACGGTGTGCGATAAACCCTCAATCAATTGCTGGCAGGCTGTGCACCACCACGCACCGCCCAGCTGTTTTTCACATCACTCCAGCGTTTTGCCAATTGCTCGCCCAGTACCAGCAGGCATGGCGTCAGGTACAACGTTAACAGTGTTGTAAAAGCCAGGCCTCCGGCTATTGCACTGGATAACTGCGTCCACCACTGAGTGGACGGCGCACCGAATGATACCGTGCGCTCCAGCAGATTGATGTTCATGGCAAAGACCATGGGCAAGAGCCCGAGTATGGTGGTGATGGCAGTTAGCAGAACAGGGCGTGCCCGTACCGATCCTGTCAGCAAGGCGGCATCAATAGCGGCTGCACCTTGGCGGCGGTAGCTGTTGTAGGTATCGATCAAGACAATGTTGTTGTTCACCACAATGCCAGCCAGTGCAATGATGCCAATACCCACCATCACCACACCAAACGTCTGCCCCGTGATCATCAGACCCACCAGAACACCCGACGTTGAAAATACGATGGCCGTCAACACCAGAAAAGCTTGATACACGCTGTTAAATTGTGTGACCAGAAACAACATCATCAGGAAAATCGCCGATATGAAAGCGGTTAGCAGAAACACCATGGTTTCCTGCTGCTCCTCCGCTTCGCCTTTGAATTCAACGCTGATTTCCGGATCGGTGGCTTGTGCCAGTAGTGTTGCCTGCAGCGTCTTGAGTTCAGTATCCGCCAGGCGGCCTTCGGTCATATCAGCTTCCACGGTAATCGCTCGTTTGCCCCCCACGCGTTTTATGACACCTGTTTTGGGGGCGGCCGTTACGTTGATGAAATTTGACACTGGAACCAGACCGTTATTGGTGGGCACTCTTAACTGTGATATCTGGTCAAGTGTTCGTTGTTCCAGCGGATAGCGAATCCGTATGTCCAGTTCGTCAGTGGCATCATCGGGTCGGTATCCTGCCAGACGAAAGCCTGTGGTGACTAACTGAATGGCATTGCCAATAAGCGCAACATCAGCACCGTAGCGGGCTGCTTCTTCACGATTCACCGTTAGACGCCACTCAACACCCGGTAGCGCCCGATTGTCGCTGATATCAATAAAGGCACCTTGTGCCTGCATGATGCGGCGTAGCTGATCGACGGCATTGTCAAGTTTGTTTACCGGCGCACTCACCTGGATATTGATGGGTTTTCCACCACCATCGGGACCACCTTCGTTCGCGGCAAACTCGATCTTTATGCCCGGAATGTCGCTCATCTGTTCACGCAGCTCCGCAGTGATATCGACAGCCTTGCGGCGTTTATCCCAGTCAATGAACTCTATTTGAATGGAACCGATAATGTCACTTGCGCTGTTGTTCTGGTCATTGCTGGCACCGGTTCGGGTGTACAACGACTTAATCTCTTCGCGATTGTCGATCCGCTCTTCAACACGCTTGAGAATGGCATCCTTTTCATAGATCGAAAGATCACCGCGTGCATGCACCTGCACTGCCATGGATACAGGTTCCACACTGGGGAAGAATTCGACACCCTTGCCGACCACAGCGTACAGAGCATAGCTGCCTATCGTAAACAGGAGTACGCCTGCCAGTGTCTTTCCGGGGTGTGTGAGCAGCTTGAACAAGGTGTTCAGGTAATGGCCCTTGAACCCGCTGGCGTTATCACGCACCTGAACAGCCGCGTGTTGGTCGGCATTGAAAACATCTTCATGATGGACGTGTGCTGTGTTGTCATGACCTGCCTTGCGACCGATCAGCTTGCCGACAACCGGTATGAAAATGAGCGCCATGGCGAGGGAGGCCAGCAGGCAACTGATAACAGTAATGGGCATGTAGCGCATGAACTGCCCGATGAGCCCTGGCCAGAAGAGCAGGGGGAAAAAAACGGCAAGGGTGGTAAAGGTGGACGCTATAACCGGCCAGGCCATGCGTTTGCTGGCGGCGGCATACGCCTCAGAGGTGTTCATACCTGCGTTGATGTTTCGATCAGCTAGTTCCGAGACGATGATCGCACCGTCAACCAGCATGCCCACCACAAGGATCAGGCTGAACAGTACAACGACATTCATGGTGTAGCCCATGGCGTTGATCACCAGAATACCGGTAAGGAATGAGCCGGGGATGGCAAGGCCGACCAGCAGCGAGGAGCGCACTCCCAGCGTGGCCATGATCACAATCATGACAAGCACCACTCCGGAGATGACATTGTTCTGCAGATCGGTAAGCATGGTGCGCGTCTCCTCCGATTTGTCCTGATGAAAGCCGATCTTCAGGTTGTCGGGCAAGCGGGCACGCTCGGCAGCAATCGTGGTTCTGACAGACTCGATGGTTTCGATGATATTGGCGCCCAGACGTTTGGTTATTTCCAGCACGATCGTGGCTTGTCCGTTAAGTCGCGCAAAGCTGTCCGGATCTTTATAGGTACGTCTAATGGAGGCAATATCACCAAAAGTGACCACCGCTGTGTCAGTAATCTTTACAGGCAGTTTCAAGACGTCCTGAATGTTCTCTACAACTCCTGGTACTTTTATCACCATGCGTCCAGCACCTGTATCAATGGCGCCGGCAGCGACTAACAGATTGTTGTTTCGTATTAGCGCAAACATGGAATCGAAATCCACCTCATAGGATTCCATCACCAGCGGGTCCACCACAATCTCCATGAGCTCTTCACGCTCACCTGCAATATCGGCCTCTAGTACACCTGGCAAAGCTTCCAGTCTATCCTTGAGCTCGCGTGCTATACGAATTAGTGTCCGCTCTGGCAGAGCGCCTGACAGGCTGATGTTCAAAACAGGAAACAACGCAATATTGACCTCATTGACCGAGGGCTCATCGGTTGCTGACGGCAACTGCGATTTGGCTGCATCCACGCGTTCGCGCACATCGGCAATGGCCTTGTCGCCGTTGAAGCCTGCATCAAACTCCAGTAGCACTGATGCAAAGCCTTCTCCAGCTGTGCCGCTCATCTGCTTGAGTCCACTGATACTCTGCAGTTCTTTCTCCATGGGACGCACTAGCAGTCTCTCGGCGTCATCAGGCGAGATACCGTCGTGAGTCATCGACACATAGATGATTGGGATAGGTACGTCAGGCTCGGATTCCTTGGGAATGCTGATGTACGCAACAATGCCGCTGGCCAGCAGAAACAACAACAGCATGATCACTGTACGGTGACGTTCAAACGCGGCATCAATGAGCTGATACATTCAGCTGGCTCCAGCTGTTTGAGCCCGAACGATTTCGCCGGTACTGACAAACCCCTGACCCAGAGTGACAACACGCGTGTTGGCAGGGATCCCGGTGACCCAGGCTCCATCCAGGGTAGTGCTGACAAGTTCAATTGGCAGGAACACGACTCGATCCTGACTGTCCAGGGCTTTTACACCCAGACTACCGTCCTCGTTCAGCGACAGTACTGACGGTGAAATGAAGGTTGCTTCGACTTCCTCCACAGGTATGCTCAGCGTCGCGCTAAGCCCTGCGGCCACAGTGTCCTCGTGAGCGCTAATCAATGCTTCAACAGCAAAACTTCGAGTCTGCGGATCAGCAATGGCGCCAACGAAATCCAGCGTACCCGGCAGAGTCTGCCCTGTAATCAGTGTGACGCTAACCGGTGTGCCGACGGACAATTGAGCGAGTGCTCGCTGCGCCACTCGTGCACTGACTTTGAAAGCGCTGTCATCAACAAGATGGGCGATAACATCACCTCGTTCCACCAGTGTCCCTAGTTCAACAGACACGTCGTTGACAACCCCTGCAAATGGCGCCTTGATGAGAGTGTGTTCGATATCCAGTTCGACACTTGCCATACGCGCCATTGCGGCCTCAAGTGCAGCCTCTGCCTGTTCGAGTTGCAATTGTGATTGCAGACGCTGTCGTTGCAGGGTCTGTGCAGCTTCTCGTTCACTACTTGCGCTTTTAACGGCAGCGCGAGCCTCGGCCAGTGAATTGCCACGTCCTTCCTGGTCCAGTGTAACCAGAGTTTCACCAGCGACAACGCGCGCGCCCTGACGCGTTATGATCTCGTTAACAGAGCCACTGGTCTGGGCTTTGATGTGCAACTGGCGGATGGGATCAAGGTGCCCGTGCAGTTCAATGGCACGGGACATTAACGAGGGTTTGGTAACAGTGACTTCCACAAGCATGGGCAGCTTGTCAGATTCCGCCGTCTGATCACCAGCGCTATTCTCGTCGGAAATCAGTAGTCCGCTGAGCATCCACAGAGCCAGAATAACGACAACCAGTGCAGCTGCGGTCCAGGAATTTTTAAGATATCGGAACATAGAGACCCGTATTAAAGCGGCTTGTTTGGGACTAGTAGTCCGAGAATAAGCTGATCGTACCGAAGGCGGCCCCCCCGCCCCCCGACGGCGCGATATTTTGGCGGGGCTGCCTCCAGCCAGCTTTCCTCGTAACAACGGCGAATAGAACAACTATTCACCTCAGCTGACGAGAAAATCTGACTCAAAACCTCAAAACCTCAAAACCTCAAAACCTCAAAATCCCAAAATCTCAAAATCTCAAAATCTCAAAATCTCAAAATCCCAAAATCTCAACTCGATCGTTATTCCCGGACAGGCTAATAGGGTCAGCATACTCCGGTATCTGCTGTTACTGCACCGGTAGTCTGTGCGCTCTGTTATGTTGGTGTTTTCGCCAATCACTATTCTACGGGAAGTGTCAGGTGATTCATCAACTTTGACTGGGCGATAATTGTGTGTGAAAAAATAGTGAGTGAACAAAAAGTGTGAGTAAATGGAAAAGCTCTATCTTCCAACGTTTCTGCGCGCGACCTTACGCTAAATCGGCCCTGGCAGGCAGATTCGCGCTGCTCATCAGTGCAGGTTTGCTGATGCAGGCGTGTGCAACCCCCACCAGCCAATTGACAGCTATCGCAGTCAGTAGCGGCTTGCAACGCGATGAAGTGCGGGCGGAGGGGTTTAACCTGACGGTGTTTGATAACGCAAAGACGGCTCAAGTTACACAAAAGCGGGGCACTGTGCGTGATCAGGTGTTGCACGTCTACCTCGAGGGTGACGGGTCACCATGGCGTTACAGAATCTTCACGATGGAGGATCCCACACCGCGCAACCCTCTGATGCTGCGCCTCATGGCCTATGACAACGCACCTGCCGTATACATCGGGCGACCGTGTTACAACGGTACTTTTCGTGAGAGAGGGTGTAACAGCAGTCTGTGGACATCAGGGCGCTACTCCGACAAAGTCGTGAAAAGCATGGCTTCGGCGATACGTTATCAGGCAAAACGTTACCGGGCTGAGCAGTTGTGGCTAATGGGGCATAGCGGTGGCGGGGCCTTGGCGATGTTACTGGCCGAAGAGCTACCGCAAGTAACTCGGGTGATCACAATTGCGGGTAATCTTGATACTGATGCATGGACAGATCACCATCGATATACCCCTTTGTATAGTTCTACCAACCCTGCTACGGCTCCGGAATTGTCAGCGGATATCTGGCAATGGCATTTCATAGGGGGACGTGACGGGGTTATTCCTCCGCAGATTGTCAGGCCTGTGATCATGCGGCAAGCTTCAGCCAGCGGCTTTGAGTTTCCGGGTTTTAGTCACGGATGCTGTTGGGAACGTGTCTGGCCAGACATACTGAGGGCACTGGCGCTGGGTGAACCAGCCAGGGTGCCAGCGGCTCAGTTCAAGTTTCGAGACTCTGCAGCAGCTGTTTCGGGTGGTCAGTGAACACACCGTGTATTCCCCATTGTAGTAATGTTCGTGCCCGTTCCACATCGTTAACTGTATAGCAGTACAAACCGAAACCGGCCTCGGTGACAGCCTTGGCTTTTTCCGGTGTTATGGCGTTATCAGCGCAGTGCAGATTTTGAGCATCGTAACGTTGCAAGAGTGTTTGCCAGTCATCAGGAATAGCCCCCACTAACGGTGCGCATGCGGCGCTGGGCAGGCGTTGTTTGATCATTTGCAGGGATTCATGGCTGAAACTGGAAAAAACCAGTGGTAGCGAGTGTGGCCAGGCGTCGTCAAGCTCATTGCAGATGGCATCGACTGTACGTTGCTCCAGACCCTTGTAAGGTTTGATTTCAAGGTTCAGTCCAAGATTGCAGCGTTTAAGTAGCGCTATGACAGCGTTTAGCCTTGGCAGTGGCTCCTGCTCGAAGCCTGCCTTGTTCTTTCCTGCGCTCAGCTTGTCCAGTTGCTCTGCGGTGTGCTCGCACAGCAAACCCTCGCCATCGGTGCAACGCTCAAGCTTATGATCATGATGGACAAAAGCAACATCATCAGCGCTGATAGAGACGTCTATCTCGACGCATCTCGCCCCGTGTTTTGCTGCCAGTAACAATGCACTGAGTGTGTTTTCAGGGGCATCTGCCGAAGCACCGCGATGGGCAACGACCTTGGCTAAACGGGCGTGATGTGACATAGGCTCAACGCATATCGAGTGATTGATCGCTCAAGATTAACGTATTGCGTGATTCAAGGCGCTTGTTCTCCCGCTTGGAACGGAGAAATTCCTGTCGTAACTGTTCGTATTCGTGATATTCGCTGGCATAGGTGCGCGAACAGAAATCCTCCAGTTTGTTGCGTTGGCAATCATTGGCTCGCAGCACTTCGTAGGTGATCTGTGCCACATTGACGTGTTGACATCCGCCCAGGACAAAGACGGTCCCTGTCAGGGTGAGTGAGCGAACAAGCGCCGGGGATGAGCTTTTCATAGATCTGTCTTTATTGATAGACGTCAGACTTAATCGTCTGCCGCGCTCTGTATGTTTAGGGAGGTGGAGGTATAGTCAGTGCACTTCCACAAAACAAGCCAGATTGGCGAGAAGTTCACATTGGTTTAATGTTCAGCGCGTTATGACGCAGCCATGGATTTTTTGCTGGCGCGATCTGCGCATAACGCGATGCCAGATTTATCTTTGTGTGCGTGATTGCATTATGTGACTTCGGACCGGGTGAGCACACGAAAATGAGTGGTAGTGTCTTCAGCCCATAGCTGGTTACACTGCAACGCAAGAACTTACAGGGACACAATCGGTTATGATTATTCCGCGTTACACGCCGGTTCAACCCCAGCCTGCAGAACTGCACTATCTGTCAACGCTTGCCGGTTTGGCTGCTGATGCGGCCGCTCGCGTCACATGTCAGTATTTTCGGCGTGATATGGCGATTGAAAACAAGGCTGCGGCTGGCAATTTTGATCCGGTAACCATCGCTGATAGAGAAGCTGAGCTGGCTATTCGAAGCGTCCTTCAGGAGCATCGACCACAGATTGGCTTCTATGGTGAGGAGCACGCAACCATCGCCAGTGAAAACGGGCTGATGTGGGTCGTGGATCCCATCGATGGAACGCGGGCTTTCATGTCAGGCATGCCACTGTGGGGGACGCTTATCGGGCTCTACAATGGCGAGGATTCGATACTCGGTGTACTCGATCAGCCGATCCTTAAAGAGCGCTATGTTGCCTTTGATGGTCACAGTCAGCTGATAACGCCAGAATCTACACGACATCTCTCAACCCGCTTAACAGGGGATATAGCCGATGCAGTGGCCTATTGCACCACACCGGATATGTTCACAAACGACGCTGCGATGGCCTGTTTTCAAAGCATCCGGAACGATGTAAAGCTGATGAGATACGGTGGAGATTGCTATGCCTATGCACTGCTGGCTGCCGGGCATGTGGACATCGTCCTTGACTGTGATTTGCAACCCTACGACATACAGGCATTGATTCCGATCATTCAGGCTGCAGGTGGTGTGGTCACTGACTGGTCTGGCGAGTCTGCGGTTGATGGCGGGTACATCGTTGCTACCGGCTCGCAAGCATTGCATGACCACCTCTTGCCGATGCTTGCGTTTGATCACTGATATCGAGTCGTTTTTACTGACATTTGCAGCTCTTCAGTGTGGAATAGGAGTCTGTCCGAGAATAACGATCGAAGCCGAAGGCGGCGGCCCCGCGAGCGTGTGAGATTTCGAGTCAGATTGTCGTGTCAATTGAGGTGAATAGTTGTTCTATTCGCCGAGATTTACGCGATAATCTGGCTGGGGCAGCCCCACCAAAATATCGCGCTCTCGGGGGGCCGTCTTCGGCTCGATCAGCTTATTCTCGGACAAGCTCCTATCCGGAATCACGAGGGTTCGCTACAGAATGTTTGCCGGTAGAATCAGGCGAGGTATACACGCGTTTTCTCAATCCGTGCTCAGGGACTGTGTCTGCCATCGCAAAGTACACCCACGGAACAGTGCGGCACTTATCGGTTTGATGATCTACCACTGATGTGTCAGTTGTCATGATGATGCTAAACACGCAAACTGTTACACGGACTATGCGCAGTCATTTCTGGCGGCGTGATCGCTTTTCAATAGACGCGTCTTAACGTAGTGATGAAGACTTCACAGGCCAGTGCATTTACGCGTACAGGGAATACCTGGGCAATACTGCTGCTTGCAGTTTGCGCCTGGGTTGCTACCAGTGTCTGGGCCTATCGTGTCGCCAGCACGCCCTCTCTATCTGTCAACGCAGGCAGTCAGTCTGTAAGCGCTTCCACGGCAAGCCCTGACTATAAGCTCACGGATGCTGATGCCTTGTCACCGGTAGCCACGGCTCCGGCCGATGATGCGACACCGCTGGAAGAGGCTGAGCGTCAGGCTGCAGAGCAAAACCTGCTGGTAGAGCAAAAAGCGGCAGAAGGTGCACAACGTGCTGCTGAACAACAAGCCGCAGATCAAGAGGCAGAGCAAGCCCGCCTGGCGGCTGAAGCTGAGCAACAAGCCGCAGAGCAAGCCCGACTAGCCGCCGAGCAAGCCGCAGAAGAGGTCCGCCTTGCCGCCGAGCGAGAAGCCGCGGAAGAGCAAGCCCGTCTAGTCGCTGAGCGAGAGGCAGAAGAAGCCCGTGTAGTGGCGG
>CAYGSW010000159.1:0-14197 GCA_964352535.1 uncultured Granulosicoccaceae bacterium | reverse complement strand
GAAATATCGCGCTTTCGCTCGATCAGCTTATTCTCGGACAAGCTCCTAGGAAGCTTGAGTATGAAAATATCGTGCTTTTGAGTCAAGTTTTGGGTCACGCTGCAAGCTGTACCTCCTGAAGTAGATTGCCAATGGCGCGGTCTTGTTTGTCGATAGCGTTGTTTGCTTTTTTGGGATGTGCGTGCATCAGCGTTAAACAACCAAAGGCAATGAATGGCACTTCTGGATGGAGATGCTTATCGGTATGGATAGCAAGATCAGACCGATTCATTCGATTGCCATAAGATCAGCCAAAACGACCTGGTAATTGGTATACCTAATTGTAGCTTACAGAAATTTCCTGCTCCATTTTTACAAATACAGTGTCTGACTGACTTACTATGTTATACCGATGTGAACACTTCAGTACTCGTGGAGGCCATGAATAGGATCAAGTTTTGGTTCAGCCATCTGGTGCTTATCTGCGGTGTTCTGCTTGTGATGGTTACGATTCTGCCAGTCGTGGAGACCAATGAATGGTGGGTTAGAGTGTGGGACTTTCCTCGACCTCAGTTGTTTGGCGCCTGTATTGTTATACTTTTACTGCAATTCTGGCTGCAGCCTGGTGTGAGGCTTGGGTCAGTAATTATTTCAATTGGGCTGATACTGGCAGCAGCATTTCATGCCTGGCGAATTATCGCGTACACGCCGGTTTGGCCTGTTGAGATGGCGGATGTTGAGCTGGCAGACATAGATGACTGCATCACAGTGATGATTGCCAACGTGTATATGGAAAACCGACAGTCGCATGAACTTCTTGACCTGATAACTGAAATCGATCCGGACATCCTGTTCATCGTCGAGAACGATGCCTGGTGGAGTCGTGAGCTGCACTCGGTGAGTGCAAGCTACGATGTTGTGTTAGATCAACCACAGAACAACACTTATGGTTTGCTTTTCATGACGAATCTGGTTGCTGAGAATGTGCAGCGGAGGCACCTCTCTGATCCATCTATCCCCTCGATTCTTGCTTCTCTACAGGTACCCAGCGGCGAGGCATTCAATTTTTATGGACTACATCCGAAGCCACCCCGCCTAGGTCAGGATACGGATATACGTGATCATGAACTCATGGTTGTAGCTAAAGAGGTTCGGCGTGAGAATCAACCGAGTATTGTGGGGGGCGACTTGAACGATGTCGTCTGGTCGCACACTACCCGCCTCTTTAAACGAGTCTCTCGAATGCTCGATCCGCGCAAGGGGCGCGGGCTGTTTTCATCCTATCACGCACAATACCCATTTTTACGCTGGCCACTTGACCATCTCTTTGCCACAGACAGTTTCCAGATTTCAGATTTCAGCTTACTGCGAGACATCGGATCTGATCATTTTCCGGTGCTCGCAGAATTCTGTTTGCGCGAAGATGCCGCTGAAGACACAACGTCGCAGGATGAGATGCATCCGGATGATCGTGATGAATTGCGAGATACATTGGATTCGCAATGACTGGACTTATGCCGAGCGTAAATTGTTATCATTCGTCAGACCAAGCTGATGTCTATGGTAGATGTGGAGGTATAGAGAAACGACAGTAAATTGATGTACCAGAAAAAAAAGCGCTGTATAAAGAGAGAAGGGAGGCTAGGCCTCTCACGCTATCCATACCTGCCCTGAAGGGCGAGGTTTTCAGCACTTATTGATATCTGTACCGCAAAGGAATCACAATTCACCCAACAGACTACGCCACTGTCAGATGTTTTACTCAAACGCCCTTACGTCGTCTACAGGTAACACCGCAAATGGGCTGAAATCAACGCCAGTTAAGTCTGTTTTTCAGGAGTTGAGAGCGGCGATAGGTTTTGATAGCGCATTCGTTAGAATGACCTGGGCTGTGTTATTGTTTTTTATCGCTGTTAACACAGCAGATGCACAGGCACATGATACCCGAGTCGAGGGTCCACCGACCGCCGAGTTCCACTTTGCCCGTCTGGTTTTTGACAATGCGCCCGGTAGTCGTCGCGCTTTGGGTGGCTGGGGGCAAGCCTGGATGACGGACTATGCGGACGCCGAGTATCACTTGATGCGAGGAATCAACCGACTGATTCGGATTGATGGGCAGGTTATTGACTACAGCGGGAATGGCGGGCGTCTGATCACGTTGGATGATGACAGGCTATTCGACTACCCCTGGTTATATGCTGTAGAAGTGGGTCAATGGTATCTGAGCGATTCAGAAGCAAGGCTGCTTCGCGATTATCTTGACCGGGGCGGATTTCTACTCGTAGACGATTTCTGGGGTGAATCCGAATGGGCTACGTTTCTGGCATCCATGCGACGCGTGTTCCCTGATCGTGCGATCGTCGAGCTGCCGGACGAGCATGAAATCATGAGCATACATTTTGATATCGACGAGCGTACACAGATCCCGGGCAGGAATGGTCCACGACCAGGAACAACACCGCACTGGCGAGCAATTCTTGATGAATACGGGCGTGTTGTCGTCGCCATCAATTTTAATATGGACATGGGTGATGCATGGGAGCATGCGGATGATCCTTCCTATCCTGCAGCAATGACAGGGTTAGCGTACCGGTTTACCATGAACTACATCGTTTATTCGATGACGCATTGAAACGCTATGATGGTAGCTTCTGTGTTTTGCTTAGCGTCGTGTGCGATGTACTTGTTGACGCCACGTGCTCGTTGACTCATTGGGTATGCCAATTAGGTAACAGCGTGCCTTCCATGATGCAGTCACCGCCGTTATAGCCGCGAGGCCGAAACACCTATGATCCACATTCCACATTCCACATTCCACATTCCACATTCCACATTCCACATTCCACATTCCACTGTCCACTGTCCACTGTCCTCTGGACGTAAGGACGTAATGACGTAATGACGTAATGACGTAATGACGTAATGACGTAATGACGACAGCTTCGCTGCTTTTATAGCAGTATCTATGGACCGAAGCTGGCTCCGGTTGTACTTATTTTCCCGTCTCAAGTAGAAATGAGGATTACCGCCATAACATTGCTGGGTATTGGTTAT
Source organism: uncultured Granulosicoccaceae bacterium (assembly GCA_964352535.1). GTDB lineage: Bacteria > Pseudomonadota > Gammaproteobacteria > Granulosicoccales > Granulosicoccaceae > Granulosicoccus. Next base: position 11,164 of record CAYGSW010000159.1, on the reverse strand, counting down.
TTGCTCTACCTCGACTTCAATGAGTTCTTCTCTTGCTATGGTGCGTTCAGCATTACCTTTGCGCACAGACCATGCGGGCTAGTGTACAAAACATCAACGTAAGCCGTCAAAAAGGACCTCATCGCGTGAGCAATCAAATGAAAGCCCTGGTTAAATCCAGGCCTGAGCCTGGCATCTGGATGGAGCAGGTGCCTATTCCGCAAGCTGGCCCAAGTGATGTGTTGGTAAAAGTCAGGAAATCTGCGATCTGTGGCACTGACGTGCACATCTGGAAGTGGGATGAGTGGTCGGCCAGCGTTGTACCTGTGCCCATGGTGGTGGGTCATGAGTTCTGCGGTGAAATCGTCGATTGCGGTGCGGCGGCGACCAAATACCAGATCGGTCAGCGAGTGTCGGGCGAAGGCCATGTGGTCTGTGGTGCCTGCCGCAACTGTCGTGCAGGCCGTGGGCATCTATGTCGAAACACGCTAGGCGTTGGCGTGAATCGCCCTGGATCATTCGCAGAATTCGTTTGTATCCCCGAAAGCAACGTAGTGCCCATCCCGGATGATATCTCTGATGAGATAGCTTCTATATTTGACCCCTTCGGCAATGCCGTACACACGGCGCTGAGTTTCGATCTGGTTGGCGAGGATGTGCTGGTTACCGGCGCAGGGCCTATCGGGATCATGGGCGCTCTGGTTGCACAGAAGGTAGGGGCTCGGAAAACAGTGATCACTGACATCAGTCCTTACCGCATCGAACTGGCCAGACGCATGGGCGTACAGCACGTCGTCAATGCCTCCAAACAACGTCTTGCAGACGTCATGATCGAGTTGGGGATGACGGAAGGCTTTGACGTAGGTCTTGAGATGTCTGGCGCAGCGCCTGCCATGCGCGATATGATTGACAAGATGAACAACGGCGGCAAGATCGCACTTCTGGGAATCGCACCCACAGAGTTTGCGGTCGACTGGAACAAGATCATCTTCAAGATGCTGAATGTCAAGGGCATCTATGGTCGCGAGATGTTCGAGACCTGGTACAAGATGATTGCCCTTGTGCAATCAGGCCTTGATCTCTCAGATCTCATCACCCATCGAATCGCTATTGACGACTACGAGGATGGCTTTGCTGCCATGCTCTCGGGTGAAGCCGGCAAGGTCGTCATGGATTGGGGGTAAGGTGATAAACAGCTTATGAGAATCCGGGTTCCTCTTCGCTATATCACAGTATTCGGCGTGGCAGCGCTCGTTGCGCTGGCGGTCGGCATTGTCTTTTTCCTGGGCTTTTTCAGTGCCACTCAAAACACGCGGCTACTGATGAGTGATCAGGCAAAGGTTATCGTCAGCTCCATGGAACGTGATATTGCGCTGTGGTTGCGGCCTGTTGATCAACAGGCGACATGGGTTGCTCAGCATGTTGCAGACAACGCTTACGCTGTATCCAGGCTTGAACAATTCGATGCATTTATATTTGGAGCGCTGGCTGCTACCAGTCAAGTTGCCGGTATTGCCATAGTAACCCCGGATGGCCTGAGTCGACGGTGGACGCGTGCCACAGGCGTTGCAATCACTGAGGACTGGTCTGCTCAAGATGAGATCAGATTGTGGATCGATGATGCAGAACAGCGCGTGGAGGCGTCATGGATTGAGCCGTTTTTCACAGATACGATAGACAAGACAGTTCTGCTCCACGATTTTCCTATTCGCGGCGCTGATGGGCAATTGCTTGCCATACTGGCTCAAATTGTCCCTATCGAAGAACTGTCGAACCACGTCGTTGATTTGTCCCCGCGTGATGGCATGACACCTTTCATTCTGTATGGCGAAGATCAAGTTCTGGCACACCCGTTGTTAATCGAGGAAGCTGCCAATAACGGCAACACGTTTTCACCGCTGACCGCTTTGCAGGAACTCGACGACGAAGTACTGAAACGTATCTGGTCTCCTGACGATGAACAACCATTCTTTCTCAACAGCGATGAAAAAGTCAGAACCAGCGGTGTATATATTGAAGAGCGCCAGCGCTACTTCATTTATCTTTATCAGAAGATTGAAGACTACGGCCCCATTGCGTGGATTATCGGGGCGCACCTGAACACTGAAATTTACGGCAGCGCTGAAAGCAAGCGACTGATGCGTGCATTGCTGGGTAGTATTGCCGTGCTACTGCTAGCCATCGCAGGTGCTATTGTTCTCGGCCGATATATTACCCGGCCGGTAACCGCTATTGCCGATGCCGCACGCCTGGTTGAGGCTAACAAGCTATCAGAGGTATCTGCCTTGGCTCCCAGTCGTATGCAGGAGTTTGATGATGCCGCACGCTCATTCAATCAGATGCTGGTGGATCTTCGTGAACGTACGCTAATCCGGCAGACGCTGGGACAATTTGTACCAGAGGAAGTAGCCCGTACGCTGTTATCTGAAGGCGGATCCATACAATCTGAAACCGCTCAGGCAACCCTGCTCTATTCCGATATCGAAGGCTTTACGGCTTTAACCGAGTCGCTGGGTGCTACGAAAGTAGTGGCCATACTCAATGCCTATTTTTCAGCCATGGTGGAAGCATTGGAGAGTTATCACGGGGTTGTAACACAGTTTCATGGAGATGCCATTCTTGCCACCTTCAACGTTCCGATAGACAATAAAGGACATGCTAGAAGTGCGATTATGGCTGCCTCAGCAATGTTAGGGACAGTAAAGACTCAGCAATTTGCCGGTCACCAGTTACGGATTCGTATTGGCATTGACAGTGGTCCAGTCGTGGCCGGTGCAGTCGGTGCGGCTGGCAGACTCAGCTATACGGTTTATGGCAATCCTGTCAATCTGGCAGCCAGGCTGGAGCGGCTTAACAAGGAATATGGAACCTCCCTGCTTGTCTCGGAGCACACAGCTCAACTTGCTGGCGATGATCTGGGTTTACGTGCAGTTGGAGAGACCTCGATACGTGGTCAGGCTGGGGTAACAAGGATCTATACACGCGAACAGTAAACACAATCTGCTAATCCAGATGCTGGCGAATCTTGCGCACCATTCCCCAGACACCCAACAGCACAACCGGCGTTGCCAAAGATCCCATCACCGTTTTTGATATGTTGAATGATTCTTCCAGTGGTGCAAGCACATACAACACTAGATTCACCGCATAGTAAGTGATGGCCACAACGGAGAGCCCTTCGACGGTTCGCTGCAATCGCAATTGCAAATCTGCACGCCGGTCCATTGAAGTCAACAGTTCCTGATTCTGCGCAGAGCGTTCGACATCCACGCGAGTACGCAGCAAATCGCTGGCCCTTTGTGCGCGATCTGACATGCGCACCAGGCGTGTTTGAGTGGACTTTACGGTCCGCATCGCCGGATCAAACCTGCGCACCAGGAATTCTGCAAAGGTTTGCAGCGCCTCAAAACGCTGTTCGCGCAGTGCGATGATTCGCTGATCGATAATGGATTCATAGGCTTCGGTGGCACCGAATCTGAAGGACGACTGCGCCATGATGTTTTCCAGCTCAGCCGACACCTCAAGCAGCCTTTGAAGCATGGCATCAGGTTTATTTATCGGCCCCACCATATCGGATAGTATCGAGGTCAGGGTTTTGTCAATTGCCCCCATCTTCGTGCTTAACTCGTTTGCTCTGTACAGCGCAAGCATCGACATGGCCTTGTAGGTTTCCACCTCGCACAAATACTGTACGACACGCCCTATCCGCCGATCACCGGCACCGGGCCTAGCGAAGAGACCAAAGCGCATGTGACCGGATGGATCAATACGGAAATCGCCCGCTATAACCAGCCCATCGTCAAGCACCCGGCTAACGGCTAGACTCTCTTCCACGAACCAGTCACCAGCTTTCTCTGCAATGCCATCATCTCCTGACGCTAGCTCAATACGGATCAATGCAGAAGTGAGTCGCACGCCGGGCAATGTGGCCAGCCAATCAGCCGGAAATACACCAAACGTATGCGCATCGAAAGGACGCTCAGATAAATCGTCACCAAAAACGGTGTAAGTAACGAATTCGGTATGGCATTCCCATCTAAGCAAATGTTTACCGATCTGACCAAAATAGTGAGTCGCGCCTGGCTTGGGGTGCTGTGCACCGAAGCGATCCAGTAGTTTAATCAAATGAGCACGATCGAGTTCCCGATCTCGCCCAGCTGCATTTTCAGCCAGTTTTGTCGCAAGGTAAGCTGCACTACTGGGTGCGGCAATGGCTGGAAACGGCCGCGCATGAAGTTCATTCGCGATGGCAAAGCGCAATGGATGATCAGTAATGGTAATCATGGGGTTGATAGCTATGGGCGCACGTTGACGAGCCTGCGGACTCGGGATTGCGTAGAGACTATCAGTAAACTACCGAGCACACAGTGTCGATAAGAACATCATTAATATAGGCAAGTTACCTTGCGTTGGTGTTTGGTCTGTTAAAAGTCGAGTTGCGACAGGTACCCAACCACATGTGCAGGGCATGCAGGATCTGCCCGCCGGGCAGGATATTGTAAGTGTGAACATCTGTGTACTGTTTCGTATCGGCGGGGTACCTTCTCAATTGTAGGATACACACGCAAGTTCTTATCAGGTACGCTTTTCATGCTGGATAAACGAAACTCTGTGCCGTTCAGCTTGTCGACAGAATAAACCGAACCCATGCGCGTGTTCGGCTCGTAAAATTGAGCAAATGGTACTTACAGGAGAAATCAATGAATCACCGTCCTCCGAATCGACGCAAATTTCTGTCAGTCGGTGTTGCTACGGCAGGAACCGTGCTGCTCGGTGGCACCGCATCACTCGCAGGGTTAGCCCGTGCAGGTAATCTGGCGCCCACGCCCACCATGCGCGGAGGTGCGAATAACTACCGCCCCGGCGCACCTATTGTGGAGCGCATTGGCGGCGGCGGCTTCTGGATGACCGGTACCGTTCGCCGCGCAGGTGATGGTGCTCCTCTTGCCGGGAGGCGAATCCAGATGTGGGCACACACCACCGAAGGGCATGAGCGTGATGAACGCAGCCACGGTGCGACACTGACAGATGCAGACGGTAACTTCCGGCTTGAGATGCCCCAGATCGTTCCGGCGTTTGGTCAGGCGCACGGCCATCTGGCCTACGATGCTGAACATGATGATGCCAGTTTCGAAACGGTGTTTCTGCGACCAATAATGGCCAGTTCAAGCGACACAAGCCTGCACGTGGATTTTGTATTACAGCCCGTCTGAGTGATTCCATCGCTCTGATAAAGAGCTGTTGCGCCCATCGTGAATTCGGAGAAAATCGCCGCTAAACGCAAACATGAAGACGTGTTCCTTCGTTCGCTTCTGCCCTGGGCGGTCGTTCTGGTTGCGGTTATTCTTCCCTTGGCAGTTGCAGCCTCCAGCCCACTGCTTGCCTGGCGTGCCCCGGTTTATATCGCGTCAGGCTTCGCAGGGGTGATAGCTATGAGTCTTCTGTTGATCCAGCCGCTGCTGGTGGGTGGCTATCTGCCCGGTTTACGAAAATTGCGCGGTCGCAGAATGCATCAATGGGTCGGCATGGGATTACTCAGTGCTGTCGTCATCCATGTGGGAGGGCTCTGGATAACCAGTCCGCCCGATGTTATCGATGCGCTTCTGTTACGTTCGCCAACACCCTTTTCGCTCTGGGGCGTAATAGCCATGTGGGCGGTTTTCGCCGCCGCATTGCTCGCTACCTTTCGTCGTCGCTTGCGCATTCCCATACACATATGGCGATCTGCCCATGCTTTGTTAGCGCTATCAACCGTTGCTGCAAGCACAGCTCACGCACTACTGATAGAAGGCACCATGGGAACAGTGTCGAAAGTGCTGTTGTGCGTACTAGCCATTTCAGCGACCAGTTGGGCGATCATTGATTTGCGCAGTCTGACGGGGTTAGTCAAGCGTTGGAGATAGGGGCGATAAGTCTGACATCAACATTTGACAGTACCCTGGCCCGGATTATTCAGTGCGCCGTGGAAAGGTCGCACTGAATAATCCGGGCTGGGAGGCTTGTTATACATCAAGCCGCGACTTCCACTTCAACAACATTTCCTGCATGGATTGTTTTTTGACTCGCGCCTTTGAAAGATCTCTATCAGCCCGGCTTTTATCCATTCTCAGCATTTGCAGCCTGCGGGAAATCTCAGATCGGTCATCTTCCAGCCGTTCCTCCCATGCCTTGTTGTTGCTCTTCTCAGCAGACTCTATGGCGTTGTCATACTGTGACATCTGCAGTTCGAGATTTTGAATATCAGATTGCAGTCTGTTTGAGTTAGCCTCCAGAATCGTTACATTTGCGATGGATTGAGGTAACGATGCATTGATACCATTAAGGTAGCTGGTGAGAAATTCCTGTTCAGTGTCCGTTGGACAGGTACCTCGGTAGATCCCACCAGACACACCAAATCGTTGGCCGCCCGATGAATCACAGAGTTTCTCCAGACCCTGAGTGAAACCATCATCAAATGCACTTCCGAATGATGTTGCACACAAATTGTTGTTCTCATAACCTTCCTCAGCTTGAGCTATACCATTTTCCATCGTGCAGAATGTGGCAAGTCCTTCCTGATATCCAGCCAGATAAATTGACTTGTCAATATCGGCACCGGAAGCGGAACACTCATCGTCATATTGTGCAAAGGTTCGACCTGCTAGCTTTCCTGCTGCTCCATCCTTCTGGCCAACCTTGTTCCAGTTTTTCGTATTACATTTGAATTTGGTGATCGTCTGACAACCAGAGAGGGAAAAAGCAAGCAACAACAGGATGAAAATACTCGTGAATGTTTGCCACGTTGACTTACCGTTGGTGAATTGCGGTGAAGACTGAATGAACATGGTTCCTCCGTTTATTTTTTTTCCGAACAATGCAATGTAGAAAAACGCACAGTTAGCTGAGGTGTTAGAGGCTATTGGCGAGGCCACAAGGGGTGGAAAGTTTCAGGTATCGCGCACGCTCACGTTGTTAACCACCATTCGGCTTTGCTCTTGCTCTGTTTTGTGGCGCGTGTAATGAAGATATCCTACTTCGTGCTGGAGGTGAATACACTATCTGGATTACGAAGGTTCTCTCTATGCTCCGCTTTGCACAGTGGATAATCCATGCGTAAGCTCAAACGGATTACGCAAGTACAGATTCTTGTAGGCCTTCGGAGTTAAGCCGTGCTGCTTTCGAAAAAGTCCTCAGTCGAGTCACCGAGTATCATTATAGAGACGTTAAAGGCTGCTTACGATGGACGAGGTGTTGTTGTCAGGCTTTTTCAGGCAAGAAATACGTTAGCCGAAACGACATTGACCTTTTCAGAGCCTATACATACCGCTGAACAATGCGATCTTGAAGAAAAGCTGCTCAAGTCCATTGAGTTTTCAGAGCCAGAGTTGCAGCTGACGCTACAAGCATTTGAAATCTGCACACTGAGAATTGAGATTGTACAGAAATAGCAATGGCAGGGAGTTCGCCCCTGTGTGCCTCAGTAAAAGGCACAGCCTGCACTGCAAGTGCATCACCTAGGAGTCTGCGCGACCGAAGGCGGCCCCGTAGAAAATTTCGAACGAGAGTGATTCCAATTTGAGTCGATTTTCCCGCTCGTTTGAGGAGTTTAGCGGGCCTAAATGACGAAAACAAGCGGGAAAAGCGGCTGGAGGCAGCCCCGCCAAAATGGGATTACTCGCAGCCGCAATGTTTCTGCCGCGCAGACGCCTAGGAGGCTGTCCGAGAATAACGATCGAGGCGAGAGTGTGAGATTTTTAGTCAGATTTTCTCGTCAATTGAGGTGAATAGTTGTTCTATTCGCCGAAATTTACGGGGAAATATGGCAAAAATATCGCGCTCTCGGCCGATCAGCTTATTCTGTGAATATGACTTGCTGTGGTCTGACACTACTACACTGTACCGGGTTTACTGTAATACTGCCTTAATCAGTATTTAACGAGCTACTCTGATTCGGTATCGTTCTTTGCTGATTGCCCTGCTTTTGCCTCCGTTGCACTAGCTGACCGTGTTGACAATTTACCATCACGATGAGCCGAATACTGGTCCCAGGATACGCGCAACATGTACAGTCCGACGATCAGAAACACGATTGGAAAGAACTTGTCGACAAGCGATTGATCGGTCTCACCATCGGGAATCGTCAGAAATGCAAAATCGATGAAAACATAGATCATATAGGCTGCTGCGCCCAGACTGATAACGACTGATGAACCAATGAAGCGTTTCATGACGACGCCACTACGCCGGTAATTATCGTTATCAATGCACGTCTCCTTTGTGACAGTGCGCTTTGCGCTCTTTTCTCGGCAATCAATCCCGCCCGCGATCCCAGGGCGCGAGGGCTTTGTGTGGTGTACGCGTGGCAAGAAATGTTGCAGACGAAAATGTAGCCGCGGTGACAATACAACCACCGACGAGGCCCAGTAACTTTCGACGTGATTAGGACATAGGATAAACCCACGTAGTTTGATATCGAACCATATAGTACGATATCAAACTAGCCAAGTGAAGGACCACAAGCGTACAGATCAATTCAACGAAATCTGCGGTGTAATCCAGCAGACTCGTCTCAGCATCGCCAACGCGCCCTCGAGAAATGGCAAATCAAGGTGGCGTAACGCAGGTACATGCACATGATATCCGCGTTGCTCAAGCTCGAATTTCATGTCATCCCACACTTGAGGGTAACAGTAGGTTCCTGCTATCAGAACAACGAGTGGCAAAGCAATTGACATACAGGCAAGCAAGAAGTTTTCGTGAAGTATCTGTTGTCGCGCTCGTATATGACAGGCTTATTCGTCATGCGCTCATTCCGATCGGTTTTCACGTATCGAGACCACGTGAAAACCAGATCATCTTTTCACTGTGCCTGCCCCGATCGCTCGACCAACAACGTCAGGATCAAACGCTTTGCGACTAAACACTTCTCGTAACATGGGTTCAAAATAGGAGAGCGGACGCGTTGGATAATCCGGATCAAACGCGCGTTGATCCCATTCCTCGCAAAAGTGCTGGCAGGTTTGAAACCAGGGATGTTCGGAATACTCCAGATGCCCATCTGTAGGCAAACCCATCTGAGCACCATAAAACTGCATCTGAAAAAGACCATGCATCTGAATAGTCCACGTTACCTCTTTACGAACATAAGGGCGGATGATACTAGCGGCCAGTTGTGAATGATTTTCAGGGGCCAGATCATCACCCAAATCATGTATCAGAGCCGCAACGATCAGCTCAATATCCGCTCCGCCATCTTCGGCCCGACTCGCACTTTGCAGCGAATGCTGCAACCTTGAGATCTGATACCCATCGAGCGAACTATCCAGATTACGCAAGGCAACCATGAGTCTGTCAGGCAGTGCGTTTATGTATGCTTTCTCATGACGATCCAGCAATGCATAATCCTGCGCAGTACCCTCATCCATGCGGGTAAAACCAACCGTTTCTGCAGTTGATGTAGCAGTCATTGGTATTTCCGAGATAGTCACAGGGCGGTCTATGTACAGGCTTCGCAAGAACTACGTTCAGGCGGCCTACCCTCTCATGGTAACAGTGTTCTACGGCTCGAAAAAGACTTTCACCTGTCCCGCAATTCAGAGGCTAGCCCTATTGCGGTGCACATGCGTCACGCCAGCATGGAACTGATACAGCCAATGCGTGACGCTATTGTCCAGGCATCATTCGCAGCGCCACCTCTGGTCGCTCCAGAGTAGCCATCCATCGTTCAATCACCTGCCAATGAGCATCACTGATGGTCCAGATAGCCTGCATTATGTCAAAATCCAATACGTTTTCCGGCTGCCATACGGTCACAAAGAATCTAGCCATCTCTTGCTCGTCGTTGGACAAGCTATCCAACTGAGAGCGAAGTCCGTCGACGTCACATTCGCTCGTCTCAATATCCCAGAAAGGCAGCAGGCGAGAATACGTCGAAAGCATGACAATGAATCGACGCTGAGTGGGAGTCAGTGCCAAATTGCTGAGGTAGACGTTTCCGGGTTGCCTCATCGTATCCATTCTCTTTTGATCTACTGATTCACGATACGAAAGATGTGCTGCTCGCTCGACGCTTCGAGTCGCCTGTAAAGTTACAACATGGGGGGAAAAGATTCAAACGTCAAAATGATAACAATCCAGGCAGCAGACTACAGATACACACCACCCCGTCTGGAAGGCCACTCTGATACTTCAAAGTGGACAGAGTATACAATGAACATTACAATGACTGACGCCAGCCATCGATCAGGGTTGGTCAGTCTCTAATACTAACCATGTGCCGATATAGTCAGTAAATACAAGCATGACATAGTAAACGTCAATACGCGGAGCTTTCATGTACAGTAAATTCTCTAAAGATTCGGCTTCCAGTGGGGACAGCGCTCATGAGTCTGGAAATGTAAATTGTGACAGCGAAAGCCCGGATATCGATGATCGACACGCATCCAATGATGTAAGTCAAGTCATCCACGAAAAAGCATTAGGAGGGTCGGATTTTAGTCAGGGCCCTTCAGTGCTACAAATGGCGTTCTTGCGACTGATGACGCAGAAAGTGATTGAGGCAACTGCCAACAATTCAGCGGTACTGAAGGACCTCAACGCCAGAATCCGCAAGGACAGGCACTAACGGAAGCCGCGCGGCAGAAACGGTATGGGGGCGCAGGCTCCTGATAACCAACAATTCCGGACAATTGTCGAGCCCGCTAATTCTGCTTGCGTATCGAGGGTCGTGCAGTACGTCTGAAGTATAGGTAGAGTCGTTGTATTGCCTTCCCTATACAACAACCAGTCGACACAACAGGGTGTTATCGGTTTCCAGATCGGATCCCCAGATCAATTGTGCGTTGCTGTCCCACGAGATGCGATCATAGCCATCCTTAGGGCGTACTGAGCTTTCGCTGTACACAGTGGCTGACAACCAGCCAGATGCGTCAAAGCCAGCTGTATCCCAACCAGTGGGCTCTTCTGTAACCTCAAACCCGCACAGACCTTGTCCTGCGACAGGATGACGCTCTTTCGCGCAGGATTTGTCAACGGGTGCGCGGTGCGTGACCATGCATTTCCATCCATCGTCCGATACAGCGATTGTGTTTCCACTAGCATCCTTGAGTTGCAGAATAATGCCGCCGTCGCCCATCTTTTGTTTGCGCGTGCCTATGTACTCCAGACCCATGTCATTCTCTTTGAAGTCCTTGGCGATCAACCCTAG
>CAYGSW010000158.1:0-14231 GCA_964352535.1 uncultured Granulosicoccaceae bacterium | reverse complement strand
TCCAGTGTCTGTTCCAGTGTCTGTGTTTTCCAGAGTCTGTGTTTGTTGAACATCATACTGAACGACAAAGAACTAAGGTAAGAACGAAAAATCACTGTTGATGCTCCGACAGTGAACGCTGATACAACTCCCTTTTACCAAGTACACTTCCTACATAGTACAAAAAAATTCAACTGCAAGTTGTAAAACTCTTAAAAAACTTACAACACAACTATAGCTAAACGTTTTCATTTTGTACTACAACCCGATATATGCACGTATCGCACAAGCCGTGCCTGAATAACTTTTCACTACGTATAGAGCTTAATTGCGCTAATTATTCAAACCATGCAAAACAGTACATCAGCCATCAATTATCTACTTCGACGACTTGCCGCATTTCTTTATGATTGTTTGTTACTCATTGCCATCTACTTCGTCATTACAGCTGCTGTTGTGCCTTTAAATAATGGCGAAGCAATTCAGCACTGGAGCTATAAACTGATCCTTTTACTGGTTGCGTTTGTCTTCTTTGATTGGTTCTGGCGACATGGGGGACAGACTTTGGGTATGCGTGCATGGCGAATCAGATTGGAAGGCATGGACACAGAAAAAGTGACGTTCAATCAGAGCGTAAAACGCTTTGCAATTGGTACAGCCACCTTTGGAATCACCATGCTGTTCATGTTCGGCAACGCGTCGGGGCTGGCTCTGCACGACAGACTAAGCAGAACAAAAATTGTTAAATATTACAATTAGTTAGAGAATATACCGACACTAACTAAAGACAGACAGGCACTCCGCTAACTAACCTGAAATCAAGTCAGACAGTACGCTTGATACCGATAAGTGCGACAGCCAGAAAGGCGAACAAGGGAAGTAAGGCACTTAAGGCAGGTGCAAGGCCATTAGCCAGGCCAAGTTGCGTTAGTAATCGGTTTAAAAGGGTGTAGAGAATGCCAAGAATGATACCGATGAATATCTTTTGTCCAGCACCACCAGAGCGCTGTGAGGAAAACACAAAAGGCAATGACAACATAAGCATGACAAGCGTTGCCAAGGGACTTGCAATCTTCACCCAGAACGCAAGTTCTATCCTGCGACTGTCGAGTTGGTTGTCATTGAGATAACGCACCTGTTCGTACAAATCCATGGCTGACAGACTCTCTGGAGACACGGAAATACTTTTGAGTACATCCGAGCTCACTAAGGCAGTGTTCGTATTTTTGACTCCAACATCTGCATCTGCGACAGAATATCGACGTAAAAATTCAGACCAGACAATGCTGTCAATCTGTTCATGAAAGGTCATGGATTCAGAAAATCGAGTCACAGAGATGTCTTGGAGTTGCCAATCATCACCTAGTGGCCGAGCACGAGCAGCGCGTAAGGCAAGCACAATCTGGTTGTTCTCGAACTGGTGCACACTGACATCAAGCAACGTGAAATCGGGCATCACCGTGCCTATATTCACGTACCGATCAGCAGATTTCAGCCATAGACCTCTCGACCCCTTCACGGAAAGTCGTTGTTCGAGTGCTGTGAGGCGTAATTCTTCAGCAATTTGTTCAGCCTTAGGCATAACTGTCTCGCCCACAAGCGCAATGAGCAACATAAGGCCAACGCCTGTGATCAGTACTGCACGGATGATTCTCGCACCAGAGATTCCCGCCGCTCGCATAACCGTCAGCTCGCTATTGGAAGCAAGCGCACCCAGACCTAATAGACTGCCAAGCAACACAGCCGGTGCGAATAGCAGATAAGCCTTGCCTGGAATCGTCAGGAAAATGTATTGTGCAGCGCGACCAACCGTGTAGCTGCCCTTGCCGACGTCATCCAGCTCACTGATGAAGGCAAAGATACTGGCAAGTGATACAAGAGTGAGCAGCACCAGCAAACTGGTCAGTAGAATGGAGCGTCCGATGTATCGATCCAATGTTCCAAACATCAGTTAGCACGCCTCAGAAGCCAGCGCCAGCCCACACGTCTGGCTAGCAAAACAACGATCAGACAGATCACTGCAAGATGAATAGGCCATAGTCCAACCCATGCTGGCACGGTACCGGCGGCTATCCATTTGCGCATCAGCACCAGCAAATTGGCGTACGGTATATAGATAAGTATGGCAATGGCCACCTTGCCAAACCTGCCTTCTCTGGGAGAGGTGTAACTCAAGGGAACAGCCAGCAGCGCCAGTAACAATGCAGCTAGCGGAATAGAAATTCGCCATTGCAACTCAGCTTTGTCTTCCAGATTCTCGGTACCGATCAGCTGTGACAGGGTCTTGCCTTTACGGATCAACCTGGGCTCAGCGGGTTCTTCTCGAGGTCTGAGAATGCCCTGACGCTTGAAGTCTGTAATGGTGTATCCCGGCTGCCCTGGTGCGCCAACACTCGTCTGGCCATCGGTGAAAATCAGGTATTCGTCCCCCGTGTCAGGATCCTTCTGATATGAGGCAATCCGTGCTGTATCAACTGCAGGCTCGGAATTGGAGTTTTGCCGGTACATGAACACATCGTTGAATTGCGTGCGATCAGGATTGCTCTGACGCGCAAAAAATACGGTCCGCCCATCGCTGGATTCGACAAACTTTCCCGGTGTAACCAGACTCAAGGCAGACTGCTCGCGCATTGACTGTTTAATACTCTGCTCATATCTGGCTGCCCAGGGTGAGGCAAAGATCGTCAATGCAGTGATAGCCAGTACACCCAGTAGTCCGATGATAGCCGTCGGGCGCATCAGATCCAGCCAACCCACCCCACAGGCATGCATGACCGATATTTCGTTGTCACGATAAAAGCGCCCGTGCGCGAGCATGATCCCCAGGTACAAGCCCAGTGGTATGAGCGTAACCAGCAGATTGATGGATTTGACGCCCACTAGAATGAGCAGCATATCCGGCTGTATGACGCCATCACTCACTTGAGACAAACTGCGCCCCAGTACATTGCCCACCATGATGACCAGCAATACGACCAGCACGGCAAGCCATGTCAGCAGCATTTCTTTCATCAGGTATCTATCAAGTATGCGCACAGGTCAAAAAGCTTAGGTTGTCGAGAGCTTCAGGCTGGGTTCAACCCATAGTAACGCGCTTGGTGAGGCAGTACACTGTTGCCCAACACACAAAACACGAGGCACCACAATTACATGATGAAGTTGACTATAGCCAATAGCCTGCCCAAGTCATCAGACAATGGCTGCTTACTGATATTTTTGTTTACCGATGGCAAGCTCAAAGGACAAGCCCGTAAATTCGATGCAGACAACGATGGTCTGATCAAAGCGTTGTACGCGTCCGGTGATTTCACTGGCAAGCCCGGCGATACCCAGCTATTGCACGACACGAAAAATGGCCCCTTTAAACGCGTTCTGCTCGCAGGTCTGGGTGAACGCGCAACAGCTGGTGCTCAAGCCTTTCGCAAAGCAGCAAAAACTGCCGCAACGCTTCTTAACAGCACACCCAGTACATCAGTTGCCAGCGATTGCCTGACAAGTGTCACGATCAATGATCTGGACAGGCCCGGCATGGCTGAGCATCTGGCGCGTGAAGTCAGTGATGCCCGTTATCGCTTCAGTCTGCACCCCTCGTCGCAGCCGATACCCGTGTCTACACTTGAACAGTTATCGCTCAGCTGCGATCGCGCGAACAACAAGGCGGTTCAACAGGCTGCAATGCACGGCCTTGCATGCGCGCAAGGGATGGCCGCCGCACGCGATCTGGGTAATCTTGCGCCCAATATCTGCACACCGACCTATCTGGCTGAGCAAGCTGAGCTGATGGCAGGAACTTACGACAATGTCACGAGTGAAACAATGGATGAGGGCGCGATGCAAGAACTGGGGATGGGTGCATTTCTGAGTGTCTCGGCAGGCAGCGAACAACCCGGCAAACTCATCGTCATGAATTATCAGGGTAAAAAACGCGCCGGCTCTCCCGTGGTGCTTGTGGGCAAAGGCGTAACCTTCGATACGGGTGGTATATCCATCAAGGGCTCCGAAGGCATGGACGAAATGAAATACGATATGTGCGGGGCCGCCAGTGTCTTTGGCGTGATGCACGCAATCGGCACACTGCAACCGGATATCAACGTTATTGGCCTGGTAGCCGCGGCTGAAAACATGCCCGACGGCCGAGCCAGTAGACCCGGCGATGTCGTTAGTTCAATGTCTGGCAAAACCATAGAAATTCTCAATACAGATGCCGAAGGCAGGCTGGTCCTGTGCGATGCATTAACGTTCGCACACCGGTACAAACCGTCATCAGTGATTGACATCGCTACGCTGACAGGTGCCTGTGTTGTCGCACTGGGACATCATACAAGTGCTGTCTTCGGCAACCATCAGGAGACGATTGATGCATTGAGGTATGCTGGAGACGTTACTGGTGACAAGACATGGCCCATGCCAATGGGCAGCGAATATCAGGCGCAGCTGGATTCCAATTTTGCCGATATGGCGAACATCGGTGGCCGTCCTGCTGGCGCTATAACTGCCGCATGCTTTTTGTCACGGTTTGCTGAAGATATCAACTGGGCACATCTGGATATTGCCGGTATCGCGTGGAACAGTGGAAAAGACAAAGGCGCAACCGGCCGTCCTGTGCCGCTGCTGCTCAAGTACATTGAGCAACAGGTCAAGCCATGACGCGGGTTGACTTCTATGTACTGTCTGACGTCAGTCAGGCAGTTCGCCTTGAATTGGTGTGCAAGCTTGCAGAGAAAGCGTGCGGCCAGGGGAAAAAAGTCTTTATCTACAGCAGTGAAGCTCATCTTCTTCAAGAGCTTGATGAGCGTTTGTGGGATTTTCGCCCAATGAGCTTTATTGCTCACAGATTGTTACCTGAAACACACATACTCGGCAGTCAGGACGATGACCCTGTACTTCTATCCACAGCACCTCCGGGCAATGACCGAAATCTACTGGTAAATCTTGATAGTCAGGTGCCCGCTTTTTTCAGCCGATTTGAACGAACTCTCGAGATAGTCAACAAGCACCCCGATGTTCAGGAGCAGGGACGCAATCGATATCGTTTTTACCAGCAACGCGGCTACCCTTTGCAGCATCACAATCTATAGAACGCTACAACGAACTACCCTGCCCCTGGCCAGACATGACTGACGCTCGGCAAGCGTGTTGGCGAGCCGTCGGCAAGCCCGCTTTATGAATTTCATGCAAGGTAAACTTGCCAGAGTTGAGCATTCATGTAACGTCGTCTGGCCTGTCTCGCTGACAACTCACGATCGCACTCAAGTCAACTTGGCAAAGGATCTGACAGCTGCGGTATTGGACGTGCTCGGGCCGCCCTGCTGAAGTACACTACGCGCATGGATAAGACATACGACCCTCAAGCGATCGAACAGCGTTGGTACCAGACCTGGGAAGACAACGGTTACTTCAAGCCTACTGGTGATGGAGACCCGTACTGCATAATGATCCCACCACCTAATGTGACGGGAACGTTGCACATGGGTCATGCCTTTCAGGAAACCATCATGGACGCCCTGATCCGCTATCACCGCATGCTGGGTGACAAGACCCTGTGGCAGCCAGGCACCGACCATGCAGGCATTGCCACACAAATGCTTGTCGAACGGCAAATTAACAAAGAAGGCAAAACGCGTCACGATATGGGACGTGAGCAGTTTCTAGAGCGCGTCTGGCAGTGGAAAGAGGAGTCTGGTGGCACGATCACGCGCCAACTCAGACGCCTTGGGGCTTCTCCAGACTGGTCTCGCGAACGCTTCACGATGGACGATGGCATGTCCGATGCGGTACGTGATGTCTTTATCACGCTCCACGAAGATGGTCTTATCTATCGGGGCAAGCGTCTGGTTAACTGGGATCCGGTGCTGAAAACCGGCTTGTCCGATCTGGAGGTACTCAGTGAAGAGGAAGACGGTAAACTCTGGCACTTCCGATATCCGTTGACTGACGGTTCGGGCTCAGTGGTCATTGCAACAACCCGCCCCGAAACACTATTAGGTGATACGGCTGTTGCCGTACATCCGTCGGACGAACGTTTCACCAGCCTCATTGGCAAAACGATAACGCTTCCGCTGGTGGGCCGCGAGATACCCATCATTGCCGATGACTACGTAGACCCGGAGTTTGGTTCAGGTTGTGTAAAGATCACGCCTGCACACGACTTCAATGATCACGCTATTGGTCTTCGCCATAATCTACCTGTCATCAATATCATGACCGATGACGCAGCCATGAACGATACCGTTCCCCAAGCCTATCGCGGGCTCGATCGGTATGAAGCCCGCAAACGCGTGGTAGCCGACATGGACGCCGCACAGCTACTGGTAGAGACCAAACCGCACAAACTCATGGTACCGCGCGGGGATCGCTCAGGCGCTGTTGTCGAGCCCTACCTCACAGACCAGTGGTATGTTGATCTTACACGCAAGGTGCAGGATGACGGCCGACCCGGTGGCCATACTGCCATCACGCAGCCATCGCTCGATGTGGTTGCCGATGGCCGGATCCGGTTCGTTCCGGGCAACTGGACACGCATCTATAACCAATGGCTGGAAAATATTCAGGACTGGTGTATTAGCCGGCAGATCTGGTGGGGACACCGCATCCCTGCCTGGTATGACAACGACGGCAACATCTATGTGGCCAAAGACGAGGCAAACGTCCGGGTCAAGTACTCTCTGGACGAGACTGTCAGCCTGCGACAGGATGAGGATGTACTCGACACCTGGTTTTCATCCGCACTCTGGCCATTCAGCACACTGGGGTGGCCAGAAGAGACTGACGAGCTAAAGAGCTTCTACCCTGGCTCAGTGCTTGTCACAGGATTCGATATCATCTTTTTCTGGGTGGCGAGGATGGTAATGTTCGGCACCTACTTCCGCGATGGCGAAGTACCCTTCAAGGATGTCTACATGCACGGCCTGGTACGCGATGCCAATGGTCAGAAGATGTCCAAGTCCAAGGGCAACGTTCTTGATCCGCTGGATATCATCGACGGTATCGAGCTGGAAGCACTGGTCGCCAAGCGCACCACCAACCTTATGCAGGACCATAAGGCAAAAGCTATCGAAGCACAGACCCGCAAAGAGTTTCCCGACGGCATATCGGCATTCGGCACTGATGCCTTACGATTTTCGTTTGCATCTCTGGCTTCCAACGGCCGGGACATTCGATTTGATCTCAAGCGCGTTGAGGGTTACCGGAACTTCTGCAACAAACTGTTCAATGCAACCCGCTATGTGCTGATGAATACTGACGGCATGGACCCCGCAAAGCTACCAGCCGAATTCAACGTTATTGATCGATGGATCATAAGCCAGTTACAGAAAACCGAAGCCGATGTTGCTGGGCACATCGCTGCCTACCGTTTCGATCTTGCTTCAACGGCACTGTATGAGTTCATCTGGAATGAGTATTGCGACTGGTATCTTGAACTTGCCAAGCCAATCCTGAACGGTGACGCCACTAATGATCAGAAACAGGCCACGCGCATCACACTGGTCAGGGTCTTAGAAGCGATACTCAGACTGGCTCACCCGTTCATGCCGTTCATTACCGAGGAGCTGTGGCATCAGGTAGCGCCTCGAGCCGGCAAATCCGGACCCAGCATCTCCTTGCAACCCTACCCAATCAGTCAGTCTGAAAAGGTGGATGAGTCTGCCCTGGCCGAAATTGAATGGGTCAAGCAAGTTGTTATGGGCGTGCGTCGTATTCGCTCGGAAATGACCATCAACCCGGGTAAAAAACTTCCGCTTGCGTTCTCGCAAGCCAGCGCAGCAGATCTTGACAAACTCCGGGCGCATCACAGCCTGTTGGTTTTTTTGGCAAAACTTGAAAGCGTCGACGTCATTGCACAGGGAGAGCCGGAGCCGGAGGCGGCGGTTGCACTTGTTGATCAGCTCAAGCTGCTTATTCCGATGGCCGGGCTTATCGACAAAGATGCAGAGATGGAACGCTTATCAAAACAGATAGAGAAATTGACAGCAGAAGTCAGCCGATTACAGGGTAAGTTGTCAAACAAGGGATTTACCGACAAAGCACCTGAAGCCGTTGTTAAAGGTGAGCAACGCAAACTGGATGACGCATTGTCTGCGCTCGATGAGATGAAGACTCAAAAAGTGCGTATATCAGCGATGTGAAGCTCTGGTTACGGGGAGTAACCTGACTCCGAGATATAGAGATCGCGAATATTCTCGACGCCCTCAAGATCAACTGGTTTTGACAGAAAACCCTTGATAAGGCTCTGGCTGGAGGCTTTTTCCTTGTCATGCAAAGAGTCGGAAGAGCTCAGGATGACAAACACCAGATTGGCAGGCCCTTGAGTGCATGAAAACTCCTGCGCAGCCTTTTCGACGGTTTCGAATCCGTCCGAGCCTGGCATATTGATATCCATCAGCACCAATGCTGGATTCTTTTCTGCAAAATCGTAATCAGGGTTACCAAGACAGGTTTCAAGAAAGCTGTCACCGCTGGGCATTTCAACAACAGGTCCGAAAATATCGATTTTGGCCAATTGCCGTTTTATGACATAACGGTCGAGCTCGTCGTCATCAACGACGATGACAGTGACAGTGACACTCACATTATTCTCCCGACGTACATCAGACTAATGCACCGCGTTCGGTAAGGTGCAAGCAAATTCTAATCAACAGATGACCTCCCTTAAAGATCACTGGTTTAACAGCGGAAGCGAAAAACGAAACATTGTGCCTTCGCCAAACGTGCTTTCAAAATCCAGCGAGCCATGTAACCTGTCAATCTGCTTTTTTACCAGATTCAGCCCCAGGCCACTGTGACTTCTTGTATCAATCAGCTTGAACATTTCGAACACGGCATCATGAGCATGTTCCGGAATTCCCATGCCGTTATCGATGACACTCACCATCAGAGTACCATCAATGCACTGAGTCTTGATTTCAATGATTTGCTGTAGCTTGCGCTCATCACTGTAGCGAACGGCATTTGACAGTAGATTTTCCAGAATGAGTTTTAGCGTGTCCGGTTCCAGAACAACAGGATTGACGTGCTGCAAATCCAGCTTCAGCTGAATTTCACCGTTACTGGCCCCCATTAAATCGAGCCAGATGTCGTCTATGACACGCTCGATATCAATCAGCTCCGGTTGTAGATGAGCCTTGCCAACGCGTGCAATTTCCAGCACGGACTCAACTTTCTTAGCACTACGTAGACCTATTTGCTGAACATGACCAAGATTTTGCCTTAACTCATCGAGGTTGCCGCCATCCAGATCTTCTACACACAAGTTGAGCAATCCCACCATGGTAGAAATCGGCGCCTTTAAATCATGGCTGGCACTGAATGCAAATTGCTGCAGCTCAGCGTTAACCGAGGCAAGCTCGTCGTTTTTTTCCGATATCACTTTTTGTGCGCGCACCCTTTCTGATAAATCAATGATGGTACTTACCACCATTTTTCCACCCAGCATGTCCACAGGTGTGAGTTCAATCTCCACGGGAATATTGTGTCCCTGCCTATGCAATGCATACAGTTCCAGACCAGCACCCATGGAACGAGCTTCACTGGTTTTTACAAATCTGTCAGTGTAGTGGCGATGAACCGATTGACTCTCCAAAGGCACCAGCTTCTCCACTGGCGAGCCTAGTAGTGCGTGCTGTTCGTAGCCAAAAAGCGCAGTCGCCGCTTTATTGACAAAAACGATAACTCCTTTATCGTTCACCACAACCATGGCGCTTGCAGCAGCATCCATCGTAATTTTCAGGTACTGCTCGTGCTGTTTGCGCGGTTCGATATCGATAGCTACCAACAGTGCGTACTCTGTTTGATCGATCAGCACAGTATCCAGACTAAGTTCCAGCGGAAAAATCCGCCCGGATTGTGTTACCCCGCTCAACTCACGCCCTTGCCCCATGACTCTCTTGACAGGCCTTGAGAAGTAACGCTCTCTTAGCTCAGGGTGATGTGTCCGATTTGCTTCAGGAATCAGAACCTCAACATGTCTACCCGCAAGCAAAGAGGGTTCATACTCGAACAAATCATCAAACAAGCGATTGGACAGGATGATTTCACCGGCTTTTGACACCAGCAACATGGGCATTGGCGTAATATCGAACGCTAGCTTGTACTGATCGAGCTGGTGCATATTCCAGTGGCTCCTTAACCTGGACTATTAATGAAACGCGGAAGGCCGCCCCGCCTGATTCTTTCACCAGACCCTTTTTCTGTAGCTGATTCTGAGAACGAGCTGATCGCAGCCCGGCGGAATACAGACTGTATTGCGACTTGGGCGCGCAGCCTGAGCTTCGATTCGCTACAGGAAAAGGGGATGCGGGGGCCGGCCTTCCGGAAGAATCTGGTGGCTTCATGAATAATCCAGGTTAAGCCGTGAGTCAACGACACAAAGCCCCGAAACGGGTATCCCCAGGCAGGCTCTTGAACAAGTATCCGACCCTGAAAGCAATCTTAATGGCAATAATCCGCAGCGCAGCTGTGCAATGTCTAGACTAACTGGTAGCGAGCAAATACTGCACCAGTAGCCATACGACAAGCAGAAATAACAGTGTCCCTACAACCCCACCTATGACAAAGTGAATTGGCTTTCCCTGTGTGAAGTCGCGTTCTCGGTTCTTCCGGGATTGCACACCTAACATTGCAGCGCCAACACTGTGCACAACGTTCCAGAATCCGGTGCCACGTCGCTGATCTTCCCGATCTTTCAGGCTGTCGACGGGTGTGCCATCTCCGGACCCCGGGCCATTAGTAGATGGAGGTGTATCGTTCATCAGAAGCGCACACCTGCTTTGGCCGAATAGGTCCGAAAATCGCCAGTTCTGTCTGCTTCCAGGGTCAGTGCAAAACCAAGATTAACCGTTACACCAAGTACATATTTTCGCTGATCAAACGTCTCTGAACTCAAACCCTCTATGTTTTTCGGATTTGCTGTGCTGCGGACCAATCCGGCAGAGGCGTAGGGCGTCAACAGCAAAAAACCTTTGGAAATGCCAATCTCCAGTCCGCTGCTATTCAACCCGACTTCATCAATGCCCTGAAGCTGAGAATAGGAGGCGCGCAGACCGATTGCAGGCGTCACTGGGCCGCCTTCGACAATCGCGTAACGTAATTCGGCACCGATGACTGATGCATCCACCTCTGGTACAGCACTTAAGGACGCACCGATATCAAGACCGAAAGGCAGGCCTTTATGCGCCTGCACTCGTGCGATCAATAACTCTGTTTCATCAATACTACTGCCGCTAGCCAGTCCAAACAGATCTGCATCGATGTCAGTACTGGAGACTGCCAGGCCGATATCAAAACCCAGTGAACCCAACGGCTCCGGTGGCGCTATGCTCTTGTAACTGGTGGCTGCGCTGAGGTTTTTCGACAATTCCACAAACTGAAGCTGACTTAGTGTCTCTATCGTATCCAGTGAGGACGCTGCAGCTGGTTGCGCTGCCAAAAGACCAACACCTATGGTTAGGCAACAAACGGTATATCTGGCCAATATCTGCAGTGTTTTCATGATGGGAATTTTTCGCGTGATGTTGTTTGGTCTGACAGGACTCTTTGTGAGCGTTCTTGAAAAGCAGATGTTTTCACAAACGTTCACGTCTGTTCAAGCGCGGCGATTTCGAGCGCTTCCATGCTTTCCAGCAAGAGCTCTTCAGCGGACTCAACGTTTGCCCGAGCAGTGGCTTCCGTGGCCAGCAAATCACTCAGTTGCTGTTTGTTCTCTGCATTGTACAACCCCTCGGCACCCAGCTTCTCTCTCACTTGAGAAAGTAACTGCGCGGCCTTCTCAAGTTGTCGCTCATGTTTATCGACAGCCTTTTTCAATGGCGCAAGCTGTGCACGGCGCTCTGCCTGATCACGTTTCTGTTGTCGCCGATCAACAGCAACTGCAAGAGTGTCAAGATTGCCACGCGCTGAGTTTGGCGTGGATGTAACCGTATGGGTGGCGCCAGCTGTGTGCTCTGAACTGCCTTGTAACGCAGGTGTTTGTGAGGCCTCTTGTGCACGACGCTGGGCAAGCCAGCGAGCATAACCATCCAGATCGTCATCGAAAGGGACAAGCTTGCGATCAGCCACTAGCCAGAGCTCATCGACGACTGATCGCAACATGGTTCGATCATGTGAAATCACCAACAGTGCCCCCTCGAAAGATACGAGCGCATCTGCCAGTGCTTGACGCATGTTGATATCCAGATGATTGGTGGGTTCATCCAGCAGCAATAGATTGGGACGTGACTGCACAATCAATGACAAGGCCAACCTTGCCCGTTCTCCACCTGATAACGTGGCCGCTGCCTGCAAGGCCTGATCCCCGTTAAAACCAAAACCACCAAGATAGGTACGTGCCTGCGAATCACTCAATGCAGGATCATGTGCCTGTAATGCCTGTAATGGTGAATGATCATTACGTAGCTGATCAACCTGATGTTGGGCAAAATACCCTATGGACAGTTTTTGTGCCGGTATCCGGGTACCTGAACTCAATTCAAGTGCACCGGTCAGCGCTTTGATCAGCGTGGACTTGCCTGCGCCGTTGACACCTAGCAAACCGATTCTGTCGCCACTCTGAACGGTAAAGTTGATGTCTTCCAGCACGGGATCGCCGCCATAACCCACACTGGCCCGCTGCAACACAACCAATGGGCTCGGCATGGCACCCGGGGTATGAAAACTGAAAGTAAACGGCGATTCGATGCGCACCGCCTGGGTATCGCCCAGACGCTCCAGCATCTTCAGCCGGCTTTGGGCTTGCCGGGCCTTGGTGGCTTTAGCTCTGAATCTGTCTACAAAACTCTGCAGTTCACGGCGTCTGGCCTGTGTCTTTTCGTGCAGCGCCTGCTGACTGACGAGCCTTGCCGCACGCCAACGTTCAAACGCGCTGTAATTGCCTGTTACCAGATTTGCACTCTGCGATTCGATATGTAGTGTGGCAGTGGTGACTGAATCGAGAAACTCACGATCATGCGATATTAGGATCAATGTTCCTTCACGTTGACGCAACCAGCTCTCCAGCCATAGCACAGCATCCAGATCCAGATGATTCGTGGGCTCATCAAGCATCAACAACTCATTGGGGCTGATCAGAGCTTGTGCCAGATTCAGGCGCATTCGCCACCCACCCGAGAAGCTGGACACGGCGTTGTTGTGTGTGTCTATGCTGAAGCCCAGTCCGTGCAGCAAGGCACCAACACGAGATTTGATCGTGTAGCCACCCGCTTGCTCGAAATCGGCGAGCCGGTTGGCCAGTTGTTCGCCTTGCGCCTCACTACAGGCATCGATGGCGGCTTCAAGATGACGCACTCTATGATCGCCGTCAATGACAAAATCGAGAGCCGATCGGCTCGACGATGCTGTCTCCTGCGCAACATGCGTTATGCCGATGTTCTGCTGCAGCGAGATAACGCCTCTGTCAGGTTCCAGCGCGCCCTGGATCATGGCAAACAGGCTCGACTTGCCACAGCCATTGGCGCCGGTAAGCCCTACTTTCTGCCCTGCGTGAACAACGCAGCTGACACCACTGAACAAGAGGTTTCCATCCCGGCGACACGCAACATCATTGAAACTAAGCATGGGTGGATTTTACGCGTTCACGGCCTGCGACAGTCCATCTTTACAAGATAATTCGATTAATGGCGAGCAGAAAGCCTTCTGCTATCATCCTGACATCATTTATTGAGGGCTTGTGTCATGGTATTGCGAGTTTTGCGCGCGAGTAGCCGCATATTTCTGCCACTGCTGGCAGTGCTCTTTTTGAGTGGTTGCGGGATCAACAACATCCCAACCTATGACGAGGCCGTTAATGGCCGGTGGGCCGAGGTTCAGAATCAATACAAACGGCGAGCCGATCTGGTTCCCAATCTCGTCAGCACTGTGGAAGGCTTTGCTGACCAGGAACGCGACGTACTGATGGAAGTGACCGAAGCACGTACGCGTGTAACGCAGATGAACATCTCTCCTGAAATGCTGAACGACCCTGCCGCTATTCAAGAATTTCAGCAGGCCCAGGGAGCCCTGGGTTCAGCACTGCAACGGCTGATGGTCGTCGTTGAGGCGTACCCCGACCTGAAGTCCAATGAGAATTTTCTGGCATTGCAACAGCAGCTTGAAGGTACTGAAAACCGTATTGCCGTGGCGAGGCGCGACTATATAGGAGCGGTGCAACAATACAACACAGAGCTTCGGACTATTCCGGGCAAATGGTGGGCGCGTTTCATGTACCCGGAAATGGTTGCCAAGGCAAATTTTTCCATCAGCGAAGAAGACGCTGTTAATCC
>CAYGSW010000157.1:0-14342 GCA_964352535.1 uncultured Granulosicoccaceae bacterium | reverse complement strand
TCAGCTCGTTCGCAGAATCCGCTACAGAAAAAAATCCGGTGAAAGAATCCGGCGGGGCGGCCTTCCGCGTTTCATGAATAGTCCAGTCTAGTGATTCAGGCACGCAGATCCTAAGCTTCGATTGCGTCACATTCTCTGGCAGCCTTTAGCAACAACACTTCCAGCAGCTGTGCCTGTTCATCTATGGTTTTCCAATCCCCCGACCCGCACGCCCTTTCCAGTGATTCTGCTGCGTGTGCAACGGCTTCTATGCGAAACAGTTGTGACACACCTTTCACTGCGTGCGCCACTTCGTGGACTTGCTTGCTATCACGCCTATCGAGCCCCTCGTGCAGTGAGCGGATATGCGCCGGAGCCTCGTCACCATAGGTTCTCAACGCGCCTCGGGCCCATTCGACATTACCTCGAACCGCCTGGGCACAAGCGCCCACATCGACCAACGGTGTATCCTGTGTCTTGCCATTTCTGGTAAGGCCAGCCCACTGAGCGATGGCGTCGCTGACTTGCTGAACGGTGGCAGGTTTTGTCAGCACGTCATCGAATCCTGCGGCCATTGCCCGCTTTCGGGTGGAACTGTAAGCGTCAGCCGTCATGGCAAGAACAGGTATCTGCGCATTGGAACTGCTGCTGTTTCGAATGGCCTCAACCACTTCGAAACCATCCTGATCAGGCATATGCAGGTCGAGCAACACAAGATCAATTTTTTCTGTCTGGATGTACGTGAGTGCCTCCTTGCCCGAAGAGGCGTAAATTCCGCGAATTTCCAGATAGTCGAAGTACTGCATGAGAAGATCGATGTTGATTCTCTGGTCGTCTACCGCCAGTACGGTTAACTCGCAAACTGTTTTCTGTGGCCGGTCATCGGATGCCGTGACGTGTGGAAGAGCATCAAAGGATTGATTGTTCAAGGCTCTTTGAAGCGAACGTTTGAATGCTATCGTTGATGGTGTTTTCAATACATAGCCAGTGAACCCCGCTTTTCTCAGTCGCTCCTGAATGTTGGGAGTCAGCTGACTCACCAGCGCGATGTGTTTTTCATGCCTTTGTTGTTCTGGTGATTTCCCATGCAGATCATCGCTCGCCGTTACCGCCGTGATTGGCCCAGTCCAGCTACCCGCCAGCGCGCGATTGGGTATGTTGTGGATAGATACCGAGTCTGCCTGGCTCGCATGCATTCCAAGCGCTGCCAGATTGTGCTCGACGAAGCGTTTTAGCTGTGCTTGTAAGGGTTCATAGGGATCTTTGTAAATCACGCTGCCAGCACTCTGGTCATGTATTTCCACCGGTTGTAAAGGTGCCGTTCTGGCAACTTGTAGCGGCAATACAACGTCAATACAGGTGCCATAGCCTTCCTCGCTGCGCAACTCGATAGTGCCGTCAAGTAACTCGACAATGCCACTGCAGATGAAAAGACCTAAACCGGTACCGCCGTAGCGTCGAGTGGTGGACATATCGACCTGGGTGAACGCTGAAAACAGGGATATCTGTTTTTCTTCAGGAATACCTATGCCAGTGTCCTGAACGCTGAACTTGACGACACGCAATCCCGGTTCATGTTCAAGCAGTTCTGTTGTCAGCTGGACATGTCCCTGATCAGTGAATTTGATTGAATTTGACAGAAGATTCAGCAGCACCTGTTTGAGTCGAACAGGATCTGTGTACACATCGCGCAGAGATAAATCGGGCAACGGTGAAACAAACAACTCTACACCTCTATTAACAGCTTGCATGGCGACAGTGGTGTGAACCTCATCCAGTAAGCTTTCAAGGTCGGTGCTGATTGACTCAACAACCAGGTTGCCTGATTCGATCTTGGAGATATCCAGTATATCTTCAATTAAATACAACAGCGTGTTGGATGAGTTTTTGATCATATCGAACTGATCCACCTGAGTGATGTCCAGCCCGGTCTTGCTCATGACCGATAAAGTGCCGATGATAGCGTTCAGGGGCGTTCTGATTTCATGGCTCATGTTGGCCACAAATTGGGATTTGAAGGCGCTGGCTGTTTCAGCAGACTCCCGCGCTTGTTCCAACTCGGTGTTTTTCTGCTCCAGAAGGCGTAACGTGCTTTGCAGATCCTCGGTCGCCAGTTTAATTGCAGCACGTTGTTGCGCGTGAAACGCCTGCAATTCGGAAGAAAGGTAGTTAACGCCATGTGCCAGCTCGTCAAGCTCACCGCCAACAGATAAAACAGGCACTTTGACGTACTCATTGGCAGCCAGAGCCTTGACCGACTGGGTCAGAGTACGGATGGGGTTGATCACAGATCTTGCCAAAGCGTAGGCTGCTGCCATGGCAAGCAGTAGAATAACCATGACATAAAGCAACGCGCGTCTAACGATGACAAGCTGATCCTGGTACACCAGTGTCAGATCGATCTTGAATTCTATCCGCCCGACCGGCTCATTCAATACGGTCAGTTCAGTAGATCGAGTTTCATCGGACAAACTGTCTTCAAACAAGGGATCGTCGTATTGCGTCAGGTCAGTTCGTTGTACTGTTGCGCTTACCTGGCTGACCATGGCTAGTTGTGATACCCACTGTCGGAATTTTTGCGCAACCTGGCTGATATCCTGATGTTTCTGAACGATGGCATCAGACTGATGCAACAGCTTGTTGTCAGGTCCGTAAAAACGCACGCTGTGTATCGATGGTATTGACAGTGCAGGCTGGGCCAACTCCTCCAGAATCTGTGTGTTGGCTGTGGCAACGGCAAACTCACTTGCGTTTGCCAGTCCCTGGGCCAGTGTTACTGCGCGCTGTAATGTCGCCTTTTCACTATCCCTGACGCCTGTCACAACAGAGTAAAGACTCATCAGGAATGCGACAAGTAGTGCAGGTACAAACGCCACCAGCAGCATGCGGCTGGAAATCGAAAGATTTCTCATGGCTGGAGTTCCCGATCGGTAAATGTAGCGAACGCATCAAAAGTCAGCAGTTTGGTCAAACGTAGTGACCTGGCTACATTGATATTGTCCGCTATTGAAAAATACCGTGGATAACTCACGGCAGACTGCGGGGTGGTCGTTATTTCATTCAGATTTTCGGCAATTTCCCGGAAAACCTGCTCAGGTGTGGAATAGGTTGTGATCAATGCGCCAGCCTTGACATAGGCGCGACTCAAGCCGATGACAGGTTTTCCATAGCCGTAAGCGGTAAGCAACACAGTGCGCAAGGTTGTTCGATTGAATACCGAGGTTTCGGGTACTGCTATCAATGCGTCGTTGCTCGCCAGAGCTTCACTGAGTTGCGGTGCAAGGGGTTGATTGGATCGATACTTGTCAATGTTCAACGAAAACGTCACGTTGCGTTGCTCAGCTGTTTCGGTCTGTGATTCGGAAAGCACGGCAAAGCGCGAGAGGGCAGGGTATACGCGCTGGGCAACACGCGCCTGGCGCGTGATCGGCTGATCTATTACCAGAGCTGACAGTGATCGGGATGTTGTCGAGGGGACAGTCGTCCGTATATCTCTAAAGCTCTCTTCAGTGAGTAATACGCACCGCACATCCAGATGCATCACGACGGCAGTGGTCTGCTCACAACCTGAAACACCAGCTGCAACGACAAGACCCTTTTCAGGCCAGTCCACTGATGCCAACGGTTGGTCGTTCAGTTCGATAACGGATAAATCGTCATGGTCAAGCTCCGTGTCAATTGCACGCTTGACATCATCATTGAGTGAATTGGCCAAACCCAGAACCACGACCAGAGGTTGTTGTTCAGGTGAGTGACCAAGTAGTGTCGAGGCAGAGGCAATGTTAGACAATGATGACTGCGGTACTACAAACAACACGAACATCATTAATGTCGTGCAGACAACACTCAGCAGGCGCAGACGCTCTGGCATCTGTGCGCTGGCCTATGGAAGTTGTACTGTTAATCGAGCGAAATACTGATCATCGATCTGGTTGCGCTCCAGATAGTCGACGGTGTCGCCCAGATTCAGTTCCGCCTGCAGCGCCAGCGATGCTTTCATGCGCGTCAGGCGGATCCCTCTGGCTAGTCGTAAATCCAGCCGGTTCAGTCTTGACTTGTCTCTCACGTCGTCCCATATCCAGTTGCTGGCATAATAGTACTCAGCGGTGGCCGTGACCGCCCGGCTGAGATGTACGCTGCCGAGTACTGACAGTGTATGCCTTGGCAGCAGATTTCGATTGTTTAAAACGCGATCCTGCCTGAAAGAATAGGCATAGGAGGCGCGGAATCGATATCGACTGCGCAACTGGTAGTCCAGTTGCATCTCAAATGCTGCATAGCTGTAATTAAAGCGATTTTCATACTGGCGGGCTTGCTGATCGAAAGTATCGGTTTCTACCTCATCCAACGATTTGAGGGCGATCAGATCGCGTAACTCGTGATAGGAGATCTTGGTGTCCAGAGTAAAACCCTTGTGGGCGTTGTTGTAGTAATACCCTAGGTCAATGACATCTATTTTTTCAGGGTCTATTTTTTGACGGTTGACAATCAGCTGATCTGTCAGTTCAAGGCCATTGCTGGCAAGCAGTTCAAATTCCACCATGCCGTCTTCTTCCAGCAGCAGCGGAGTGCGGATGCCTCGGGAATATCCGAAGCGCAGTTGTTGGCCCGGAACGCGCTGGAAGGCGAGGCTGAACCTGGGTGACAGGCTGACGTCCGAGATACTGTTGTTCTCTACCAGCAAGCCTGAATTGAGTAGCCACTTGTCTCGTAGCGCATATTCTGAATGCGCAAACAAGCGTTGAGTGGCAACGTAGCGGGTACGGTTGTCACTGAACAGATAGTTGCCCATCACTGAATCCTGACGTAAGGCACCGCCATACACCAGACGATGCTTGCTGTTAAGTCTGAAGGTACGCTGTACTTCCAGTTCATGGCGTGTTGAACGCGAATCCCTGTTGACATCCACGTCCACCGTTATACCGCTGAATGCTGGATTGTCAGCTGCTTCGGCAGCATCGAATGTTTCCACACCGGAATCTTTGATGTCGAAGTAGTTGTAATAGTATTGAACTCGCACAGAATCGTCACTTGAGCGAGCTCGCTCCCAGACAAATTGTGTGTAAGCGTTTACTGTTTCTTCGTAGCGAACAAGATCGTCTTCGCTCGCTACGGAACTCAGTTCCGTGTGCCCGCCTTGTGTTGCACCGATGTCAATACCTATGCGATCCACCGGGTTCAGTTGCCAATGAGTTCTGATTGATCCCAGCTGACTGCGTTCAGTGTCTGGAATGTTCTCGAATCCTTCGTCACGTTCACTTTGCAGCGTCACTCGGTAGTCGACTCTGTTTTCAGATCCATAATAGGAAAGCGTGCCGGTGCGAAACTCATTGCCGCCAGCTTCGGTGTTTACATACCAGCCAGAATTCTCTGCAGGCGCGCGCGTGGTAATGCTGACAACAGCCTTGAATGAATTGGGTCCGAAGGTGGCCCCGTTGGGAGCTCGTGTCACCTCAATTCTTTGTATGTCACTCAGTGCGACGGGAAGCTCGCTCCATGGTATGCCTCCATATAGCGGAACGTAGGTGGGTCTGCCATCAATAATGAGCTGCAATCTGGGGTTGTAGCGTTCAGACAAACCATGATAGGTGGCCGTTGGATTACCGTTGACGAGTTTGCCAACCTGCATCCCGGGCACTAGCCTGAGTAAATCAACAATGGTTCGTGCTCCACTGAGTTCTATCATCTGCGCATCGATGATAGTGATGGATGAAGGTGCGCTGGATATGGGCTGGATTAGTCGGGATGCGGACAACACAACCGGTATTTCATCATCGAATACATCCAGACGCTCGTCAGCATGTATGTAGGAAGCTATAGACAGTGCACTGCAGAGGATCAGGCATACAGCGAGGCCGTGTACCGACACCGGTGTGCTCCACAGCGACTTGAAAAATAATTGCACGTGCGTCCTCCACTGGTGTAAACGATGCAAAGTTCAATACTCCATATCGCCTTTTATCTTCACTGACGCAAGAAATGATAAGCGATGAGACTACTTTGAGGTATTTGTGCTTTGGGTTAGTTTACACAATCAGGCGTTGACGAGAATACAGTGCATCACAGCTACGCAAAACGTGGTTTTTGTCAGGAAAAATCCGCAAGACTTACATTTTGCGCAAATGAACAGCATCAATCGTGTGATTGGCACTCTTGTGCAGTATCAGCCTTGCACGATTTTTAGTGGGCAGAATGTTTTCAATCAGATTGACCTGATTGATAGATTCCCAGATACGTGCAGCAGTCTTAACCGCTTGCTCTTCATCAAGTGATGCGTAATGGCTGAAATATGCACCTGGCTGATTGAATACGGTGTGCCTCAATGCCAGAAAACGATCAATGTACCAGCGGCGAATCACATCTGCTTCAGCATCGATATACAGAGAAAAATCAAAATAGTCTGCAACAAACACATTGGGCTCGCCCAGTTTTGCCCCGCGGGTCTGTAATACGTTCAACCCTTCAACAATAAGTATGTCAGGCTGGTTAACGTGGACAAACTCGCCCGGTACAATGTCGTAACTCAAATGCGAATAGACCGGTGCCTTCAGATGGGTCTTGCCACTCTTTACATCCGCAAGAAACTGCAAAAGAGCGTTGCGATCAAAGCTTTCCGGAAAACCCTTTCGATGCATGAGATCACGGCGTTTGAGTTCCTCTGTGCTCAGCAGAAAACCATCTGTTGAAACAAGGTCGACTGAGGTGTGCTCCGTCCATCGCGCCAGCAATGACTGAAGTACTCGTGCAACCGTACTTTTGCCAACAGCCACGGAGCCTGCAATGCCAATAATGAAGGGCACCTTTCCCTGTTCGACACCCATGTACTGGCGAATGCCAACGTTAAGCCTCTGTGTCGAGGCTACATGCATATTGAGCAGTCTTGAAAGTGGCAGATACACCTGATCAACTTCATCAAGCGACACTCGCTCGTTCCTGCCACGCAAGCTTGCAAGTTCTGATTCAGTGAGCGGCTGTGGAGTTTTTGCTCGAAGTGCTGCCCACTCGTCGATGGTAAAGCTGCGGTAGGGCGCAGACGGGTTGCTTGGCACGATTGTCATTAACCGGTTTTCTATAAAGTGTAGCCTAGCGCGATGAACTTGACAAAAGAAGGCTCTGGCGAATAGTCCGGATTGTATTATTCGTGTACGATCAAGTCGTCAAATCTGTGCAGAGGTGTCCGCTGCCATGCCCAGAAGCGGCTGGCCTTCGCCAGTTGCCTGTACACGGAAAACTGCCTTGCCAGAGACGATATCGATCGGGATTGAAGAAGAATACCTTCTGGTCAACCCTGAAACGCGAGAGCTTGCCAACCGTCAGCCTGCGGGGTTCATGGAGCGTTGCAAAGAGCTGCTTGGTTCCCGAGTCACCTATGAAATGCTGCAGAGCCAGATAGAGATTGGAACTGACGTCTGCGATACCATCACCGAAGCGCGTGCCGAGATACTTGAGCTTCGCCGCGGCGTTGCATCGGTTGCCAGCGGATTCAATCTGAGTATCGTTGCGGCCTCCACCCATCCATGGTCGCTATGGAGCGACCAGCAGCCTGTGGATATGGAGCGTTATCGCATCATGGGAGTAGAGCAGGCCAGCATCGCCAGGCGCATGGCCATCTGCGGCATGCATGTCCATGCCGGGATTCCTGACCAGGACCTGCGAGTTGATTTGATGAGTCAGGTCAGCTATTTCATGCCTCATCTGTTGGCCCTGAGTGGTTCTTCACCCTTCTGGGAAGGCATTGATACCGGCCTGAAATCCATGCGCCCAACTATTGCCGGACACTTGCCGCGATCAGGTCTGCCTGAAGCATTCGATAACTGGAACGACTGGATGGAAATGGTTGATGACATGACGGCCTGTGGCATGATCAATGACCCATCACGTATCTGGTGGGATCTTCGACCAAGTGTTCGTCACCCTACGCTGGAAATACGAATATGTGATGTGTGTACATGGGCAGAGGATGGGTTGACGGTGGCTGCGTTGTATCAGGCGCTGCTGACCTTTCTCAGCCATCTGCGGGCTAACAACCAGCGCTGGAGACAGTATCGACGCATCCTGATTCTCGAAAACAAATGGCGCGCTCAGCGCTACGGTGTCGACGCATTGCTGGGTGATTTTGGCAAACGCCAGGCTGTGCCGCTTCCCGAGCTTATCGATGAGCTGGTGGAGCTGGTCAGGCCGCACGCCGAAGATCTGGGATGTATAAAAGAGGTCGAAAACGCCCGCAACATAGCCCGCCGGGGCAGCAGTTCGGATCAACAGCTGCGTGTCTACAACGAAGCCATCGAACGCGGTGTCACCGAGCGTGAAGCACAGATTGCGGTGGTGGACTGGTTAATTGCCGAATCGGTGCCTGATGCGCAGGGTAAAGCGGGAAATCCACCGTAGGTGCCAAAGCAGATAGATCAGCCATCGCCGCTCGCCGAATCGAGTGATCATCCTGCGTTACGAAAACTGCTGGGCGACGGCGTAACGCCTGCATCGCTTAAGGCATTCATCAAATCCCAAAGTTTTCCGCTGGTGTCAGCTGGTCAGGTTACGTTCCTTTGGGTTGGCGATGCCCTGAAGGTATCGCTGTTAAGGTGGATCCACGGCGACGTCGATCGGAGCGCGTTTTCCCCTGTGCCCGGTACACCGCTGTGGTTGCTGACCATGCCGGTCACGGATGGTGGCCGTTTTGAATACAAGCTTTGTATTCAGCACGCGGACAATGAACAGTGGATGCTGGATCCGTTGAATCCCAACAAGGCCGGAGATCCCTACGGCGAGAACTCGGTTTGCAAAACGTTTGGCTACACGCAACCCGACTGGAGCAAGCCACAGGGTGCACCGGCCGGAAGCATAGTTGATCTATCCGTCACCAGTGCAGTGTTTGATGAGGTTCGTGAAGAACAGGTGTACTTGCCGGCCAACTATATCGAGGGGTTATCTCTGCCATTGCTTGTTATTCACGACGGTGCTGACTTTGTTACCTATGCCGATCTTGCCACCTCACTGGACAATCTCATACACACTGGGCTCATACCACCTACCGTTGTGGCTCTGGTGCAGACGAAAGATCGTATGGGAGAGTATGCTCGCGGAAGACGCCATGCCCGTTACCTGGTCAGTGAGTTGTTGCCGATCCTTGAAAAACGCTATGCACTGAAACAGCAGGCGTCGCAACGGGTGCTTCTCGGGGCCAGCCTGGGCGCTGTTGCGGCCTTGTCTACTGTGTTTCGGTATCCGGGTGTCTTTGGCGGAGTGGTGCTGCAGTCTGGATCATTCATTCTGGATGATAAAAAACTACAAGGACGGCCCCATCCGGTATTTCGACGGGTGGCAAAGCTTGTGAAAGCGTTTCGACGTGCACCAGAGCTTCCAAAACTCAAAGCGTTTATATCAACGGGCGAACTGGAAGGCCTTGAGTCTGAAAATCGGGCACTTGCCCGCTTGCTGGAAGACAGTGGCGTGGATGTACAGTTCAAGAGCACCTGGGATGGCCATCACTGGCACAACTGGCGAGATCAGTTGCGTGATGGCTTGATGTGGGTGCTGAATGATAGTGAATAGTGGCTTTGCAACTGTTGACAAGGCCCAAGGCGAAGTCCCAAATGGTTAATACTGACATGATGATGCAACAGGAGACTTTATGAGTCGGCGGAAATTGAATATCGGCTTGTCGTTGGGTGCGGACATTTGCTGGCCCATCTGTTACGAAACCTTGCTAAAAGACTTGAATCTGAACATCAGGCATGGTGCTGAAACGCTAACGTTCGAATCCGAGCGTGTCACTATCGAGCCTTTCAATTTGCAGCAGCCGGTTCGCTATGATGTCGTTATTGATCGTCTGACGCATTGGTATTCGACCAGTCGTGAGTGGATAAAAAAAGCGATCCTGCTGGATGATCTGTATGTGTACAACAACCCGTGGTCGCTACAGTCGAACGAAAAACATACATCGTACGCTGCCATGTTGCGCCTTGGTTTGCCTGTGCCGGAAACCTGGATGATGCCGCCCAAGGCTTACGACGAGTCTGAAGACCTGCAGGAAACTCTGCGTAAGTATGCGCGCATGTTCTCGATGGAGGATATTGGTAATGAACTGGGGTATCCGTTTTTCATGAAGCCCTATCACGGCGGTGGCTGGAAAGGTGTTTCAAAGATTGACAATCTGGAAGAATTCCAGGCTGCGTATGACAGCAGCGGAAAAGAGGTGATGAATCTGCAGTCAGCGGTCTTGCCCCACGACTGGTTTGTACGTTGCGTGGGACTGGGGCCACAGATGCGTAAGGTCAATTACGATCCATCTGCACCGTTGCACGATCGATACACCACTGATATCAACTTTCTGTCACCCGAGGACAGCAGTGTTCTGGAGGACATGACGGCAACCATCAACAGCTTCTTTGGCTGGGATTTCAACTCCTGCGAAGCCCTGAGGCGCGAAGGTATCTGGCACCCCATCGATTTTGCCAATGCCTGCCCTGACAGTCAGGTGACATCATTGCACTATCATTTTCCCTGGCTGATCAAGGCTAATCTTCGGTGGTCGATATTCTGCGCAGCCACCGGTCGGAAGATGCACCGCAATCTTGACTGGGATGCCTTCTTTGCCATCGCTGACACCGACATCTCGCCGCGCGAGAAGCTCAGTCAATATGCAGCAATAGCGCACGAGAGATTTCAAACCGAGCAGTTCCGTGAGTTTTGTCAGACGCATCTGGCACATCTGGACGAGGTGTCCTACGAGTTCTTTGCTTCAGATACCTTGCGTGATGCCGTGTACCAGAAAGTGGTAGCGCTTTTTCCAGAGCACGAGGTGGAAGAATTCACCGAGCTGTTTTGGAGACGCATTCAATCCTGGCGTGACAACGAAGGAGCTGCAGGTGATGTTAATGGTTTCTAGCAGTCAAGGTTCATGAAGCACATAACGCGTTGGTATTCCCCGCGTTTGGAACGAGACATCAGCTTTGCCCGGTGGGGGCATTGGGGGCAGCCGGTGCTGCTTTTTCCAACTGCGGGTGGGGATGCAGAGGAGGTGGAGCGCATGCACCTGATTGCCTCAGTTCAGCCCCTGATCGATGCGGGCAGAATAAAGGTGTATTCTTTTGATTCCATCGCCGGGCAGGCACTCGCTGAGGAGCAGGGTTCAGTCGAACATCGTTGCTGGCTGCTCAAGCAGACTGGAGAGTATGTCGTGCACGAAGTTATCCCGGCAATCAGTGCCGATTGTGGTAACACGAAGCAAGAACTGATCACTGCAGGTGCTTCGATCGGAGCGTACAACGCCGTTGCTATGCTGTGTCGGTATCCGCTTTTTTTCCGTGCAGCGCTGGGTATGAGTGGCACCTACGATCTTGAGTCGCTATTGAAATTTCATGGCAATGAGGATTATTACCTGTCAACGCCGCTTCGTTTCATACCCAACTTGCCGGAGGGGCCAATGCTGGATGTATTGCGCAGCAGAACCGTCTTGCTGTCAGTCGGCGAAGGTCGGTGGGAGAACACGGGCGAGTCCTGGCAGATTGCCGGTGTGCTGGGTCAACAAGGGATCACCAACCGCGTGGATGTATGGGGCCATGAGTACGATCATGATTGGCCAACATGGCGTGAGATGCTGCCAAAGTATCTTGATGAGCTTGTTAACAGTTAGCGTGTTAACAGTTAGCGTGCATTAACAGTTACCGTGTAGGCGTCAGGAGGTTCGTAAGGATGCGCGTCTCATGAGTGAGTCCTGCTAGCGCAACGGAGTAGAAAAATGAACGTCATATTCATTGAGCCCGGATTCCCGGCCAATCAGAAGCAGTTCGTCCGCGCTCTGGCATCCATCGGTGCCAACGTTATCGGTATCGGTGAGCGACCGTACGAATGGCTGGATGAGGAGACCCGTTCCTGGCTCGGCTCCTATCAGCAGATTTCATCAGTAACCGATGAGGCAGCGCTTGAATGGGCCGTAAAGAAAGCACAAGGCGAGCAATGGATCGATCGACTGGAGGTGGTGGTTGAAGCTCATGTACTGCCCGCAGCCCATGTTCGCGAACGTTGCACCATACCGGGTACGTCGGCACGCACGGCCTATCTGTGTCGGGACAAGATTGCCATGAAGGATGTATTGCGCAGTGCCGGTGTGCCAATGGCCGCCTCTGCAGGCGTAAGCTCTTTGGGCGAGGCGATCGACTTTGGTCGCCATGTTGGCTACCCGCTCATAATCAAGCCGCGGGATGCTGCGGGCGCATCCGGTACGTTTCGAGCCAATGACGAGTCAGAACTTGTCAGCATTGCCCAGACATGTGGCCTTACTGCGGGTGCGGCTGTGGCTATCGAAGAATTCGTTGAAGGGCACGAAGGGTTCTACGACACCATGATGGTTCAGGGAAAAGTGGGTCATGAATTCATCAGTCACTACTATCCCAATGTGCTGGAGGCCATGCGGGCGCGCTGGATATCCCCGCAGATTGTGTCCACTAATCGCATTCACGAAGCCGGATATGACGAGATCAAGGCGATGGGCAAGCTGGTTATCGATACGCTGGGTCTTGAGACATCAGCAACGCACATGGAATGGTTTTATGGCCCCAAAGGGCTGCGGTTCTCAGAGATTGGTTGTCGACCGCCAGGGGTTGGGCAATGGGAGAGCTATTGTGCGGGCAATGAGTTTGATCTTTATCGTGAATGGGCGATGGCGGTTTGTCACAAACGTACCGACCAGCAACCCAGTCGTCGATATGCCTGTGGCATCATCGCAATCCGACCCGATCGCGATGGCAACATATTCAGCTACGATGGGGTGGAACGTGTTTTCGAGCAGTATGGCGAGAACATTGTGGAACATTACTTTCCCGAACCAGGCACGGCCACTCAAGGTGTGGAAGCAGGCTACATGGCCAATGCATGGCTTCGTGTGCGGCATCCTGATTTTGATGAGCTGCGCAGCATACTCAATGATATTGGTGAGCGGGTGTCAGTAAGAGCAGGTTAACACCTGCCAGTGCATTGAAAAACACCCGCGCAAAACAGTGACTAAGCGCGCCTCAAGCGTCGCAATCTGGCAAAATAAGGGGTTTGCAGGGGTAGCGTTTGTTCATTGGATGCACCGTGCATATCCCGTTTTCATTCAGTTGCAGGTATCACCAATGTCCAACAAGACCAAGACCGTGGTTTTCGATAACAACCCGGGCCGTAACTCACAGACTTATGGCATCGCCCGTGAGCTGGGTGCAGATCCGGATCTTATCCATGAGCCTTCGGTAGGTGTGATTGGTACCAAAGGTGACAGCCAGTGCTACATCGGTGTGCAGCGAAAAGTGGAGGCCATTCACGAACAACTGCGCGCCAGTCTGGGACGAGAAGCGGGCAAGATGCCCATGCGTCTGGTACAGCCTGAATACACGGTCGCTACTTCCGACGGTATGCGTAACGGTACGCGTGAGATGCGCTACTCGCTGATTGGTCGTGAGGTCACAAACGACACCGTATGTGAACATCTTAGTGCCAGTGGCCTTGAAGGTACTATTGCAGTCGTCGCCTGTGACAAACCACCCGTAGGTACACTAGCAGCACTACTGGAGCATAATCGTCCCGGCATCATCATGTCTGATGGGCCAATCCGGCCGGGTCGTGATTCGAAGACCGAACAACCGATTGATATTGTGTCGGCATTCCAGGTTGCTGGAAGCGATGACGCAGACTTCAAAAAACGTATCGCTAAAGAAGCCTGCCCCGGATACGGTAGCTGCGGTGGCATGTTCACCTACAACACCATGCAGACTTTTATCGGCGTGGTGGGTATGCAGCCCCTGCACATGGTGGCACCGCCCTCTGACGACCCCCGTCGTCTCAATGAATTTCCCGAGGAGCTGGTCGCTTACCTGAAAGGCATGATTGATCGCAACGACACACCGCGTGACATTGTCAGTCGTGATGCTATCCGCAATGCGGTCATCGTAGCGATGGCTGTAGGCGGTTCGACCAACGCCTTGCTGCATGCACCGGAAATTGCACGTGCAGCAGGTTTCAAGAATTATGCCGAAGACATCATGTCCCCGGAGGAATTCAATCACTTGTCGAAGAACGTTGTGCCAGTGCTGACTGACGCTCGTCCCTATGGCAAGTATTCCATGGTCGATATTGACGAAAAGGGTGGTGTGCAGGTGATCGTCAAGGCGCTGCTGGATGCTGGACTCCTGTACGGCGATACGCTGACTTGCACAGGTGAGACACTCGCAGAGCAGGTTATGAGGCTAAACACGACTGAGCCGGATGGCACGGTCGTGTACCCGGTGGCCAAGCCGTATAAAGAGACAGGTGGGCTGCGCCTGCTAGGCGGTAACCTGTCTCCTGAATTCAGCGCAGTGCTGAAACTTGCGGGTGTGGAGGGGGGG
>CAYGSW010000156.1:0-14395 GCA_964352535.1 uncultured Granulosicoccaceae bacterium | reverse complement strand
AAAGTGTGAGAGTTCGTGTCAATTGAGGGGAATAGTTGTTCTATTCGCCGAGATTTACACGGAAATCTGGCGGAAATATCGCGCTTTCGCTCGATCAGATTATTTGCGGACAGCCTCCTGGATACAAGCAATAATCGGGGCAGTTCCTTACGGCGTAATATTGACGGCGTGAACGCCTGCCTCCTATTCAGCCTGCCCCAAATGCTCGAAGTACTGCCGGGCGAACTGGAAGAGCTCATCCATCAGATGTGTGCGGAACTTCTGTCGCTGCCGTACAAAATAGAATGGCCGTAGCAGTGGCGGATTGAGTGGCCTGACCTCTAGCAGCCCGAGCGCTAGCTCCCGGCTGACGGTTGCTCCTGACACTATGGTGATACCCATACCGGCCTGTACAGCACCTTTTATTGCCTCGGTACTGCCCAGCTCAAACGGGCGATTGAGCGAATGCTCATCCACACCATGGGCGCTGAGGTATCGCACCACAACACTGCGGGTACCCGAACCATCTTCCCGGTGGATGAACGGATAGGCAGTGAGCTCCAGCGGCTCAATGCTGGACTGTTCAGTCAGCGGGTGACCGGGTGGCAGGATTAATTGCAGCTCATCCTGCTGACATTGCTCTACCCGCAATAACTGATTATCGACCTCCCCTTCCACAACACCCAGATCGATGGTGTTGTCCGCCACCAGAGCAACAATGGCATCGGTGTTAGCGACTCGCAGTCTTATCTGAACATCCGGAAAATTCTGCCGAAAGTCACCCAGCAGGCCAGGCAACATATATTCTGCGATGGTGGTACTGGCGCCAATGGTAATCAGCCCTGCCCGGTCGCCAGTAAGCGCTTTGACGGACTCACTCATCTGGCCATATAACGCAATGATCCGGTCAGCGTATTCGAGCACCTGCTCTCCTGCTGCCGTCAGACTGATGCGATTGTTGCTACGATCAAACAGTCTGGCATTCAGCTCTTCTTCCAGCTGGCGAATCTGATGAGTTACCGCGGGCTGTGTCATGTGAAGCAGCTCAGCCGCCCGTGTGAAGCTCAAGACTCCGGCTACGGTGTGAAACACTTGCAGTCTGCGATCTGACATAGGCGTAATGATCCCAGCGGAAAACGCACCCGGATATCGATAGTTAAGGTGCAGAATTTGACCTTGTGCGATTACAACAGCGACACCAACATCGCCGCCTCGTTATACTCGCCTCCTAGACAACAGGATAGCAGGCATGCGCGCCAGTCAGTTTCACCTTAGCACTACCCGCGAAACACCCAATGATGCTGAAATCGTCAGCCATCAGCTCATGTTGCGTGCCGGGCTTATCCGGCGCCTGGGCTCGGGACTTTACACATGGATGCCCCTTGGGCTGAAAGTGCTGCGGAAAATCGAAAATATCGTCCGTGAAGAAATGGACCGGGCAGGCGCTCTGGAAATGCTCATGCCAGCCGTGCAGCCCGCCGAGTTGTGGGAAGAGTCCGGCCGGTGGGGGAAGTTTGGCCCCGAACTGCTGCGCCTGACTGATCGGCACAATCGTGAATTCTGCGTGGGCCCCACCCATGAAGAGGTGATTACCGATATTGCACGTCGAGATCTGAAAAGCTACAAGCAGTTGCCACTGAACTTCTACCAGATCCAAACCAAGTTCCGTGATGAAATACGCCCGCGTTTTGGCGTGATGCGTTCACGCGAGTTCATCATGAAAGATGCCTACTCATTCGGTGTTGATGCTGCTTCCCTTCGGGAAAGTTACGATGCCATGCATACCGCCTATTGCGCCATTTTTGATCGTATGGGTCTGGACTACCGTGTGGTAGAAGCTGACAGCGGCAGCATCGGCGGTGAAGAGTCACGCGAGTTCCATGTAATGGCTGACAGTGGGGAGGATGCCCTGGTGTATGCCACTGAGGGCGACTACGCTGCCAACATGGAAAAAGCGATTGCTGTATGCAACACCCCACGAGGTAAAGCTACGTTGCCGATGCAAACGGTTGACACCCCTGATGTGCACACTATTGATCAACTGGCAACCAGCCTGAACGTGCCTGCAACTCAGTGTATGAAAACCTTACTGGTCAAAGGTAGTGAAGTGCCCGTTGTTGCATTGTTATTGCGGGGTGATCATCAGCTCAATGAAATCAAGGCTGAAAACCTGGAAGAAGTTGCAAGCCCGTTGACCATGGCTGATGCCGATCTCATTCGATCGGCTGCGCAATGTGACGCTGGCTCCATTGGCCCCGTAGGTCTTAACATCCCCATCATTGCCGATGCGGATGCAGCGTGCATGAGTGATTTTATCTGTGGCGCCAACGCCAACGATCAGCACATCACTGGCGTCAACTGGGGCAGGGATTTACCCGAGCCCATTGTGCACGACATCAGAAATGTGGTGGAAGGTGATGCCAACCCCAAGGGCGGCGGTACGTTGAAAATTGTTCGAGGCATAGAAGTTGGCCATATATTCCAGCTGGGCGATTTCTACAGCAAGGCCTTGAACGCCACCGTGCTGGATGAAAACGGCAAACCTGCACCATTAATGATGGGTTGCTATGGCATAGGCATCACCCGTGTTGCCGCTGCAGCCATCGAACAAAACAACGATGATGCGGGCATTATCTGGCCTACCTCAATCGCACCTTTTGAAGCGGCAGTGTGCCCTGTGAATATGGTGAAGTCGGATGCTGTGAAAGAAGCGGCAGAGAAGCTTTATCAGGAGCTGAAGGATGCCGGTATCGACGTGTTGTTTGATGATCGGCCGTTACGCCCAGGCGCTATGTTTTCGGATATGGAGCTTATTGGCATTCCTCACCGGTTTGTTGTGAGTGACAAGCTACTGGCCAATGATGAGATTGAATATCGGGGCAGGCGTGATAGTGCGGCTAGTGTTATTAAGCGTGGTGAGGTGCT
This sequence comes from uncultured Granulosicoccaceae bacterium, assembly GCA_964352535.1. Taxonomy (GTDB): domain Bacteria; phylum Pseudomonadota; class Gammaproteobacteria; order Granulosicoccales; family Granulosicoccaceae; genus Granulosicoccus. The sequence continues at coordinate 11,491 of CAYGSW010000156.1, read as the reverse complement.
GGGGAAGATTGCGTAGCGGCGATCAACAACAGGTAATAAAGAACTCAGTTCATCGGTTTAATATAAACATTCTGCTGGGCGATGCGCAAAAAATTACATCTTACTTGGTAGATACAACGCCAGACCCGGTGCAGCCAGCAATGCCAGGAGCCTCAGAATATCAACAATCCAGAACGGCGTGACACCTTTGAAGATCGTTGCTGTTGACACGTCTTCAACAACACCTTTAAGCACGAAAACATTTAGCCCAACCGGTGGTGTGATAAGGCTGATTTCAGTAACAACCACAACGATAATCCCAAACCAGACAGGGTCATATCCCAACTCAATAGCGATAGGAAAAAAGATCGGAATGGTTAACAACAGCATCGACAAACTTTCAAACACACAGCCAAGAATAATATAGATCATAAGGATAAGCGCCATAACTATCCAGGGCGCAAGATCGTGGCCACTAACGAGATTACTCAATGCTGCAGGTAAACCCGCAATGTTGATAAAATTCGAAAAAATCCACGCACCGATCAAAACGGCGAACAAACTGGCGGCCGTGATAGCCGTCTCTTGCAATACCTCAATGGTGTCACTCAGAGAGAGACGCTTACGGGCGATAGCTATCATAAATGCACCCATAGCTCCCATTCCAGCCGCTTCTGTAGGTGAAAAATTCACATTTAACGGTGGAAAGTCGAAGACGCCATATAAACCTCCAATCACCACAAAGAACAGCAGTAACACGGCCCATACACCTTTTAGTGCGACTAGTCGTTCTGCCCTCGTATTTTTGACACCAGCCGGGCCAGATGCCGGATCACGCCAGACCGAATAACGCACTGCAATGAGATAAAACGCTATTCCAAGTAGCCCTGGAACAATGCCAGCCACAAACAGTTTGCCAATCGATGTTTCAGTCAACAAACCGTAAATAACGAGAATCACCGAAGGTGGTATCAATATCCCCAGAGTGCCACCCGCAGCAATTGATGCCGTTGACAAACGATCTGCGTAGCCAAAACGTCGCATCTCTGGCATCGCTACTTTAGACATGGTGGCAGCATTTGCGAGGGAGGATCCGGATATTGCTGCAAAACCTCCGCAAGCTACGATGGTAGCCATGGCAAGACCACCGCGAAAGTGACCAAGAAACGAGTTTGAAGCGGCATAGAGCTCACGACTAATTCCTGCCTTGTTAACAAACATACCCATTAATATAAACAAAGGAACTACCGACAGTCCGTAGTCCTGACTGGTATCGATAATAAGCCGAGCCGACATGGAGATAGATGCCCGGTAACTGGTTTCGAGCATGAAACCAACCATACCGACAAAACCCATGGCGAAGGCAATCGGAATACGCAGCAGCACCAGAATCAAGACAGACGCAAATCCAACAAGACCTTCAATCATGCTGACCGCTCAAATCGGCCAGGGACCAATACTATACCGACACCTCTCATGATCAGAATAAGAGCTGTGAGCGCAGTCATTAGCCCGATGAACGACGCGATGTAATGCATTGGCATTCTGAGATATTCCATGAGATCACCGTAAGAACGACTTCTCTCTGCCAGATCAAAAATGCGCAATGAGGGCCAAACTAGGATGATGCCGCAAAACACGTCGATTAATGCGTTACGCCAGCGCGTAAGAATGGAGCTTTCAAACAATCCGTCGAGTAAATCGACGCTAATGTGCTTACTTTGTGCTGACACTAAAGGCAAGGCCGAAAAAACTGTTACCGCCATGAGCAGACGTGTCAGGTCTGCTGCAAATTCAATCGGTGCATTAAAAACCGAACGCAAAACGACGTCACTAAAGGTCATTGTCATTAAAAGAAAAAGTGCCAATGATGCCATTACCTTGAGCAACCAGGCACTCAATGCCAATAGTCGAAACATATCCAGTGTTTCCTGGGAGCTGAGAGGCCACACAAAACAGCGACCTCCCGGATTCCGGTCAATTTGTCGCCATTTCAGATTTGACCAAATCGTACGCGGCTTGTGCATCTATCCCCTTGTCAGCCAGTTCTGCAAGCACCTTCTCCTGTACTTCTTTCGCAATAAGCATGAACGCTGCTTGATCCGCCTCAGAAGCGTTCACGATCGTTGCACCATCGGTATTGCGAGTGGCCTCATAGGCAATTGCATCAGATTTATCCCAGGCAGCACCTGCCATACGACTTGCTGTTTCACCGAAAACGCTTTTATCCAACACCGCTTGAACGTCGGCAGGCAAATCATCAAACGTCTCTTGGCTCATAATGATCGCGAATGATCCGCGATACAAGCCACCAGGCATGTCATACAAGTTCTTGGCAACTTCATTGAGTTTGAACCCAACGCGCTCACCCACATTCATGGCGACAGCATCTGCCGCGCCTGACTCAAGCGTCTCGTATACTTTCGGCGCAGGCACATTAATACCAACCAATCCCAGTGCAGCACCAACATCACCCGCAACACCTCCCCCGATGCGGGTTTTCAGGCCTTTAAGATCTGCCAATGATCCGATCTCACTGGTGGAATGAATCTGTCCAGGGCCATGTGTATGCAAGGCAATGACTTTGACACCACGATGCTCATTCAACTGCGCCAAATGCGCTTCGTGGACGCGCCAGTAAGCGACGGACGATGCCTCAGCCGTGCCATCAAATCCGGGCAGCTCAATGAGTTTAGTAGCAACAAATCGCCCTGCTTGATACCCGTGAAAAATTATCGCCATGTCAGCAGCACCATCTAGCACCAAATCCATTTGTGCTGGCGGTGGTGCCAGGCCATAGACCAGTTCCCCGGAGATCTCACCGGCAGTAGCCTCCTCCATCATACTTATTAAGCTTGAGAATATTTCAGTATTGATACCGTGAGTCGGTGGCAGCCAGCTGGATATTTTAAGAACCGTTTCCGCAGCCGCATTCGGTATTCCAATAGAAAGGGCTACCGCAGTTGCCCCCAAAAGTTGCTTGAACCTGGTCATATTTTCTCGCTGTTAGAACCTGAATATTACGTCTCACCTATCGATACAAGCGTCACACATCGTCTCTCGCAGCTCGGCTGACGTTTAACGCTTTACGATTGTCTCTATACTGATATTGCTGACAGCAAGACTGACACAACCTCCATATTAGTATATGTATTATCACTTATTGTCAACCAACGATTCTTCTTACCCATTGATATAGGTAAAGAGCCCGGATTTGTGTTTGGCGCACGCACAGTGAGTCGTTTGTCAGTTAGTATTCATCTCGACATAAGGTAAAAAGAAGTGAAACGCTGGAGTAGTACTCATGTTACTGCTGTCGTTTCATTGCTGTCGCTGGCAATGCTTCTCGATGGTGACTACCAGAATGATGGTGTTCTTATATGAAACAAGACTAACGTCATACTTTTTGAGGATCGCTCTTATAGTGACTATTCTTCCTTATCAGCGCTAACCGTATGCCTTATGCCGTTAGCAAAATCCCGGGGTGGTACCTTCTCAAGGAATTCACTCTTCTCTACATCGTCACTTATCAAGCCTGAATAAACTCCAGAATCCTGGCTCTTTGAATCTTGCCCGAAGGCCCTTTGGGCAATTCAGCCAAAAAATGAATTCTGTCCGGGCATTTGAATCGACCAACACGCCTCTCACACGCTACGATAAGTTCTTCTTCACTTAGGGACGATGCGTTTTTCAGCACTACTGCAGCCTCTACACGCTGACCAAAGTTATCACAAGGACAAGCAAACGCTGCAGCTTCAACCACATCGGCATGTTGATAGAGCGCATCATCGATTTCCCGAGGCGCAATGTTTTCTCCACCTTTGATAATCAGCTCTTTGAGACGTCCGGTTACAAACACATAACCATCTTTATCCTTACGACCAAGATCACCCGTTCGTAACCAGCCACCTTTTGCCAGTGCCTCGGATGTTGCAAGCTCATTCCTGAAGTAGCGCTGCATCACATTCGGCCCACGAACCAGAATTTCTCCCTCTACATCCGGGGCGACGGGTTGTTGCTGCTCATCAGCAATAATAACTTCATCGCCAATAGCAATACCCGGTGACCCCAGCTTTCTCATCAGTGGTGGCATGGGATTGGTTAGAATCTGCGCTGCCGTCTCGGTGAGTCCCATGGTTTCAATCAACGGAATGCCAAAGCGGCTTTCAAACGCACCATGCACATCAGGTGACAGAGGTGCTGATGCCGAGCGTCCGAAGCGAAGTTGCTGTCGTTGTACACCAGATTGCGTGATTGGCTTGGTGTCTGCATCACGAAGCAGGTAGGCGATTTGTGTGGGCACCACGCTGAACCAGCTGCATTCATGCTCATCCACCAGCTGCCAGAAAGCGCTGGTAGAAAAGCGCTTCGGCAACACGACTGATCCACCGGATACAAGGGGTCCAAACAGAGTCACACACAAACCATTGATATGATAGAGCGGTAGCACACAAAGCGCTCTATCGCGCTCACTAAGCTCATGTCCCATCACCACATTCTGACCGCCGGCAATCAGATTGGAATGACTAAGCGTCACCCCTTTGGGCCTGCCAGTGGTACCGCTGGTATACATCAACAAGGCGTCATCGCTGTGCAAAATGGCGTCAAACGACACATCATCAAATACATCAACCCAATCGAGCACTGCGGAATAATCAACTGATATCACCGATGCTTTGTCGTCAATCCCGCCTCCATTAACAGGAGGATCAGTAGTATAGGCATCACACAGCAATGCATCCTCTATTGAGGACGAGATATCGGCTTGTGTAAGCACTAACGTGGTCTGTGAATGAGCAAGCACATAGGCAATCACATCCCTGCCGGCCACCAGATTAATGGCAACGGCACGATAGCCACCATAGATAATGCCAAGGAGCACAATGGCACAACAAGGACCGTTCTGCATGGCGTACGCCACACTATCCCCACGGGCTACACCCTGGCTTGCTATGAACCTGGCAACCGCACGCGCTTGCTGTTGGAGCTGTTGAAACGTAAGCGCCTCACGTGTATCGGGTGCTAACAGAAATGCTCTATCGGCATACTGACGTGCCTGGCGGTCAATAAGTTCAGTAACCGACACCCTATGCTCAAGTGTGTCAGGCTTTATTAGCGAGGTATCTGAATGGATCATCACAGCGGCTCGTTCGTGAATTGTCTGGCAAGCTGTCTGATACGCTATCTGCCTGCCTGCTGCCAATAGCTTTCGAAGGTCTCTTCAAGCGTAGGCTCACGACTCTTGATGGGTCGGACAATCCGCGTGACGTTCATGAAGTGCCGATAGTGCAGATTGCTATCAATTGAATTTCCACCCCAGCTACCACAGCCCATCGACAACGAGAATGGTAAACCGTTATCAAAGGACCCACCCGTGGCAAAACAGTGCGCCTGATTCACAATGACACGGCAGGTAGGCAACTGCGAACCAAGCAATCTTGCCCGACTGTCGTCATTGCTGTGCAAGCCGACAGAGTGGCCCGCCCCCTGATAATTCAGAACCTGTACAGCTCTGGATACCGCCGCATCAAAATCATCAGCAACGTAGAGCGCCAAGGCCAATGAGAGCTTCTCACCTGATTCGCGAGCGTGCTCCCCTACCTCGTCACTGTGCAGAACGACAAATCGTGCTGTCTCAGCATCAGTGACATTCACACCCGCAACATCAAGAAATACACCAATATCTTTAGCGATCATGTGTCGATTCAGATGTCCACCTTCAAACAATGCAGTTTTGACTTTAGCAGCATCATCAGCACCCAGAACACGCCCACCGTTTTGATGGAGAGCGGCAAGAAAATCATCCAGAACAGAGCGCACCACAATGAGTACATTCTCTGAAGAACACGATGTGGCATTATCAAACGTCTTGGAGCTGGCAATTTTTCTGGCAGCTTCAGAAAGATCTGCTGTCTCATCAACGATAACCGTCGCATTACCAGCTCCCACACCAATGGCGGGCGTTCCCGACTCGTAAGCACGCCGAACATTATCCTGGCTGCCGGTTACGATAATAAGATCAACCGCCTCCATCAGTCGTTGGGTTTTGATTTTGGAAGACGGGGCCGGCACCATTTGTACCAGGTCGCGATCAATCCCCACCTTGTCGAATTCAGCGTAAATGTAGCTCAAAAGGGAAGCACAAACTTCAACACCTTTGGGTGATGGCGACAGGATAATCGCATTGCCGCACTTCAACGCATTGATAATGTTGTTTGCAGGTGTTGCCGCCGGATTGGTAGAGGGCACAACCGCACCCACCACACCGATGGGGCGGGCAATCTCAGTAATGCCTGATGCATCATCATCGCTAATGACGCCTGTGGTCTTAACACCCTGAATGTCACGCAATAGTCCCAGTGTCTTGCGATGATTCTTGATCATCTTGTCTTTTACATTGCCCAACGCTGTCAGCGCCACCGCCTGTTCCGACAATGTCTTGTTGCGCGCTGGCTCCATGATGGCCCACGCTGCAGCCAGTGCTGCGGTGTCAAAGCGATGCTGATCAGCATTGTGGCAATACGCAGCCTGAGCTACACGTGCCCGCTCAACCAGATCATCGACTAGCGCTACCTCATTGACTGCTTCTGCTGTTTGCACGCCCACAATAGTGTTTCTCTTCTATTTTAGAAAATTTGCTTCAATGAAAAATAGGCTTTTTGTGCCAATGCTGATGACGTTGCGACGAACCATCAATGATGACGACTCATCACTATCAAAAACCATTCTGAGCAATTCATGAAATTCGATTGAACTTGCCAATTTATTAAAACTGCCTTCAACAGTTCCACGAACTGCTCACCCTAACTTGAATTCTTCCTCGAACGAATGGCACTTACTTACGATCGAATGACATCCAACGTCATTCCCGTGAAGATGGGAATGACGTGCGTTAAGCAAATGCCAGTGTTCCCGAACTACTTCAGATCAGCAAGCAATTCAGTCAGCGTTTCCTGCCGTGCAGCCCACATCTCCTGCACCTCTTCCCGACTCATGATCTTCATTGGAGAGCCCCCTGCTGCCATCTGGTTTGACACTCGCCCACTGGCGAACATCGCTGGCACTTTCTCTGCCAGGGTGGCGATGATTTCAGGATCTGTACCTTTGGGTACCATCACACCGCGAAAGTTAACGGATGCGTTATCAACCTCGAACCCAGCTTCCATCATGGTGGGAACATCTGGCAAGAACTCTTCAGAGCGCTGCACATCAGCCACTGCCAGTATTTTTACATTACCAGCCTCTCGCGCACGAAACGCATCGGACAGGTTATTGATGCCAGCTACCACATCGCCACCAATTACAGCTTTCATAGCGGCGGCGCCGCCACCTTTGGTTGGGATGTACGCAAGCTTGGCACCCGTAGCCTTCTGAATTTGCAACGCCGCTATGTGGTGCCCGACATAAAGACCTGCTCCAGACACAGTAACCTTGCCAGGATTCTCCTTGGCAAACCCGATTAGCTCTTCAATAGTGTTGTATGGGCTATCAGCACCCACAATAACAACAGCCGGATCGGCTCCCCAGTTGGCAATGGGCTCGAAACTCTCGGCGCTGTACTTCACCCCGCCTTCAATGGACTGAGCGATAAAATGCGGAATGTTGTAGGCCGCCATTGTATAACCGTCGGCTTCCGCCTCACTGGCAAACCAGTTCCAGCCGACACGACCTCCCGCACCAGGCTTGTTGATAATCACCATGGGCTGCCCGAGAAACTCTTCTCCAGCTGACATCATCGTGACTATGCGCGCCTGAAAATCCGTTGCACCGCCAGCGCCATAAGAAACCATCATCGAGATAGGTCGTTCAGGATAGCCTTCCGCCTGTGCGGCAACTGATGTTAATGCGGTAGATGCCGCTAACAGCGTAAGTGAGACGAGGTGTTTTTTCATTGTGCTTCTCCAGTGTGGTGATTTGCGTGTGGTGAGTTGTACTATTGTTTGCGGACTACAAAAACAGCCCACGTGGTGTTTGTACTTTTAGTAACAAGGTGAAAAGGCAGTAAATGACTGCCATGAATAATGTGGTGATGACAGTTCTTCTGATCCACGTTGGCAAGGCCCGATGTGATGCCGGATCATACAGACTATAGACACCCAGAAAAGCCAGCCAGGAGGCAAGGTAGAAGCCCAGGTATTTAGCTGCAAACAAGGCGAATACTGACATGACCACAACACCTGGCAACAGATTGCGAACCACCGATGCACTCAAGCCATCGCCTATTCGAGCCAACCCTAAAAACACTCATGCAAAAATCCACACAGCCAACAACAGCAAGACTCAACTGATAAAACTCCAAAACAGAAATGCATCAGCAGGTTCACGAGTAAAGCTCAAATAGGCAACGGTTGCGGACAAGCACAGAATAATAATGGCAGGAACAAGATGCTGGGCTCGCGTAGTGCTTACGTTAGTGCTCATGCGGCTGCCTCTGCTTTGGCAGCACTTCTCGTGCTGATGAAACTATAGGCAATGGAGGCAAGCACCAGCGCCACCAGAAAGAGGTTGAGAGGACCCGTCAGGAAGTACACCATGGCTCCATCCATGGCATTGGCGATCATGCTGCCCTGAATGAAATTGGCTTCAGCAATGGGCCCAAGAATCAAACCCAGCACCAATGGCGCAGCCGAAAACCCCACCTTCTCAAGCAAATACATGCTCAGACCCAGGATCAACATGACATACACATCACCCATGGACTGCTGCACCGAATACGATCCGAATACAGCAAGCACCATGACCGCAGCTGCCATGATCGGCGGTGGCACATGCGCCACTCTTGCCGCATGCCGTGCCACCCAGATGCCAAAGATCACCATGAGCACCTGCCCGATCAGCATGGAATTGATAAACGTCCAGGCGACATCAGGGTAGTTGTCGAACAGATCTGACCCTGGGAATATGCCATGAATCAACAGCCCACCCAGCAGCACAGCAGCTGTAGGACTGCCTGGTATGGACAACGTCAGCAGCGGCACCAGTGACGGACCCACCATGGCGTTATTGGCAGACTCGGCGGCAATGACACCCGCTGGGTTGCCCTTGCCAAACGATGCCTTGTCACTGGAAAATTTACGTGTCTGATCGTAGGCCAACAAACCGGCTATCTGTCCACCAACACCGGGGATCAGTCCAATAACCGATCCAACTACGGTGCCGATAGACAAGGCCTTGAGGTTGCGCACCAGTAGTGTCAGCGATTTGAACAAAGACTGCGATTCAACCTGAACACTGGTGATCTTGTGCTCCACCCGTCCTTTGGCCAGCATTTCTATCACTTGCGGGATAGCAAAAATACCGATAAGGGCAGTGATGATGTTGACGCCACCCGTCAGCGAGTCGTGGAATATAAACCGTTGTGCACCTTGAATGTCGTCGTATCCGATCATCGACAGCCACAAACCAAGGCAACCTGATAGCAAGCCTTTGACAAACGAACGCGAATCCAGCGAACCAATTACCGTCACGCCGAGGATTGCCATCCAGAACAGATGCGACGGACCGAATGCCAGGGCCCACTGCGCCAGTATAGGTGTCAGGAAAATCAGCAGCAGTACCCCGATGACGCCGCCCACTCCCGAGGCCAGAAACGACACATGGAGCGCTTCGGTTCCGCGTCCCTGACTGGCCATTTCATGGCCATCAAGCGCAGTGGCTATATTGGCCGGCGCGCCCGGAATACGCAGCAGAATGGCACTGACCGCACCGCCAGCCACCGTCGAGGTGTAGGCCGCACCGAGCAGAATCAGCCCCTGCGTGGCCTCCAGCTGAAACGTAAATGGAATGAGCAAGGCCACTGCCATGGTGGGTGACAGACCCGGTGTGGCACCCAGAATCAGCCCACCGATGGTTCCGCCCAGCAGGAGCATGAAAGAGACCGGTTCGAACACGCCGCCAAAGTACTGAAGAAATTCCATTGCTATGACTCCCTGCACATGGCAACACGATACCGGATGAAAATAAAAATGCAAACGTTTACATTTCTACTGTAAAAAGTGACAACTATGGCGGATAAACTGAATAAACCCGCAGAGGTCGCACAAACGCGTCGCCTCCGCTCTCGCAAGGGCGCACCGGGCATACTGGATGTCGCAGCGCGTGCTGGCGTGTCGAGCGCAACCGTGTCTCGATACTTCAATTCACGCGAGCTGGTCAGGCCACAGACTCGCCAGAAAATCGACACGGCGGCACGTGAACTTGGCTACATCCGTGACCGAATGGCTGGAGCACTTCACGGCAAGATGAGCGGCACCGTGGGCCTGATTGTGCCTACCATTGATAACGCAATTTTTTCAGAACTCATTGAAGCGTTTTCTGCAGAACTGCGTCTTCACGATCGCACCATGCTCATCGCAAGTCATAACTACGATCTTCTACTGGAGGTCAGCATTGTGCGCTCCCTACTCGAGCGACGCATAGATGGTGTTGCGCTGGTGGGTCGCGACCACGATATTGCAGCCATAGAAATGTTGAAGGTTCGTGGCATTCCCGTGTTGACACTATGGAACTCCACGGGAGTCGATAACATCCCTAGCGTTGGCACCGACAATCGACAAGGGGCTTTTGACGTGACACAACACCTGATTGATCTTCAGCATCGCGATATCGCGTTGCTTTTTCCGGACACAACAAGCAATGATCGCGCGCGTGATCGCAAGTCAGGAGCGCTGGATGCGCTGAATGCAGCAGGCATTGAAGTACCTGAATATCGCGACAGGCGTTGCACATACGACATGGCAGAAGCCAAAGCGCTGGCTATGGACATGCTAAGCGACCACACCTGCAAGCTTGGTCCGCCAAGCGCGTTTGTGTGTGGTAACGACGTCATCGCTCACGGGGTCATTCACGCAGCACTCAGACTCAAACTACGCGTACCCGAGCAGGTATCCGTGGTAGGAATTGGCGACTTTCGTGGCTCATCAGCCATAGAGCCACCACTGACAACCGTGCGTTTACCGGCACGCCGGATTGGCCAGAGTGCGGCCGCTGCACTGATACACCAGTTACGATCCCGAGACACCAGTGCACTATCTGATATTACTATTCCGAGTGATTTGATCATTCGTGAATCTACTGCTCCTTTGAGGGGCATAGAATGAGGAATGGGTTGCTCGAAGCTATGATCAACATCGTTATTTTGCACCATACGAGGCTAGCAATTCCATGGCCTGTTTATTTTCGGTTTTTCTCGCCATATCCATCGCTGAATGCCCGTTGTTGTTTCTGATATCAATGTCAGCGCCACTATCCAGCAAGAGCTCAAGAATGTCGTTCTTACCCAGATAGGCAGCATCTATCAGTGGTGTGTCACCATTATTGTTAGGGATGTTCACATCAGCGCCGTGATCAATCAGATCACGAATCAGTTCAACATTACTGGTAAGCCACCCGGCCAATATGATTGCGGTCTCGCCCTGACTAGTCTGAGCATCGATATTTGCTCCTTGTTCAAGCAATTTCTTCACGTGATCTGTCAACTGAGGATCATCACGACGACTTGCCACTAGTAGTC
>CAYGSW010000155.1:0-14423 GCA_964352535.1 uncultured Granulosicoccaceae bacterium | reverse complement strand
TTCTTAATACCCTGCTACGGAACAGAGATGCCATTCTCGAACTTGCACTGACGCATGGAGCTATTGACGTTCGGGTTTTCGGATCAGTAGCACGCGGGGATGATCATCAGAAAAGTGATGTTGATCTTCTTGTCAAACTTCCGCCAGGCTATGACATGTTTTCGCAACGTATACCGTTGACCAGTGAACTGGCAGTCCTTCTTGAGCGGCCAGTTGATCTCATCCCAGAACACGAACTCAACCCTCACCTTCGCGACTCTATATTGTCAGAGGCGATTGCATTGTGAGTAAGTCATGGAGGCCTTATGCGCTACATATCCTTGATGCAATTGCAAAAATACGTCGGATAAAAGAACGTGGCAGTCTCGCCGAAGACGATATTCTCTACGACGCTGCGTTGCGAAACCTTCAAACTCTCTCTGAAGCAACTCAGCGATTACCAGACGCCTTAAAAGATGACTTTCCGCACATTCCATGGAAAAACATCAGCGGATTTCGCAACATCCTCGTCCACAACTATCTTGGGGATATCGATGCGAAGAAGTTTCTGATCAAAAGCGCCTCGGGAGCCGACTTTGCTGACCTGATTCATCTAGCCACCCAGAGTAGCTGAAAACATGAAATATCATGTTCATAAGCAAATTCTGGCGCTTATGTATGAGACGCTTACACACATCACTACCACACTCACTTCTTTCAATGCTAGATCAAGGAATTCCAGTATATTGAAACTGATCAGGCGAAAGGAGTACCCTCAAGGTTCATCGCAGAAGGCGCTGACTCTGCTTTAAGCCGACAATCCTCAAAATCAATGAATTCAGTCAATGCTGACTAGACTACAAATAGATGGATTCAAAAACCTGGTAGGAGTGGATATCAGTTTTGGCCCATTCACCTGCATAGCCGGAGCAAATGCTGTCGGCAAGTCCAACCTTTTTGATGCCATCGTATTTCTCAGCGATTTGACTGAAAAGTCATTTCACGAAGCTGCCATCAGTATCCGCGGAGACGGAAAATCTGGTGATGCTAACTACATTAAGAGTCTATTTTTCAGTGACAATGGCATTAGCCATAGATGCATGTCATTTAATGCAGAGTTTATCATTCCGCCCACTGGCATAGACAATCTGAGGCAACCACTAAAAGCCACTATCACTTTCTTAAAATATTCTCTGAAACTACGACTAAGAGAGGATAACTGGGACCCTGCAGGCCCAATCGCTCTAGAACATGAATCACTGACGTACATCACCCAGTCGGACGCAAAGAAGCATTTGCCATTCGTCGCGGGAAACTCATCCTGGATAAAGTCGGTAGTCATAGGAAAACGCAATGGTGGTCCGTTTATTTCAACGAACTCTAACGATATTTCTGATTCAAGCGAAGGTGGCGTAATACGTCTCCACCAAGATGGCGGAAGTCGTGGAAAACCAATAGGTATCCAAGCATCCGACACACCAAGGACACTGCTATCTGCAACGAATTTCGAAAATCCAACTGCGTTACTAGCAAAGCAGGAAATGCGTTCGTGGAGAAGACTACAGTTAGAAAGTAGTGCCATGCGTGAACCCGATGATCGCTCTGCCCCGTCACAGATTTCAGCTATCGGAGGACATCTTGCGAAAACGTTATATGCACTGGAAGAACCAGCCAACGAAATTGCGGAAAAAGATGATGGACCAAGTAACTATTCACTGCTGAGTCAACGTTTGAGCGAGCTGATTGATGATGTACACGAGGTCAAGGTGGACATCGACGAACACAGGAATATGATGACGTTAATGGTTGCGGGTAAAGACAGAGCATTCTACCCTGCCCGCTCGCTCTCAGATGGCACATTACGTTTTCTTGCGCTCGGTATTCTAGAACTAAGCAATTCGTCTGAAGTACTTTGTCTTGAAGAACCCGAAAACGGTATTCACCCAACCCGAATCGGAGCGATGCTTCAACTTCTTCGAGATATCGCTGTAGACGTAGAAGAGCCCGCTGGACAAGATAATCCGCTGCGACAAGTCATAGTGAATACACACTCACCAGGGGTTGTGGAGAAACTAGAAGCTACCGAACTCGTCGTTGCTGACATAATCAACATGACAACCGACTCGAAACCTGGCAGTGCAAAAATAGCTCGGTTTGCCCCTGTAGGAATTGAGTCCTGGCGCTCTCGTGCACATCCGAATATCCGACCCGTTACGCTGACAAGTCTTGTTGAATACCTGACGTACAGCGACAGGGCTAAAATTCAAGAGACTGAAAATGCGTCTATCAAGCAATTGATCGAATCACAATTGAAGCTGAATCTGGATTGAATCCGAACGTGGAACTTGCATTAATCGCTGAAGGCACTTCAGACAAGGTCCTGATTCACCCGATTCGTTGGCTGTGCAACGATATACAGCCGAATTGGTCCTATGAAATCGAGCCGATAATATTTGACAACATTTCTCCCAAACCAGATTTATCTGCCAAGGTTGAAATTATTTTACGTCAAAACCGGCATCAAATAATTCTAGTGCATCGTGATCAAGACACTATGACTAGGTTAAATCGAACGATGGAAATTGAAAATGCAGTACAGTCTGCGCGCTTGAAAGCCAATTCTGCCGCAGTGTTTACATGCATCCCGATCATTCCAGTTCAAATGACTGAAGCATGGTTCCTTATAGACGAGGCTGCTATAAAGAATGTTGCTGGCTTTCGAAATAATAGAGCGTCGTTGAGTTTACCCACCCTTCGACAGCTAGAGGGGGTTCCTGATCCAAAAGCATTACTCTACGACAAAATCAGAACAGCTTCTGGGCACACGGGGCGGAAGCTGAAAAAAGTACGACCACAGCAGATTATTCACACGCTCGCTGATGTCATTGAAGACTACTCACCGCTGGATCAACTTTCGGCATTTCAGTCTCTGAGACACGCTCTGACAACTGCAATTTTACCATGACTATATGCATGCGGACCTCAGATGGTCACAATCCGCGGACTTCAGATGGTCCCGGTTCTAGTTTCTAGGACCGGAAGCATCCAAGGTCCGTTTCGGACGTGTGATGGTCACAATGGGACCATCTGGGGTCCGCATTATGTCCAAATCATTGTAATTGCTGTGGATTCATCGCTGAATATATTATTTAAAAAAAAACAATTACTTACCGCACTAACCACGCATCAGCACCCAACGGCAAATCACTCCATTCTGTTCTCGCCTCGCGCCACTTTGGACAATGCCCCTGCAGAATCGCAACGAATTTCTCACTGTGTGAGTTCAGTCAGATGTGCTATCTCATGAACCACACATACTCGAGTTAATCACGCGACTTTTTAACCGGCTCTGCAGTCCAGGCCACGAGCGATGAACAACGCAGCATTTTCCGGCAATCCCGGGTAGATTATTGCCCGACATCCCTGAGGAAGTCATCCGCAAACACCAATGATCGCGTCAAGCCATTCAGCGTTGCATAGAACAGATCGCCCGTCTCATCATCAACCGAATCAAGCACACTGATGGTGATATCCCTGCCCATGATCATCATGGGCAACAGCTTATCATCCATGAAATCACTTTCGCTGATCAGTTGCCGGGCGCCAGCCTGATCAACCCGAATCTCCGAATTCACGATATCGCCAAACTGTTCCGTGTCCACTTGCCATCGAATAAGCGTTGGCGAATCAATTTCGCGTTCAGGAAACTCTAGCTCCATGAATGTGCTGCGACGTGGCAGGCGATTGAGAGTTAGTACTGGGCTAGCATCAGTGACATCACCTCGCCCATTGGGACCATTCTGCGTCAAGGCGACATCAAGTGAACATGATTTTCTGCCAGTGATCTCAACACAATCCACCGACCACGCGCCGAAGTAGGCAACGAGTTGTTGCTCCGGCTCCTCCTGCTCAATTCGTTCATCATCCTCCACCTCCCGAGTCTGCTCTATGACATCAACGTCTGCTGTCGTGATGTCCAGACTGTACGGAAGATTTGGCAGTCGGCAATCAGAGTCGGTGGGAACACGCAACTCGATAAGATTAGTTAACTCGAACACGCCTTGATGGCCTTCCGGTGCTTGGAGCGCCTTGTTCAGATTGCCAACGACTATCGCGTACAGCAGTTGACGTTCATTACTGGCAACGGACAGGTAGGTTTGCTGGATAAGCCCAACCGCACTCAAGTCGCCTTCAACCCAGTAACGCTCTTCGCTGTTGCAAGGCTGGAAGGAGTTTCGCTCAGCGCCGTAGACGTAATAGCCTGATGTTGTTTGCCCAGGCTGTTCAACGGTGGTGACAAGATCCTGCAACTCCCGCAGCCGTTGTCGCGACATACTGGCAAGGCAGTTTTTGGCAATCTGCTCAGCCTCTGCACGTGGTGAAGAAAATTCCAGGTACCACAGGCAATTTTGCCGCCGATACTCAACAAACGCCCGCTGAGAACGATTGAGGCCTGTCAATAACTCACCACTAAGCGATGATCCGATAAAATCGGTAATAGCAAGAATATTACTGTCCATGACGTCCAGATAGTTATCCAGACAGGCATGAACCTGATCGAGATCCTGTGTTTGCGCCCGGCATTGCGCCAGAACATTGATTTCCTGCGCAAATGCCGTATTGGCAGTCGTCAAGCCAGGAAGTATGAGCACTACCAATAGCTTTACCAATAAGAATCGAGCTTGCAGAGTCATGGCCGGGGAGTATTCTCGTTCGCAATCATTGATCCTACCGAATTATTCGCTCACGTCCAACGATGCCCACATTTGGTGACAAAAATTTACCGCTATTTCAAGCTCAGCACTGGCGTATAGTCTCAACATCACTGAGTATCCTCAACAACTCACAGTTTCTCACCAACACAGAAACCATTAAACGTGCCAGCGTTGAGAACGAGATCATGCACAACGCACACCAGAAGAACAACTGATCCGCCCTGATTTTGGGGACTGATCTGGGAACTTGTTTGGCTTGTCGGCTTGATAGCGCTTTGCTGGGCCAGCACAACTGCGGTGATGAAACACCTTGAAAAAAGTGGCGAATGCCTGTCGTTCGTATCTTGACCGATAACAGTAGCCCTCCCATTAGCATGGGTATCAAGGGTTTCACCGCAACGCTGTCGAGTGAAGTCGCTGACGAGAAAAGCAAGCTTGCGATCATTCAGTCTCCGGGCGTGCTTAATACCGGCGTTTGCGCAATCAAGGATTGCCTGAGTTTAGCGATATTGCCAGAGAAATTACTGAGTACTGAATCTCAGACTCCGATGTTGGCAGAGCAGACCGGCTCAAGCACGAAGCGTTTTAAAACTAGCAAACCGCTGGAGATGGCGTACTGGCTACGAGCGGCGATTCTCTTGCCCCTGTTATCCGAACATAGCCTCCACATGAGAAAGGATCTTGCCAGTCGGCCATACAGAATTCGACTGCGTTTTTCATGAATTTTTTGGCGTGAATGCCTGCGTAGTGGAAGATACATTAATGCGGGCTGTGCCTTTGCGCGGCGTGGTTCTACAGAAGCTGATCTACTACCGCTGGACGTGCAAGCTGTCAAACACATTGGGAAAGCTCTCACAGGTTTTCATCAAACTGATTTTAGTTGATCTCTGTACGTCCGATATAACTCCTACATGAGTAGCCTTCTCTCGTTATGAGTTTGAAATCGATCGCATTTTATATAAGTGAAAAACCTGATCGTTATGCTGTGTACGCACTAAGTGACTTGCACTTCATGGATATGAAAAAGGGATTTTCCTTGATAGAGCTGATGATCACATTGGTCATTCTCGGTGTGCTGGCTGGAGTTGCAGCACCAGGGCTGGGAAACCTGATTTTGGACAGCAGGCTTGAATCAGTTGCCGCCGATGTCAGAAACATCTTTGCAACAAGTCGTTCCAAATCAATAGCAAATGGGGAAACTGCCCGTATTGAGTTCACCAATACCTCACTAACAACCTGTATCACCGATGATATCTCACAGGCTTGCAGCGAGCGTCCTGAGGATGATGTACTGAGTGAGCTGAACTGGGCTTCCGAACAAATTACTGTGGGTCGTAACAGCGCACTTGAAACCCCCATTCTTATTGATCCCCGCGGTCGAATACGACCAACGCAGAATGTAATTGACATCACATTTTGCGATGAACGAGGCATTGACTATGGCCTGATTCTCAATGTTAACCAAGTGGGGCGCACCACTTTGGGAAAAATCAGCAACAAGGAAGGCAAACAGTGTCTGTGAAATATCAGGACAAACTTGCAGGAGCGCACAGGCAAACTGGCGTCGGCATGATAGAGCTACAGGTTGCGATCCTGATTTTCATCGTGTGCATCGTAAGTCTGACCAAGATGCAATTGAAAGCAGGCATGGAGGGTCTGGACAATTATCAACGGTCAACTGCCTTGATGTCCTCACAGGCATTGATGGACAGGATATCAGCTAACAACAGTGGCACCGCGTTGTCCGAGTATATCAATCGGGTACAAGAGATAAGCAACTGCGGCAGTTATACCCCAAAGCAGTGTCAAGCGACGTCGAGTAATGCAGCTGAAGCCTGCACTGTCACTGACATGGCTGCATTTGATGTCTGGGATGTTTTCTGCTCTGATGAGCAAGGCCTGGATTCGCGCTTGGTGGATTACACCGCTGAGCTGACCTGTGATGGTACCTGCACGCCTAATCCCGATATGACCCTGCGCGTTTCCTGGGTTTCCCGGTATGCTGATACCGATGAGCGTCTAAACGAAACAACCGAGTACGGCAACACGGAAGTGGCCAGTAATCTGGATTTTATCAGTTTGCAGTTTCGGCCATGAATTCGTTTATAACAACCGTAAAACGTGCGCGCACAGCGTCAGGCATCCCTTGCAGCAGTGTGCCCAGACAGCAGGGAATCACGCTTATCGAGCTCATGATATCCATTGCATTGAGTCTTCTTTTCATCGTTGGGGCAATCGCTTTTCTGGCCTCATCAAGATCGATAGCCGATGTGCAAGAAGCCTCGTCACGGACCCAGGAGAACGCTCAGTATGCGCTGGATGAATTGAGAAAATCCATTCGAATGGCCGGTTTTTACAATGTATTGTCGTCCGGGACAAATATACCTGTGGGGCAATTTTACACCGGGCGATGTGGAGACTTTGATCCTTGCACTGCTGATAGCAACGCGACCGATACCGTACCATCTGATCGTATCGCCATTCTTCTCAATCCACCGGAAGATGATGGAACCGACAGTGACTGCGCCGGAAATCCGGTCAGTGCGGATAGTGTCGAGGCCGCGAAGACGGTTGTGACTCACTTGTATCGTGTTGAAAACGTGGATGAGGTACGAACCCTTGTTTGTGAATCATTCCTGATCGATAACGCCGGAATGGCGACAGCTGTAAATGCTGAACCCTATCAGTTGGTTGGCGGCATTCATGCCATGCATTTCCTGTACGGCAAAACCAATATAAAAACGATTGGACAAGCACGTACAAGCATTGAACGCTACGTATCAGCCGATACCATCAGTTCATCATCACCTCCGATCGGCGCTTCAACAAGCTGGATAGATATCGCAACGGTGAAGGTAGCCTTACTGGCAGAGAGCGGCATGAACGACCGGGCAGCGTCTGAGCAAAACAATTCTTACGTCTTACTGGATTCCAAACCGATTCAGACAGATGATAGAAACTACCGAAAAATTTATACTTCGACAATTCAGATCAACAATGCAAGGCTATAAATACATGCAATACGATCGACCGCTTAGCTCACTAAACACGCCTATACCGAACGCTGAGTCAGGCATGTCACTGGTTGTGGTTTTGATTTTACTGGTTTCATTGACCACACTGTCCCTGTCAGTAACAAATGATGCAGGATCACAATTCCAGATAGTTCGCAATGACCAGTTTTATTCCAACGCGTATCACGCCGCCTATTCGGAAATAAACGCTCAGCTGGATGCCATCAATTCCAATGAACAGACTGACACTGATGACCCCATACTCTGGCTGCTCACGGCAGAGGTAGAGCAGCCGCAGGTGCTTTCAACTGATTTGCTTGCAGGGCCTCATAAAGGCATCGGCGCTTTTGAGCAGGAAGTAAGCTATACGCTTGCTTGCTCCCCGGACTACTGTAACTCTCCCCCTGGATATTCGCTGTCTGAAAACACCAAAGTTCTACGCGCATCAATCGACAGTAACTCCGACATGATCGCCTCGGGTGCAGCGTCACGGCAACGTCAAACCTTCTGGTACCTGTTACCTCAAACCGACGTGGTCACTTTTGAATAACTGAGCTTATTTATGTTCGGTACTTGTCGCCCGCTTACTTGCTCAGACAGTGTCAGCCTCACTTGTTGTAAAAATCGGCAGAATACTTGCAGTAATATTTGAAAGTTGAATCTCCAGGCAAAACACTATGGCACGACCTCCGTTGATCCAGACGCTCGGTATGATCGCAGTACACCATTTGCTTACCGTCAGCTTTGAGGCCCGGGCAGATGATCCGGAAGAGCTGTTTCTGATGGGGTAACCCCAATTGGGTTGATACGGTTTTCTTTGCCATACAGGCGACGATCCCTCAGTGCCTGGTAAAGGCCTTGTATTAAAGTCCTGGGCTCGCGATTGCTAATCATGCAGGTTCTCCGGCCTAATAACTCACTCCACCCAATTCATTGATATATCGGGCAAGCAAGTACCCATCAATTCCTTTCGACACACCAACCTTTCGAAGCCTTTGCAGTTATGTACAAGAATCAATCTACAACAGAACTTAAGAGTAAATATCTCAAAGACTAGCCAGGAAGCTACAAACACCATGTATAAGTTAACACAGTATATTAGTCAATCGATTCTCGCCATTATTCTGGCATTCCTCACTCTACCTGCAATTGCTGATGACACGAAAGTGTACAGCGATCTAAAACAGTGCCTGGCTTCCAACAACGATAAATATCGTTTCATTTTCATTGTGGACAACTCAAGCTCAATGAAGTCGTTAGAATTCCAGCAGAGTAAAGAAACAATAGATGCGACCATCCGAGAAGTGCTTAACAGTGATTTAAACGACGTACAGGTGGCAGTTGTTCAATATGGTACTGACGCAAATAACCTGATCGGCGAACATTTTTATGATGTCTCCGTACCCTTCACCGCATCCGCCAGTACAGCAACCAGCTGGAATCGCCACTATGGTATAGACTCGCCCAACCCCTCTGTCGTCGAAGATCACCAGCCTGCATCCCTATCCAGAATGCGTCTGGATGATGTCTATGCGCCTGGGGGCGCTCTGGATGTAACAGACGGCACCAATGTACAATTCGTCTTTTTTACCGATGCGTTTCGCAATATATCCGCATATTGTTGCTCTGCACTTGTAAACGAAGACAATGAACATCTTGCTGATCCGAGCAACGTTCTCCCAGGTTTTGGTGAATACGACGCCATCAAGAATGGTTCGGTGTTACCTAATGGACTCAAAGGTCAATTTACCATCCTGCATGTGCCACCAACAAAGGAACAAGGTATAGACGCTGCGAAAGCTGCTGCAGCCATTGCCTCTCCCGGAGGAAACTACACAGGTGCCATTGAAGACAATCCGAACGACCCAGAGGGCCCGGGCAGGCTGCCTAGACGCTATGTGCAAGGGAATTTTTCCGTCAATGACAGCAATCAGATCATCACACTGATCCAGCAGGTTCTTGAAGAGATAAAGGAAACCACATACGTCAACGTTGCACCGACTGTCTCAGTTAACGCATTTAATGAACTGCAACATCGTGATGAAATTTACTTTGCGCTGTTCCAACCGAGCAGCCGCGCACGATGGTCCGGCAATGTTAAAAAATTCACTATCAATCCCGATGGCGTTATTCTGGATTCGCGACAACAGCCAGCTATAGACCCCAACACAGGGGCAGTCAATGAATCGGCCAAAAGCTACTGGAGTTCAACAAAAGATGGTGCCTTGGTAGCGGTAGGCGGATATAGAGGCAAGCTCACTGATAACCAGACTATCTATACAGATCCTACTGCGTTCAACAATCCTGTCACCCTTTTGTCGTTGTTGCCCATAGCCAGCGATTCGGACATCAAGCTCGACCTAATGAATTTGGCCGACCAGGATTCCAATAACAACTGTGTACTGATTGGCGAAAAGGTCAATGGATCACTCACCGTCAATAGCGGTGTCATCGAAGCGGAATCCGACATCGATCCAGATGCTGGAAATGTAAAACTGAGCTTTACGGCGTCATCGACTGTCAGTTCCAAAGTTGTCCTTGTCCCCCGACAATCCACTGAACCCAATCGCTATGAATGCGTCAACACGTACCCAGGGAGCACAGAGTTTCGTCAATGTGAGTTTAGCATTGGAACAGACATTCAGAGCCTGCGACTGGAGTTTTCCGATGCGGTTGTACCTGCTGAAGTGGAATATGTTCTGGAGTACAACATTCCCGAAGGCAGCAGTCCGACAGCCTGTGGCACAGTCCAAAGCCAAAGACAGGAATTACTTTCCTGGCTAACCGGTATAGATGCTTATAGCGAGAACGTCGACAACCCAAGCAACCCGTCACATCAATTTGCAGCTGACCCATTACACAGCAAGCCTTTCGTCATTACCTACTCCGGTACCAGTGCAGACGATGCCGAAGAGGTAATGTTCTTCACTGACAATCTGGGAGCCTTGCATGCTATTGATCCGGACGACAAGTCGGGTGAGAAGCTATGGTCCTATCTCCCTGAGGAGCATCTGGACAATGTCAGGAGATATGCCTTGAACAAGGCAGGGCAAACCAAGACATACGGCCTGGATGGGTATGTGTCAGTTGTGCAGCGAGAGGCTTCAGACAGTTCACGTGAGCGCTTTTCGTTACGGGAGGTGAAACTGTATATCGGTGAACGTAGAGGCGGCAGAAACTATTATTCCATTGATGTATCGAACGCCACGTCAACGTCCAACAATAAACCGACTGTAGATTGGAAAATACGCGGTGGAGAGTCTGCACGCTTTGAGGACCTGGGACAAACCTGGTCGCGCATGTTGCCACGCAGAATCGCATATAACTGCAACGCACTTGGCGAACAATGTCAGTATCTCGAGGTGCTCATATTCAGCGGCGGCTATGACCCAGCGTACGACGAATCGGGCGCGCTTCCCATGGGTACGCTGGGTAACGCCTTATACATTGTTGATCTTGAAACGGGCGGGGATAAGTTTTTTTGGTCTGCCGGTAACAACGCAGACGCACGCAACGCTCATTCCCACGCTTTGAGTCTGGATATGGAGCATTCGATAGTCGCAACTCCCACAAGCATTGACACCAACGGAGACGGTGCCGTTGATATTTTGTTCGCAAACGACATCAGTGGAAAGCTATGGCGTATCGACTTCGACGGAACGCTCACTAAAGGAAGCGAAACCACTGACACCATCGACTCACTGTCAGCCTTGGGCGGTAGTATAGCGGATCTTTCCGGCGAAGCCGGCGTACAGCGCTTCTACAACACACCCGACGTATCGAGAACCAATCCTCGATTTGGCATCAATCAATACCTTATAACCACAGGCTCCGGACATCGAGCCAACCCGAATGATCTGACAGACGGCGTCAATCATATTTTTGTTGTTTACGATCCGAATATCGGAGCTTTCAAGGGCGATACTGCAGACCCAGCCGATCTTTACAAGTATGTGAATGGTGAGCGCATTATCACTACCGATGACCTGATCGAAGTATTCAGTAGTGAAACACTCGACGAGAGTTACGGTGTGTTCTTACCGGCAACAGACAGCGGAGAGAAATTTCTTCAGCCTGCCGTCACCTTAAACAATACGGTCATAGTCTCCAGCTATCTTCCCGGGGCCTATACAGAGGAAGACTGCAGCGTCGGCAGTGGTCGAACTTATTTTCTTGAATCGCAGACCCTTGCCAGTCGCTTTACTAAGCCATATGTAGAACTTGAATTACCGGGTATTCCACCCGAAACTTCAATTTTGCGCCTGCCAAAAATCGCTATTTGCGTTGGCACCAACTGCGCAGCTGCTACATATACACCCGAAGGTGACTCTGACGAATGTGCGACCGATGAATTTAGCGCAGATAACTACGGCAATGACTTTTCAGCCGCAGTGGCATCAACGGTTTGTGGTCTGGAAATTGGACGAGCGTATCGCTCCAGCTGGCATGAATTGAGCGAGTCTGATTAAGCCATCTATCGCACCATGATCACAAAACCTGGAATTGACATGACCCCAAAACAACGTTTGCCCATGCAAATAGCGAAAAAGGCAGGTTTCACGCTATTGGAAATCATGATTGCCGTTGTGATTATCATGATTCTCGCAGCCGTTGCTTTGCCCAGCTATGGCGAGTATGTAAAAAAATCTCGGCGAGCCGACGGTATGGCTGAGCTATCGCGAGTCATGCAACGCCAGGAGAAATTTTTTATCAATCAATTGACATACACCACCAACCTCGGCGATATCGGCCTGGTCACCACGGACGGTAAGGTGGACTCTGAGGGCGGCTACTATAAAGTGGAAGTGAGCGCTTGCCCGTCGACAACCATCGCACGCTGTGTTCTGGCGAGAGCCCAACCGCAAGGTGGACAATCATCGGATGGCTGGCTGTCACTGGACAGCAAAGGCCAACGGAACTGGGAGAACAACCCCGCAGGAAAAACGGGCTGGCCGTAATCACCAATCATGCAACACTGATTAGAATTTAGCGCCTTTGCTAACGCTTCTGAGCGCTGCCAGCCTCCCACCTGTCTGGGTATTTCGAGGCCACTATCTGCGGGGGTGGTAGAACTGCCGTGCTTGCGCGGGTACCAGAAAATAGTAGGCCCCGGCTGCAAAACCATCAAACTCATCATGTGCATACCGATAGCCTGCGCCATGGTCCAGGTCTTTCATCAGCTTTGCGGGTGCATTACGAAGACTCACCGGAACAGGCTGATTACACTTCTGGCGCGCGGCAGTTTGCAGGTAGTAACCGATATCCCCACTATAAAGCATTGGCGCTGCAGCAAGAGAACCACGCAACGAGAGAACCACAAAAAAGTCTGAAGTACATCAGCTATGTATCGATGGCAAATAAACTACCTGCGTGGCGCGAAGATCCAGACACGTGCTGGTTGAGGATGCATTGGCTCACCTGTTGCAGCAATCGCTTAGGCATCTTGATAGCGCTTTTCAGAATTCCTTCGCCAAACGCGCAAGCTGCCCGCGATTCAAGAATAAGGTCGAGGTGACAGTATTCGTTTTCAGAGCGTAACAGATCAAACTCGACCAAGCCAACAATCGCGTCTTGTTGCCCAAGCTTGGCTGGCTATTTTATCGCAACAGTCGCAACGTTCCAGACATGCTTGGCAGCATCACGGTCAGTGAACGTGGTGAGAAGTGATTCGTGTCGATACAGACCACTCGTGAGGTAGAAGTGCCCCAACATCCGCCTACAAATAGGATAGGCATCGACTTGAGAATCAAGGTATGCGCGGCGCAAAGTGACGGGATGAACCACCTGTCGCCGAACAGTTTTGCAAATCAGTGCAACAAACCTGCCTGCGCCCAGAAAGCCTTGGTGCACATCAGAAATTCTCTAGCAATTGGCAAAAAAAGCAAAAAGCCATAATACTCCGACTACTCGAACTTATAGCTAATACGCAAGCAGACTACCCGCACTAGACTTCGCACAGCATAGGCAATAACTGCGCGCAGGAAGTCATTATCGAAATTGGGGTGCAACCTGTGCAATGTTTCAGTATTATGACGATCGATGAACATGAACGGCGCAGGGTGCATGTCGTACGACCCGCGCAGCGGTTGAACCAAGTAGATAATCGCTCAAGCCTGGTTTATGAGATCCCATCACAATGCAGTCAATCTCATTGTCGCTAGCATAGTCGACTATGGTCCGATAGGTGTGGCCCTTGACCAGCTCCGCCTTAATATCTTTACTGCCAGCAAGTTTTTCATGTAACCGGCGTTTTACCGACTCATACTCATCTTTTGCCACCTTTTCATCTAGAAAGACACCAACAGAACTTGGCGGGGCTTCATAGACGTGAATTGCAATAATCTCCCCTCTTTCGTTGCTGGATAACAACTTGGCAATTGCTAATGTTTGCGGCGAAATGCCGTGATTTAGTGCCATTGGGACCAATATTTTTTGGTACATCGATAAATTTCCTATGATATCCCTCGGATGGGGAGTGACTGCGAATACAACACCAGAATAACTTTACTGAAAACGGTTCGTCCTGTTAGCATCTCATACACGTTTACAACTCAAAGGACAGTAATATCGTCTCCGTCTAATCGATCACATACAAGCTCCAAAAAATGCAGCGCTAGTGCAGTGGAGCATACAAAACGTACATTCAGCGATCCGCCCTGTTGTCATCCGCTAGGCGCTCGCTCGAAACGGTATCGGGTATACCGTGAGAGCGAGC
>CAYGSW010000154.1:0-14441 GCA_964352535.1 uncultured Granulosicoccaceae bacterium | reverse complement strand
GGCATATGTTGAGTAAGGGCAACGCAGGCACGGACGCAGACAGGCCCGCCCGCAGGGAGCTCTCCAGCCGCCACCCTGACGGCGTTACGTTTGTTCCACGTATACCCGATACCGCTTCACAAACGCGCCTTGCAGGGCGGCGGCTGGTGAACTTTGAATCCAAATATTTCGGGTTGACGGACTACTAGTTTTGCCCACTCAATCGCCTTTACCGCGCATACGTACCGATCACAATTGCCTGATTGTCCTATTGTGAAACGGATGTAGCTGCGAAGCTGTTTTTCGACACCAAGCTCCTGAGTGAGCGGCAGCCAACATCCGCGTCGACCTTTTCCAATACACGGATACGCCCTGAACGTCAATCGATATCCGGTGTATTGGAGATCTGCGACGTTAGCTGCACGAAGTGCGAGCCGCCCGCGCAAAAGTGCCGAGGTCTACATTTGTTGCACCATAAGCCTCGGGAGCCCGGAAAACCGCATATCCGATAACTCTGCATATTATGCATCAGCGACGAGATAGCATGGCTTGGACATCTTCAAACCTGCGATCAACATCAGAACCTAGTCGAGCAAAGTATGCTTGTCGCGATTGGAGAATACCACGCCTTCATGAATCTGGATGTCCAATGGCACATCCACGAGTGATTTTCAGCGTTAACCAGCAGTGAGACCGCTTGCGTAGAGTGGCCCATGATGAAACTGGGCTTTGTATTATTGTCTGACTCTTGATGCAGCAGGTTTACGCCGAGCATCTTCTTTCCCGATTTGGCAATCTTTTTACCGTCAGCGATCAACACCGCCCGGCCGTTAATACGTTCATCCCGATAAGCAAACAGACGCATCACCGCTGAGGAGCAAAACGCTCTGAGCGCTGCGAGTTTGATTCCCGAACTACGACGACAACCCAGCAAGCATGGGTAACTACGATCGGCGTCCAGACTCAGCGCTCGTACGATACTACTCACCCCAGCTTATCCAAACGCACGCTGAGCCCTGCTACACTCAGGACGAACCAGAGAAACGTTAATTCTCTGGAGAATCCGGCTCGAAGCAACCAGATTTTACTATACCAATGTATCCACAAAGCCATGATCATTATCCAGGCGTGCGTGAACACTGTCTATAGTTTATGATTCCGTGTCTTGCATTACAGGACTACGATATGTTCGGTTTATTGAAGCGACTAATGGCCCGCGCTGATTCCAAGGCCTTAACAATAGATCCTTGGGTACTCTCCGAGGAGGAGCAGCTGATTGATGACGTTGGCGTATACACTTACGATGCACTGGAGCGCGTAAAGGTCGATGTCAAACGCCACAAGTTCGTCTGGAAAGGTGGCAAGAAATTAAGTATAAACCAGGTGGCAGAACGGTTACATCAAGCCAATACTGACATGCCGCTGGAGTTAATTGAGGATGCAGTTATGCAATGGCTAACCGAGGCATCAATGCCTGATAATTTAGCCGACGGTGATGCAGAGGATGATTGGATACATCAAACTGAGGCCTGGGTGGAGGCTCACACCGAAAAGAGAGATACCAAAGTTTATGGCTAAGAACTCGTCACTCACGAGTTAAGTATGTGCTGTATAAATAGCAAACTCTTTGGTGCCTAAGTAGAACCAGTGTTAACCTCAACATTTGCCAGGGCACCGGGCACTCTACCTGACAGGATAAGCAGGCTTACACAGTTACTATATCAGTGCGGCTTCACACCAGAAAAGCTTAGGCAACGACAATGCAGCCACATAACGTCTTATCCCACAACATAGCAATCGCTATTCAGACAGGGCGAACGCAACAATCTCTGAAACCAGTACATCCAGAGAGTCAATCACCGGGACTGAACTCACAATGTCACTCGCAATTAGAGAAAACTCCGAACAACCAACCAATAGGCAAGACGCACCACGTTGCTCGCACTCTTCGGCGGCAGCGTTCAACGTATCATTGTCTTCCACAGATGGACCTTGTGACTTTATACGACGAATGGCAGCAAGCATAGATACTGCCTGGGCTGGATAAATGACATTCAGATCGTGCTTGGCGAACGCCTTTTTAAACAGCTCGATTTGCTCAGTGGCAGGAGATGCCAGCATACCCACCGTGGCATCCTGACCCACTTTCTGCACTATGACATCGCCTGCCAGTTCAATCATGTTCAAGAATGGAATATCGACCACCGCGGTGATCTGTGGTGCATAAAAATGTGCCGTATTGCAGGGCATGGCGAGCGCGCGGACACCAGCACTCTCCAAAGCTCTGGCCATGTCAGCGAGCACCGGCCCCGGATCACTACCTTGCTTGTTCAATATCCAATCCAGACGTGATGGAATCTGCGGGTTCATGTCAATCAGCAACGGTATATGTGAAGCATCATCGTCTGCGGTGATAGCTTCAAGTAGCCGTTGCTGCAACAAAATGGTGGCTTGTGGCCCCATGCCACCCAGCACACCAATGCGTTTGAAATCCCCCATCAGATTTCTCAGCCTGCCGAAGCGCCAGTCCAGCGACCCGTAAAATCAAAGGCTGAATCGTAGCCAAACAATGCAACTGCGCCACCCGTATGCAGGAACACAACACGCTCGTCCTTACTGAAATGGCCCTTGCGGATCAGATCGATGAAACCCGCTGCACCTTTGGCAGAATACACAGGATCCAGCAAGATCGCCTCCAGCTCTGCAAACATGGCAATGGCTTCAAGTCCACTTTCTGTGGGAATGCCATAACCCTCTCCAACGTAATCCGTGTTTGCAACCACATCTTCACGCTTGACTACACCCGGGCATCCGAGCTTTTCAGCGGTGGCGACGGCCAGATTGAACACATTTTCTTCCTGCTTGGCCTTCGGCGCACGCACACCGATACCCAGAAGAGGGATGTTCGCATTCATGGCTTTGAGCCCGGTAATCAAACCCGCTTGCGTACCTGCACTGCCTGTGGCATGAACGATGTGATCGATCTTGAGATTACGATCATTGAACTGTGACATCATTTCAAAAGCACAGTTGACGTACCCCAAAGCTCCTGTCGGGTTAGATCCGCCACCTGGAATCGTGTACACGTTCTTGCCCTTGGCTCTGAAAGTCTCAGCAACGGCTTCCATCTCAGCAGCCATGTCCATACCGCCTGCGCGCTTCTCAGTGGTAGCACCGTGCATATGATCAAGCAGCACGTTGCCGCCAAAATTGTAGTTTTCGTTGTTGGATTGGGTGCGATCTTCAAGTAGCAAATGACATTGCATACCCATTTTTGCTGCAAACGCAGCGGTTTGTCGCGCATGATTGGACTGCGTTGCCCCTTGCGTCATCACCATGTCTGCACCTTGCAGCTCAGCCTCGGCCATCAGAAACTCCAGCTTGCGTGTCTTGTTGCCGCCCGTAGACAAGCCTGTGCAATCATCCCGCTTAATCCAGATTTCAGGGCCACCCAACTCTTTGGATAAACGATCCAGGCGCTCAAGCGGTGTGGGCAGGTGAGCGAGAAAGTGACGTGGGTATCTGGCGAGATGCATGACAGTTGCTTCCAATTGTTTAATTTAGAATGTTATTCCAATTACAGCTCGCCTGCTTACAATTTACCTTGGCTGTCTTGACTGTCTTGACTGTCTTGACTGTCTTGACTGTCAGTTTGAAGCAATTTGCCGTGCTTTTTCCACAAGAACCTCGGCCTGACGTATAGACGCGTAATCAATCAAGCGCCCATCGAGTGATACCGCGCCTTTGCCAGCCTTCTCGGCCTCAGCCATGGCTTCAAGAATCCGTTGTGCCTTGGTGACCTCTTCTGTCGAAGGACTCATGACCTCATTAGCCAGATCAATCTGGCTTGGATGGATAGCCCATTTACCTTCACAACCAAGCACGGCAGCGCGCTTGGCAGCTGCTATGTACCCGTCTCGATCCTGAAAATCACCAAACGGTCCATCCACCGGCCGTAGCCCATTAGCACGACATGCCACAACCATGCGCGCCAGTGCGTAATGCCACATGTCGCCCCAATGCACTTGACGCTCTCGGCCCTCTTCAGCATCGGTGAGTACGGCGTAATCGGGGTTTACACCACCAATGACCGTGGTACGAGCACGGGTAGATGCTGCATAGTCAGCAACACCAAAGTGCAAGCTCTCATTACGTTTCGAAGCGGTCGCAATCTCTGTGACATTCTGCATGCCAAGCGCCGTCTCTATTATATGTTCCAGTCCGATACGCTTCTTATAGCCTTTTGCATCTTCAATCTGCGTCAATAGCATATCCACTGCATAGACATCAGATGCTGTTCCTACCTTCGGAACCATGATCAGATCAAGACGTCCGCCAGCCTGCTCCACAATATCTACAACGTCTCTGTACATATAGTGAGTATCAAGACCATTAATGCGGATTGACATCGTCTTGTCATGCCAGTCAATATCGTTTAACGCTGCAATAATATTCTTGCGCGCCTTTTCCTTTTCATCGGGAGCGACAGCATCTTCAAGATCCAGAAAAATGACATCAGCACTTGACTCAGCGGCCTTTGCAAACAGATTCGGCTGAGATCCGGGCACCGCCAGCTCGCTACGATTCAGTCTGGGTGTAGCTTGCTCAATAACGTGAAAGCTCATGGGGGTGCTGCTCCATTGATAGCGTGAATCAAAAAATGTGAATCAAACAAAGTTGAACGTGATCGAAAGATAGCGGCTGCGCCTATCCTGTCCAGCCGAGAGCTGATGAAATACAATTCATTGATTGCAACAGCGGAATTGACACGGATGTTTCCTGTTCGTTTTTTCGACTCTCTCTAAGAAGCTCAATCTGGAGAGAATGAACACGATCCAGATCACGCGCGTAGCGGTCGAACTGATACTGGAACTCGGGAAATCGTGTAGCAAGCTTGCTGCAGCCACTGATCATCTTGACCGCATCAACGCTCTTGTCATACTCGCTGCAAATGCTCTGCAGTATGCGCGCGCGGGTCTCTGCGTTATCAACCAGCGAGGCATAACGCGACGCTATAGCAAGATCGGTCTGAAACAGTGTTTTCTCAGTCTCATCTACAACCAGTCTGAAAAACTCGGACTGATCAAACATCTCCTGTAACAACTGTTGGGCTGCCGATCCACGAATTGAAACAAAGCTCTCAATCGCTGTGCCGAACCCGTACCAGCCAGTGATCAGATGCCGGTTTTGTGACCATGCGAACACCCAGGGAATTGCGCGCAAGTCGTCAAGGCTATTAGCGCCAAAGCGACGTGCAGGACGCGAACCTATCTTCAGACTTGCAAGCTCTTCCACTGGGCTGGCTTGCTGGAAGTAATCCAGAAACCCATCCGCAGTGATCAACTCGGTATAGGCAGTTTGACTGATACCCGCCAGTGCTGCAAGCGCATCCTCATATTCCGGATTCATCTGGCGATCAGGTTTGTTCAAGCGATGTTCTACGGCACTGGATAGCAGGAGCTCCAGATGAGCGGCGGCGGAACCACGATTGGCATAGCGTGCCGATAGGACCTCTCCCTGCTCCGTCAGCCGGATACTCCCGCCGATAGTTCCCGCAGGTTGAGCTGCAATTGCCCGATGAGTGGGCGCACCACCACGGCTGACACTACCACCACGACCATGAAAAAAGACTACGTCCAGGTCGAGAGTGCGCATGGCGGTCACGACTTTGGATTGCGCACAAGTCACCTCCCAGCTGGAGCACAGGAAGCCGCCATCCTTGTTACTGTCTGAATAACCCAGCATGATCTCAACCGGTCTGTTGCCACGCGTCAGGCATCGCCGTGCGCTGGGTATCAGCAAAAACCGTCGCATGATGTCAGGAGCAGCGCGCAGATCTGCAATTGTTTCAAACAAGGGAACCACTCTGAGCTCTGGCATCTCACGATCAAAGCCCGCATAACGGGCAAGTAAAAGTACGCCTGCCAGATCATCGGCCGATGTGGTCATTGACAATATAAACGGCCCGATTGCCTGAGGATCATTGCCCGAAATAACTTGATGCATTAGTTTCAACAAATCAAACAGATCTCGAGCTTGATCCGATAGCTTATCGGCATCAAGGTACGGCAACATATCTAACGCAAGCTCCGCTCGTACACGGGCACTCCATGCTTCACTCTTGTAATCCGGCGGCAATTCCCCCTCTACCTTCTCCCATATTTCCTTAAGCGCAGAATTGGTGACCGTTGAGTTCTGCCGGATATCAAGTGTTACCGTTCGGAATCCGAACACCGTGGCAGCCCAACGTATCGGCCGCAGATATCTCCTGGCAAGATGCGTGGCCTGCAGAGAATGCAGCGCACTTTCCACCACGCGCACATCTGCGATGAAATCACTGACATGTGCATAATGATCAGACTCGATATAGCCGGAAATGGCAGAGATGGCTTGACGGAACAATTCATTAGCATTGCGAGAGGCGGCCTCACTGTTACTGCATATAGCCCTTAGCGCACTGGCATGAGTATCGTTCAGTGGCGCGATGCGATTACTGACAGAAAGCTGTGCAGCTGCTTCGTTCAGTGAGCTGATATACCGAGCCTGAACGGTGGCATGCCCAAGCTCCAGAGCTCTGCGTGTTACCGCGGTTGTGATATTGGGATTGCCGTCGCGATCCCCACCAATCCATGAGTGGAAGCTCAGCCGTGGAATGCACTCTTCATTACCGGGATTGCTATCGCCAATGGCTCGATTAGCCTGCTCCAGAACATCCGGCACAACATCAAAAATGATGTCGCGAAAAAAATGCAGACCCCATGATATCTCGTCATCGGGTGATGGCCGGTCGAGGCGCAACTCACCGGTCAACCACAGAAGATCAATATCATTTTCCAAGGCGTCTGTACGTGCTTCGTACTCGCGTGGCGTCCATCGGTCGGTTTCAAGCGCAACAATTCCCCGATAGATTCTGCGGTGTATTTCAAGAACGGTCACGCGCTTTGTTTCTGTGGGATGAGCCGTGAATGTCGGACCAACAAGCGTATCGGTCGCTAGCTGACCTATGCGCTGAGCATCAACAGCGGTTGTTACAAGCCGTGCAAAACTTTCGGGAATACTACCAGGACCGTGTGCAGTTTCTGCAGCACGGCGTGTGCGCATTTTTTCGATTTCATCCACAATACGAAGTAACTGAAGACGAATATTCATCGCCTGCAGATAGGGAATGGCATTTTTCCCATACGGCAATGCAGCCGATTTCGAACTGTCCAGATTACTGGCCACCTCAGGAGCACGACGAACCATGACCCGACGCCAGAGCCCAAGCATGAGTGCCGTCAGTTCGGAGACGTCAGTTTCCGGCTTTTTCCAGAGTGATTTGGATGTAAGAACGTCAGTTGTGGCTGTACGTTCTGCTGCACCTACAGAGGTGTTCACGCCGCCAGAGCTCGCGCTATGGTCTTGCCAATGTCACCGGGCTGTTCTGCAATGGTGACACCAGCCTGGGAGAGGATTTCAACTTTCTCAGAAGCACTCTCACCGAATGCAGAAATAATAGCGCCGGCATGCCCCATGGTTTTACCTTTTGGAGCGGTCAATCCAGCCACATACGCGACAACAGGTTTTGACATGTGATCACGTATGAACTCTGCCGCTTCCGCTTCCTGTGGACCGCCGATTTCACCAATCATGCAGATGATTTCTGTTTCTTCATCCTCTTCGAATTTGATAAGCAAGTCCTTGAACGATGCACCGTTTATCGGATCACCTCCAATACCCACCGAGGTGGAAATTCCAAGGTCCAGTTGCTTGAGTTGTGACGCAGCCTCGTAACCTAGTGTTCCTGAACGCCCTATGATGCCAACACTGCCCTGCTTGTAGATGTGCCCCGGCATGATACCAATCATGCCTTTTCCCGGACTGATGGTGCCGGCACAATTAGGGCCCGTCAGCATCATGCTTTTTTCTTTGGGAAATCGGAGCATGAAACGTTTTACCTCCATCATGTCCTGAGCGGGAATACCATCTGTAATGCACACGCAATAGCGAATGCCCGCGTTAGCCGATTCCATGATGCTGTCGGCGGCAAAAGGGGGCGGCACAAACACAAGGCTCGCTTGCGCCTCGGTAGCAGCTACTGCCTGCTTTACGGTATCAAAGACTGGCACTCCTTCAACAACGTCGCCACCCCGACCAGGTACCACGCCACCCACAATATTGGTTCCGTAATCGATCATTTCACGTGTATGAAATCGTGCCATTTTGCCGGTAATGCCCTGCACGATAACCCGTGTTTCACTGTCTAACAGTATGCTCATGATATTTCCTCAACAGCTATCTTGCTTGATGAATCTTCAGCTTTTCGATTGCGTGAGTCAGACGCTTCGGGTGATGTTCCTGATTTGGAACGGTGTTCATTCCACGCCTGCACACTCAGCAAGGCTGCCTCATTAAGCGATGTTGCCTTGATTATCGGCAGCCCGCTTTTTGCCAGTATCTCATTACCTTCATCCACATTTGTTCCTGACAGACGTACGATGACAGGAACATCGACGGGGTTATCGGTAAGTGCCTGGACAACCCCCTCTGCCACCCAGTCACAACGATTGATGCCAGCAAATATGTTGACCAATACTGCTTGAACATTTTCATCGGACATCACAAGTCGAAACGCCTTGGCTACCCGCTCAGGTGTTGCACCACCACCGATATCCAGGAAATTGGCTGGCTCCCCGCCAGCATGCTTTATTGTGTCCATTGTCGCCATTGCAAGCCCGGCACCATTGACGATACAACCGATGCTGCCATCGAGCCCCACGTAGTTGAGCCCCCGGTCAGCCGCGCGACATTCCCTGGGATCCTCCTGGCTTTTATCACGAAGTTCTGCGACTTGTGGATGCCGGAACATCGCATTGTCATCAAATGTCATTTTGGCATCCAGCGCCAGAATCCGTCCATCGTCACACAACGCAAGCGGATTAATCTCAACCATCGTGGCATCCAGTTCGCGAAACGCCTTGTAGCAACCATTGACCGTCTTTACAAAACTCTGCACGACCCCGGGATCAAGACCCAACTCAAACGCTATCTCGCGACACTGGAAATCTCGTACACCCACAGCAGGATCTATCGATGCTCGGATAATACTATCGGGTTGCGTCTCCGCGATCTCCTCAATTTCCATACCGCCTTCACGAGAACAGACCACCATGACCCGCTGACTGGAACGATCGAGCACAAGCCCCAGATAGTACTCCGCTGCAATCGGTACGGCCCGCTCGACATATACCCGGTATATTCCCATGCCGTTACTGTCAGTCTGATGAGTGACCAGTTTCTTGCCAAACATCTCCTTGCAGGCATCCAGTGTTTCAGAGTCCGATGTACACACCTTGACGCCTCCGGCCTTACCGCGCCCACCTGCATGTATCTGTGCTTTGACAACCCATTTGTCACCGCCCAGTTCACGTGTTCGATAGGCGGCTTGTTCAGGACTGTACGCCAAAGCTCCTTGTGGAGTTTCCACACCAAACTGATTCAGCAGATC
Source organism: uncultured Granulosicoccaceae bacterium (assembly GCA_964352535.1). GTDB lineage: Bacteria > Pseudomonadota > Gammaproteobacteria > Granulosicoccales > Granulosicoccaceae > Granulosicoccus. The sequence continues at coordinate 4,975 of CAYGSW010000154.1, read as the reverse complement.
TTTGGCTTGATATTCGTGTATATCCATGAAAGTCTCCTATGCAGCAATGGATTCGGATGTGTAATATTCCTTTAACTTTTCACCAACGGTTTCCATGTCAACCTGAGCACCTGACTCCTGCATGACACCACCAAAACGATGAACGATGTCGGTGACTGCATGCTGTGATAGCTGATTGAGGATGCCGATTCGAACTTGCACAGGCTCACTCAGAGTGGGCCAGATTCCAAAGCCACGTGATCTGCATTTTTGCACCAATTCCATTTCGCGACCGGCAAGCTCAGCAGGCAGGTTGAATACCACAAGACTGGTCATATTGGACGTGATCGTGCAACCCATATGTTGTAACGCAATCTTCAAGGCCTTCTCGTGGAATGCATAACTTGCCGCACGACCCGCAACGGTCTCTAGCAACGTCAATCTCAAGGCTTCATGAAATGCGGCAACCGCGTAGGCTGAGTGTGTTCGATGGTAGGTGCCTTTCTCCACATCCTTGCCATCGATGACGCCCCAATGTCGAGCTTCCAGTATGGGATGGTGCACAAATGTTCTGGCACCACTTTTGTTCAAGACACGAATGTATTGTTCGCTGAAACTGACAGGGGCGTAGGTGAGTGGCAGGCAACAGATTCCCTTCTGTGGGCAGGAGGCCCACGCAACAACGCCAGGATAGTCATCTATGGAAAAGTCACCGACTCCCAGAGAAGAAACGGCATCGACCAGACCCAGTGCAGAATGTTGAACACATGCATCAGAGAAGGCCTGAACATCATTCACCCGACCGGAGCCTGTTTCCCAATGAGCCATGAATGCCCATTTGGGCATATGCTTTTCTAGTGCTGCATTGATGATGTCAGCTGTAACAGACTCGCCATGCGGCACTTCCACAATCACTACAGATGACGCAATCGGGTCCAGAGGATTGGCAGCAAGTTCTCCACTGGTCGCAGCTTTCATTCGCAGGGTCAATCCGTCGATCCCCGAAAAGGTGCCATTGACAAAAGCAACCACCGAATCGCCAGGCTGTACCGCACTCATCATGGCATCCAAACCACTCCACCCAGTGCCTGCGACGCCGAAGGTATACACATTCTGTGTACCAAACACCTGCCTCAGCATGTGCTTGCACTCAATCATCCCCCGCAGCACATCCGCCTGCATATGATCAGCGACACCACTCCCGGCAAAGCGCTCCAGTACGCGCGGATCAGTATTACCAGGGCCGGGACCGGCGGCTAGCGTATGTGGAATTTCAAGCTGGGGAAAAATATTGGACGCCATTGGTCTGTCTCCATCAATTTGTGAATTTTCGATGAGACAGTTTTATGATTTTGTCTAAAAACTAACAACCCTCCTAATACATTCTTTTGGCATCCGTAGGGGCAGTCAATTTCCCACCCTTAAGGATGGCGATGTGACACGATCGGATTAATTACCTAAACAAAAAGGTGGTTTCTTTGGTAGTAAAAGTGCATTTATCGTGAAAAGATGACAGCATTTTATTGCACGAACAACTACGCGACTTAATCGATCACTTATCTTATCTATCTTGCTCGTTAGAAAAAAGGTCCAGCGAACCTGTGTCACTAAATCGTGTTGCACCTGTCTGGCCAGCACCGGCTCCAAGTTTTCCACTCAGGGAATATGAAATCGCCTTGCCTTGTGTGAAGCTATCAGCCCGCCCTTCTCTGACCCCGGCAAGCAGTTGTCGGAAAGCCGCGAATGCCGAAATGCTCACCGGTACGGTTAACACCTGATCACTGAAGCGCGCAATTTCACCCGATTCGTTGCTGACGCCACTGGCTATGCCTCGACCGTCCAGATCCAGCTTTACCGATAGGCCGCTGTAGGCCAGAGGGATTTCGTTGGGATTCTGCACTCGCAATTTCAGCGCTAAACGCAGTTCCAGCCCCTCACTGGGTAGAACACTCAACCCCGCCACGCGAACAGTAGGCGCATCTCGCCCTGACAACGTTGCACAACCGCTGATAACGGAAAGGAGAATAATCGCAAGCGTCAGCGTTAGTTGCTTCATTGGAAAACCGTTACCTGTGGATGTGACACAACCCGAGCCCCATCAAAAAGGCCAGCGTAGATTGCATATTACATCCGATCCGGATTTTCTTTTTCTGGGGTTGACCAAACGATCAACCCCATCCTCAGCCCTATGGAAGCAGCACTGTATCAATAACGTGAATAACGCCATTGCTGGCTTCAACGTCAGCTGATATGACACTTGCACCGTTCACTGTCACACCATTTGTACCGTCAACATCAAGGTTCGCGCCATTGACAGTGGCCGCTTCAATCGTCTTTCCAGCCAGATCGGCCGCCATGACTTTGCCAGGGACAACGTGGTAGGTCAGGATTGCAACCAGCTGGTCACGGTTAGCTTCTTCCAGCAGAGAGGCTACGGTACCTTCAGGCAAGTTGGAGAAGGCTTCATCAGTAGGTGCAAATACTGTAAACGGTCCATCGCCTTTCAGTGTGTCGACAAGGCCAGCAGCCTTAACTGCTGCTACCAGTGTGTTGAAAGAACCTGCCGCTACAGCTGTGTCGACAATATCGGCCTTAGGCATGAGATCGTCAGCTTTTTCTGCCACGGTAGAACAAGCTGAAAGACCAAGTGCCGCAGCTGCAAGTAGTGTTACTTTTAATGATCGGATCAAGGACATGATTGCTCAAAGATAATGGAGAGAGAATGGCCTCGGTGAATTCGAGGATACACTTACGACGATACAGGCAGACGTGTGTTCACCATGTGAATGTAATCTGACCAAGTAGTGGTACAGTCTCTTGCCATTATCTGGTTTTTCAAATCACATCAACACTCTTCCCAATCACATAGACGGTTTACTAATCTGGCTGGATTTTGCTGGAGTGGCCGTTTTCGCTATTAGTGGAGCACTGGTTGCCTCCAGAAAGTGTCTCGACCCAGTGGGCTTTGCACTGATTGCGACGATAACAGGAATCGGCGGAGGCACTTTGCGCGACTTGCTGCTCGGTCGTGATGTATTTTGGATTCATCAGCCGAACTACGTTGGATTGTGTGTCGCTATTGCATTGATGGTTTACGTTCTGGCACCGCATATCGAGTACCGTTACAAGGTGCTACTTTGGGCAGATGCCGCAGGGCTAAGCTTGTTTTTGCGTACTGGGAGCAAGGGTGGCGGTTGAATCCGGTTTCAGCGGCCTGATCGCGCTTGTCATGGGACTATTGACCGCAACGTTTGGCGGCCTGATACGCGATGTACTGTGCAATGAAATACCGCTGATACTGCGCAACGAGATTTACGCTACGGCAGCGCTTGTCGGCGCTCTTGTGTATGTTGTCCTCGAACCGATCGGCTTGCCATTCAGAGGTGCAGAGCTTGGCGGAATAACAGCGTGTTTCCTGGTCCGGGCATTCGGCTTGAGTCGTGGATTATCACTACCAAGCTATCGCCCTCGCGTGGGACGTGAATACCCTAATGACGACAAGTAACTGCTGGCAGCAGAGCACTACCGTATGAAGCGTATCTTTCAGAATCCGCTGCCCCTTGCTGCTGGCTTCTCCCTGATGTACGGCCCACCTATGAGTCGTAAGATCCACCTCTAATATGCATCGGGCCATAGTCGGGATATAAGTCTGAAGTACTCATGAAATCACTCAACACTACAGCGTCTCAACCTTTGTCTTGAGACTCAGTGTCTTGACCCTCTATATTCAACAGTGCCTGTTTCAACATTTCAAGTTCAGTATTGAGCTGTTTGGCAGACTCAGCCATCATCTCTGCGGCCACTTTCAAACGCTCTTGCGTACTACAGCCTTTCACCCGCTTTTCATAGGAATCCAGTAAAGCACGACCTGCTGCACACTGTTCAGGTGTGCCGCGTGCCAGCTCGATCATCAACGCTGCACTGCGTCTGGCCTCAAACTCGGCCGGATTTTCCTGATAAAGACCTGCCCAGTCGTAAAAATCAAATACAGCTGAGGAATGTTCGGCCATGAGATCTCTCGCTATCGCTTTGCTTGTCTGGATGATCAGTCTGCCCCTACGCAAGCATATGTACTGAGGCATAGCTCACAGCCACAAGATTGTATAGCCGCCCAAATCAAAAGCCTATTGGGATTCTTGATATGTATCAAAACACTATCAAAGTATTATTAATGAGTAATACACAATAACAATGGCGATTTCCAACACAGCAGCCTTTGCGGTGACTGACGCTCTTGCAATGAGTATCAGTGCCTGTTTTAGTGCAGCTCAGAAATTTCCCACAGAAAAACCAGCGCTTTCCGATAGGCAAACACACAGTCAAATTGCATACTGGCTGTGCGGTCAGGGAAGGCCGTGGCAGTCAAGACAAAGGAAGTCAAGAGTAGACCAATAACGGCCTATAGAAGGACAGCCCGCAAGGAATGCCCGTGCTACCGGACGTCGCCATGGATGGCGGAACGGCTTGAACATCGAGCCGAAAGGCAGGGATGCTTTAGAAGGATCGGTGGCACGACCACCAAGGATGGTTCCCAAGCCCTCGGCCATCGGCCGGGGGCTTTTTTACTTCAAAAGCCAGCTACGCACAGCGACGTAAGCGTAGCAATGAAAATCGCGCAACACTTATTGATATGAGCGTATTGCTATTTGCTATAAGCGAATTGGCATCAACACATTTCCATGAGCGCAGTTGCTCCAGCAGCGTGGTACTTGGCAGATATGGCTACCAGCAGCTACCAATGACCAACGTTCGGCATAGTATCCCAGGGCGCTTGGACAGGCAACGAATCACCTTTTTGCAATAACTCTATTGACTGGTTATCGGGCGAGCGTATAAAAGCCATGCGTCCGTCACGCGGTGGGCGGTTTATCACCACGCCGGCATCCATCAGCCGCTGACATGTGGCGTAAATATCATCCACAACAAACGCCAGATGTCCGAACGAGCGCCCTTCCGTGTAGATCTCTGCATCCTTACCCTCTTCGGGCCAGTTGTA
>CAYGSW010000153.1:0-14446 GCA_964352535.1 uncultured Granulosicoccaceae bacterium | reverse complement strand
TTGACCCAAAACTTGACTCAAATGCACGATGTTTTCATACTCAAGCTTCCTAGTGGTCCGTCAACCTGACAAAGTTGACATTATCAGATTGACGGACCACTAGGAGGCTGCAACATGACTTCAATGCAGACTTGCTTGCTGCTTCTGATTCAACCGTACAAAATGGTAGCGCTGCAGCTCCGTATCAGCTAGCGTGTTAAGGGTATAGGTTGCTCTTATGCTCACCGCCATTAGACGGTCTGCTACTTGCTCATCTCCCTCCCCCCTCGATCACTCTACACTTTCATTGAGTACTTTCTACACCAACGAGTTGCGTTGACGTCAGCGCCACTTTCTTCAGTATCGAAAAACACGGCGTTCTCAATTTGTGGCATAACGAAACCCACCTTCTCCAAGTGGATTTCTACCAAATCCGGAATACTTCGAGTCACGCCCTTGACCCTGGCATTCGCCAAAGCCACGTCTGTATCGAACACACAAACGATACACAAGCTTCCAGGTACATTTTCATAGTCCACAAGATGCGTTAACCAGCAAAAACCTTCAGTGTCGAACATCAACGCATCGCAGACACTGCGCAACGCCTTGGTAATTTTGTTTTCAATCTTTCGGTGACTTTTTTTCAAAGAGTGTACTAGCCTTGTATAATTTTCACAGCATAATGACAGCTAATCGTGCCAGTTGGAAAACTTACGTACAGCGTGTTGCAATTTTTGCGATTGTCCACTGAAACTGGCAGCGTAGATAGTGTGGTTACCCCGTACACTACTCAACTCCTGACACTAAGCCCAGATATCAAACTCGCCACATGCAGATCAATACACTCATTCTAGGCGCTGGAGCCGCAGGCATGATGGCGGCAGCCCATGCAGGCCAAGGTGTCTTAGTGGTTGACCACGCTCAGGCAGCCGGTGAGAAAATCCGTATTTCTGGTGGTGGACGCTGCAATTTCACCAATATCGGAACTACGCCGGAACAGTTTCTATGCAAGAACCCTCATTTCGCTAAATCTGCTCTGAGCCGATACACGCAGTGGGATTTTATCAGTCTCGTATCTACTCACAACATCGCCTGGCACGAGAAGACACTTGGTCAGCTTTTCTGCGATGAGACCGCTAAGGATATCATCGCAATGTTGCGCACGGAGATGGACAAAGTGGGCGCACAACTCTGGCTGCATACGGATGTGGGTCCTATCAGCTACGACGGCACGCGCTTCCGAGTAAAACTGACGCGCGAAGGCAAGCAACATCAGATCACTTCAAAAAATCTTGTTGTGGCCACTGGAGGCAAATCCATTCCGAAAATGGGAGCAACCGGTCTTGCGTATCAAATTGCTGAACAGTTCGGAGTTAAGGTGCAAACCCCTCGCCCCGGTCTGGTTCCGCTCACCTTCAGCGACGACAAATTCAAACCCCTCGCAGGTGTGGCAACACCTACTCGTGTATCCACAGGCAACGTAAGCTTTGACGAGGCCTTACTCTTCACCCATCGAGGACTTTCCGGACCAGCTGTACTGCAAATCTCAAGCTACTGGCAGGAAGGTGAGAAAATCACTGTAGATCTCATTTCGGCAACTGACTTACTCGCCGAACTCAAAGAAGCACGACACTCAGCAGGACGCAAGGCTTTGACAGGCGTACTTTCCACACACCTGCCAAGCCGCTTGGTCGACTTCCTGAGAGACGATTTGAAGCTCCAGGGAAATATCGCTGATCAGAGTGATTCTCAACTTCAGAATATCTGCGATGCCCTTGGTGCATGGCCACTCCAACCCGCAGGATCGGAGGGCTACCGGAAGGCAGAGGTCACACTCGGTGGCATCGATACCGATGAACTTTCTTCCAAAACGATGGAAGCAAAATCAATCCCCGGACTCTACTTCATCGGTGAAGCCGTCGATGTCACAGGTTGGCTCGGTGGATACAATTTTCAATGGGCATGGTCGTCAGGATGGGTAGCAGGAACCTCAATCGCCTCTAAAGCGAGCCAATAAAAGGTTATATTCAAAACGCACAAACAAATGAAGCTATAGATGTGACGTGGTAATGAGCTAATGGCAATCGGAATTCGAAACAATACAAGGCAAACGGATCTGATCACTCCATTGCCCCGTGATTCCCCGTGTTCCGTTTCTGTCTGACAATTCTGCAAACCACGTTGTAAAATCTCCAGTGTCAGCTATCAGAGACAGGCTTTCTCCATTGCCCGAAACAGCCTCAAGAGAGCCAACAATGTAATTGCTATCATTCGGATCTGTACCAGAAAACGTTTCATTCGTTGTAATACTCAAAGTTCGACCTTCAGTCCAGGGGGCGGAAACTGTAAAGTTTGTGGTAAAGCTGCTGGCGCCCGAGGCTCTAGCTGCGTCAAAGGCAATCGTCTGGTCCAGCACTACGTTGGTATCCAGACCGGTTTCATCAATAAGGTTTCCAACGACGTAATATTCAAACGCGTTGTAAGTGATGGTTCGAGAGTCGAAAGCTCGCGCGCGTGATGACGTAACGTTTCCACGAATGGTGACGTCTTCGTCCCCAAAGAAAGTAAGATCCAGATAATCAACGGTCTCGAACAGTCCGCCCTCTGAAAAGATGCTAACCACCCCATCAATCAATATTTGATTCGTGCTGCAAAAATCAAACAGAATATCTGTAATAGTTGTAAAACCGGATAGCTGTTCAATAGACAGCGATCCATCATTGCACTCATACACTGTTCGCGTAATCACAGCGCCATCATTAACGGTGTTTTCTACAGATAACTCAACGATATCATCAGGAACACTGCCAAATCGCAACGCTGAGATAAACGGAAAATTTTCAACGTGGGGATTGGAGTTAGTCACCTCGGATATTCCTGTTAACAACCTGATAGCAACCGATTCATCACTATTGTCAAAAGGACCTGGGTTGATGAACGCTGGAGCTGAACGCATACCGTTGACATCTATCGCAATAAGCTCATAGGTGTAAACCGTGTTTGGTGATCGTGTGTCATCAAAGTAACTGTTGCCGGGACTAGCGCCGATTAGCTTACCGTTGCGATATACCTCAGTGTTAGAAATCCCATCTAAGGCAGCGGGCCTGTCCCAGAACAGTTCCGCCGCTGTTAACGAATAGACGTCCAGTCTGGCATTCTGCGGTGGCACAACAGTTCCAGCGGGGATATCAGAGTCAACTTCAGTAGCGGGCACGGGAAATGACGGCGAACGCGTATCGAATACCAGCGAAATGGCTTCCGAGGCTGGCCCATCAGGCATGCTTGCTGTTACTGTCATCAGATTTTGCGTATTTGCCTGTAACGAGGTGACCCAAAAACTGGTGCCGTTAGTACTACCCAACTGCACGCCGTTCAGTGTGACGGTGTAGCTCAGTATTCTGGTTGTCTCTCTATCCCATTGGATTTCGCCTGCACTATCAGAGTAGACAGTACCCGCGACGTTCTGTGGAGGTGCTATGGGTTTATTGATGAATTCAACAATAGCGATATTCGAGGTGGGAACGATATCTGATTCTATGACCTGTAGAGGGCTGAAACTGCCGTTGCCATCAAAGCCGACAATTCGATACTCACCGGCGACGTCCGGCGCGTAGGCTGTGCCGGCTGTCACCGTATCTACATAGCGGAAATCACGGTAGATGTTGTAGCCCACAGCCGTGTCAAGGGCTTTCCAGGTAATAATCCTTCCGTCAAAAATGGCACCGGTTATGGGTTGCAGTTGATCCGCAAACGCGGATCGTGTCCCCCCCGTGAAACTCAGAAGCAGTACTGCAAAGCAGATTAGTGTGCGTACCACCACGTTACGCAAGTTGCTGTGTCGAATCATAGTGAAGTACCAATAAGACAGGTCGTTACAGAGTATCGATAAGCAAACGTGAAGTGTTGGTAATTTTAAAATAAACGCGAAACGTGGCTATTCAACTTTCAGGTAACTATAGTCAGGCGGGAAATGAACTGTTTGTTGCCACCATCGTTTGACTTGCATCTCTGTTGCAGTTGAAAGATCAATAGTTTTCCAAATAAAGGCCTGCTCCAGTTCGAAACCAGTATTCAGTAAACGCTGATCAAGCTGCGTTTGGTTCATTAACCAGCTTTGCAATGCATCATCGAGCTCCACAGACGCCTGAGTATGTGGTTCCAGTGCCGCAACCAGTCCACGGGCGTTCTGCAGAGCCTTGAATACACCAGATCCTGTTAACGGCTGTATTGCGACAGCGGCATCCCCAACCAGACACAAACAGCTCTTGTAATGCATCGGAACCTGGCTGATTCGCACCGGCTGAAACTGCGTATCTTCTGAAGCTTCGACAATATCTGCATACATGGAGGGCAACTGCTCGCGCATCAGGCTTTTTAAACGAAGCTCCTCTGAAAGAGGAAAGGCTCCTGCTGGAATTGTGCCTTCGCGAACTCTGCCTTCACGATCACGCATGAGTTGCGGTAAATCATCGGCATCTTAAGGAAAGTAGACAGCCCAATTGATAACGCGCTCTCCAGGTGTGATCGAACCAGAATCACTTGGCATCGGATAAGTTACAAAGCTTCCCGGCATATCGACAAGAGACAGTCTAGGATGATCGTTTAGCGCGTCTCCATAGTTGCAGGCAGATTCATTGAGCACGCCACGCCAAATCGCGAAGCCCCGATAGTCTTACTGCACCTCAGGAAACATCAAGCGTCGACCCAACGATCGAAAGCCATCTGTGAATACAACAAGGTCAGCGTGGAAAAACGTACCGTCGGCAAAACTCAGTTCCGTTTGTTCACCTTGGCCTGCAGAGACTGCACGTACAAGCTCCTTTCCTAGATGATAGCTATCATCGTCAATGCCTTTCTGTAGCTCCTTGAACAAACCACTCCAGTGAACGTATTCCATATCCAATTCAGGCCGCCACGGACAACGCCCCAGTTCTTCATGCCCTACCGCTCGTTTGGCAAACCGCAGATGACTGTGCGGCACAGTAGGAAAATCAGTGCTGATGAGCCGCTCACTCTTCAATTGCTCAATGACCGTCCGCGAAGTAGCCACACCTCCGCCACGTCCTACCAGTCCAACTGGTGATCGTTCGAAAACCTGAACGTCGAATCCGCAAGCGCTGAGCAGTCTGGCAGTCATACAACCTGATATGGATCCACCAACAACTGCTATGGATAACGATGAATTGTTCATGCGTTAGATTTACCCGATGTTGATGGGTGATCAGACGCAGGTTTTGAGACTCTGGCAGCTTGAGCCCTGCTGATAATCTGATGCCGCGTTTCTGGTGATGCGCCCTGCCCCCAGATCGCCTGGTAGCTGTCAAGATGCATCCCACGACGTTGCAAGTACACGAATGCAGCTATCAATAACAGCCACCACATTACTATCAGCGGTAACTTCCACACAGGTGCTAGCGCAGTGGCAATACCCGTTACTACAGAAGCGACTGACAAGACCAACAGCAGATAACCGTTGGAACGATGAACAGCTTCAAACACCCGACGTCTTAGCGTCATGTCAAAATGGTCGCCAGAAAAAGTACCATCCGGTGCGGGTCGGTCCGGCCCACCCGTTGTGCCACGCAACAACCCACTCATGAATTGCACGAAACACAAACTCACCAACAACCATCCCAGATAGCGGTGTAACCAATTCTGTCGATGCACGTCTTCAGGAGCAATAAGTATCAGCACCAGAGCGACTAGCAAAGCTATTCCACCCAGACACTGCAACCAGAGATGGCTTCGCCACCAGAAGCGGTTGTCAATCTCATCAGGCCACCTTTGTCTGGGTGTAATCTTGAAAAAGCGGGCCACTATTATTCCGGCAGGTAACAGAAAAACCCACGCTATCACCATCAGGCGTCCATGCCAGGCTATAACCAAATCGATAGGAATAGCGTGGTCTTGCATGTGCCGTATACCGGCTCTCAACCTTTGACTGCGCCAGCCGTTATACCAGCAATAATCTGACGTGCAGCAAAGAACGTGAACAAAAGCGGCGGTATGACTATCAGCGTACCCATGGCCATTGTCCGCCCCCACTCCACTCCGGTGTCAGTCAGAAAGCCAGAGGCTGCGACAGGCAGTGTGCGAGAGTTGCGCCCGGTAAGCAACAGCGCAAGGATAAACTCATTCCAGGCAATACGAAAGGTAAAAATGCCCGCCACAGCGTAGCCTGACTTCATCAGAGGCAGAAGTACCCGGAAGAACACTTGCAGAGGAGATGCGCCATCGACAATGGCTGCCTCTTCCAGTTCTACCGGTATCTGCTTATAGAATCCAAACAGCAACCAGATGGCGAACGGTAGATTCAAAGCTGTATAGAAGAAAATCAGCACGGCCAGATCATTGTTCAGGTTAAAGAACAGCACCATGGAACAAGCTGGAACGGCAAGCACTGCAGGTGGCACCGTACGAATGATGAATGTTGAGTTGGCAACAAAACGCCGACCACGAAACTCAGTCCTGGCCAGCGCATACGCACATAGCCCGCCTAATGTCAGCGTCAGACAGGTGGATACGACCGCAACGATGACAGAATTTGTCAGGTAACGATCAAACTTTCCACGTCCCACAATGTGTTCGTAGTTTTCCATGGTCGGGGTGAAAAAAACCAGATAGGTCGCCCGTCCAGAATCATCACTTGATCCTTGAAGGAAGTAGCAATCATGACCCAGATTGGCAACAGACACAGTCCCGCCAACAGAACCAAACAGATATAGTGGCTGGCTAATCGTCCTGCACCCTGAGAAGCATCAGACATCAGCAGCGTCCTTCATTGGGTTGGTGAGTCTAAGAATGATCAGCGAGATCTCAAACACAATTACAATCAACAACACTGAAATGGCAGCGGCATAGCCAAGCAGTTGTGCGTCGAACGCACGGTTGTAGATATGCAGAGAGAGCAACTCAGTGGCGCGCCCCGGGCCACCTCCCGTCATGATGTACATGACTTCCAGCGCACGAAACACATCGATCAGTCGCATTAGCAAGGCAATAACAAGAATCGAACTGATCATCGGCAACTTGACCAGAAATCTCTGCTGCCACCAGTTGGCACCATCAATTTTGGATGCTTCGAGCACTTCTGAAGGTAAAGCCTGAAGCCCTGCGATAACGATAATGAAAATGAAGGGGGTCCACTGCCAGATGTCAGTGACAACTATGGCGAAGAATGCCAGCTCTACATCGCCTAACCAGACTTGCGGCTCCATTTCAAACCAGGAACTGAGATAGTAGTTGATCCACCCTACGCGCGCATCAAAAAGGTAGCGCCAGACCAACCACGACCGGTGAAATCATTAATGGTAGGATAAAAACGGTGCGGAATACACTGGCTCCGCGGATAGGACGTTCGAGCAACAAAGCCAGCGATACGCCAAGAAACATCTCAATACTGATTGTCCACAGCCCGAACTTGATAGTCAACCAGAGCGACATCCATACGTCGGCATCAGTCAACAGGCGTGTGCAATTGGCAATACCGACGTTCTCTGCTCGGCTTATAGGCGTGCCGATTATCCAGTCCAGTACACTGATATAAAGGGACTACACCACCGACCAGGCAAGACCTGCCAGCATGACAAAAACCGCAGGTGCAATGAAAAGGTAGGGCGTCATCACACGCAGATCACGCCCTTCCCACTGCTCTGTCGTTACATTTTGCTTTTTACTGTTCATGGATATCAGGACAGATACAGGGGTTTCCATTCACACACTGGAGAGAAACTATCCCTGTATCCGATAGACAATGACAGGTTATTGTCGATAAGAAGACCATGTGTAGTAGCCTTCGCGCTCCATGATGGCACGCGCTTTTTTTGGCGGCAGCATCCATAATCAGCTGGATTGGATCGTCAGTGGTAATCACTTCTGTCAAAGCCTGGCCCAGCACATCAATGTTCAGTTCATTCCACTCAGGAATCAGTGGCCGCCAATCAGCATCAGCACAAGGCAGCTGTTCAAGAATGACAGGGTACTCGTCGTACTGATCCTTGAAGTGTTCATAAGTGGACATGCGGATTGGGTCTCCACCGAGTTCCACCATGCGCTTGTCACCAGCTTTATAGTCAAATGTACGAGAGTCACAAGCACTGTAAATAAGAATACTCTAGCTTTCTGGCGGTTGTCTAGCCTGTCGGGCAAATGCAGAACGGTACCAATCTGTCACTTTTCTCCATTTCGCTTTTTTTTCCTGCCCTTAACACACAATGCGCATCTGTTAAAACACCAACAAAAACTCCGATAGGACAGCCTTGTCAGCTTATGCAGGCATCAGACTGTTGACGAGCGTTGCTGGCAAAGAATCTACTGTTTTTGAGGCAAATACGTTGTGCATTGCGCACCGCTTTTGAATCAAAGCACGAATTCTGCCGTTCGGCGATCTGCCGAGTTCCATTAATCACTAAAAACAATCACAAACACAACCAATGCAAAAAAACACAATCGTTGCAAAAAATGAGTCAATCGAACAATAAAACGAGAAGCCTTTTCCGTGTTTCTTCAACTCATCGGGTCAGCAGGTACGCATACAGTCAGAAAGTGCAGCGACTGTGTACTGCAGATTTTTCAATCGCTTGTCAAATTCCCATAATCGGTTCGTTATACAAGGTGCAGATGCTCAATGAGGAATTGCAGATGCCAACTTATACACTGCCAGTCATGTTTATTTGTCTGTTGTCGTTGAGCGCTCGCTCTGAAACCAACGATACCTCTGAGCGGCCAGAATCGACAGCGAGTCAACTGACCTATGCAGGCAACGTTCAAGGCCTTGAAAGCGGTATCGTGGATATAATCAACAACAGTCGAGGACACTATCAATACGATATTCAAGTAAGCAATGGTGAATTCCAGATAGGCTTCTACACCTTGCAGGTATTTCTCTACTCCTACTGGTTTGCCGTAGACGATACCGCCACGTTTACAACCGACCTTTACGCCGCCTTGGCAAACAGCTACACACCGGGTCGTTACCAGTACGTCGATATCAGCAAAATTCGCAACAGCGAAGAGACGCTCGGGCAGTCCGTCTTTACTCAAGCTAATGTGGGATGGGATTTTGACAACGACGGCAATGTCAGCTCTGACGAAGAGTTGGATGTAGTCGACGGGACAATCGATGTTACCGGGACAACGATCAACACCATGCACATAACTTTTGGTGTATTGCTGAGTAACGGTGAACGCGCTACGGGGGCCTATAGCTCACCCTTTGAGCTGATGGAGTAATGCCAAGGTAGGGGACACAACAACATGACATCGTTTCCCCAGCCCTGGATATAAACAATCGCAACGTGAACGCCCGATAAAGTCAGACTAGGCACAGGCCCACGGCATAGTATGAAAGTTGAATTCAAAACTCACCATTGGCACTGACGTGAAATTCTCAATGCACTCAGACACGCTCAATTGACTGTTCTGCGTCAATAGGAATACATCAGTTTGCATGCCCACCAGCTTTTGTTGCAACTCACGATAGATAGCTGTATTAACGTCAAAATTTGCGGTGCTGCGTGCCTCATCAATCATCGCATCGATGTCGTCATCCAGAACCCATTATGGCTATCGTATAGAGTACCAAATCATTTGTCGCAGGCAGCACTTGCAGAATATCATCCATCACTGGCCAGCTGGTTAGCAGTGATTAGCCCAGATCACCCTGCACAATTTCTTTAAGATAGCTGGTCAACTGGCAGAAGAACGGCTGATCAAGACCCATTTGAACTTGCATCTGCTCTAACTGAGCCTGTGAGGCTAACGGACCCAGAGCAATACGGGCTGGGTCACCAGGAACAATTCTGGCTATGACGAAGATCAATACAACCAGCGCCAGAAACACCAGGGTAAGCGTGGCTGCACGTCGGAGGAGATAGGGAAGCATGGGCTGATTAAACAATACAGACAACCCACTGCGCGAAGTCGCTACCCATGAACCTAACCGTCTATACCGTTTCTGGCAAGGGTTGAAAACAACACCCCGGCTAATGATTCTCAACATTCTACTTTTCGTCGAACTCTGAGAAGTCTACCCCTCGGTCAGTTGCATAGGTCCGCATAGCACGTAGTCTGGTTACCGTGCCGGTCAAATGCCCAGCTACCGATCGCATTAGACTTGACGCCACCATCGCATCATTCTCGATGACTGCTACCAATTCAGTTGCTCCAAGGCGCAGGAACGCACAATCCTCAATTGCAACAAGCTCAAGAGGCCGCTGTTCATCCAGAATAACCGAAAGATCGCCAATCATACGGCCTGGACGAACCTCCGATACCAAACGACTTTTTCCATCATCCGGCGTCCAATACAACCCGGCAAGTCCTTCTATACATAAATAGGCGGCATCCGCCTCCTCGCCGATTGCAAAAATCTTCTTGCCAGGTTCGGCTTTGTACCACTGTGCTCCAAATGCAAGTAGTCGCTGTTGCTTACGATCAAGACCTCCAAACAACTCTGTCTTTGCAATCTCTTCTATTTTGCGATTGAGATTCTGACGCGCGTCGGTATCCTGCACTGTTTCGTGTCGGGCGCTTCCATCAATCCGCCCGTCAACAATCTCAACAAACAGGTCGTAGCTATCTGGGCTCAGCACCTGTCTCTCAATGAAAATCTTGGTAGTATCCGGCATCAGTTTGCTGACACGTTCTCTCATCAGATCACGCGTCTCACTATCATGGCTGGCAAGCGAGTTGCCAAGAATTAGAACATCCGGCTTTTTGATCCCTGCCCTGCTGAACGCCACACGCTCCCTGAAAACAGCCGGTAAATTTGAACCTCCTGAAGATGTCTCAAGATCATAGATGGATTCCGCCACCAGACGCAGCAATCCGTGTTCGCTCAGAATATCAACAACAATATCCTCAACCAGCGCCTCACGGGCACCTGCCATATTCGAGGTTCGGCCAAACAGAGCGTTACCCAGCACCGTCATCACAGGGATGTACTTTTGCGGATCGATAGTTTCAAATAAACCATCCAGTGCAGCCACCATTTGTGCAGCACTTGTACTACGGATTTTTAGTACTCGCTTCTTGAAAGTTTCACTAAATGCTGGCCCTATCTGCTCTGCTGAAAACGCGAAAGGCACAGTCAACATCAGCGCATAATCTTCTGACGACAGCCCGTCATCGCCAACTGACCGTCGTTTCTTAATGATCGTACCAAGTCTCTGATACAGTTCCTCTTGCATATTCAAACGCCGGAATAACGGATGATCTGTGCCATCACTACCGAATGTTTCCATGAGACTTTCTATTACATTGACAGACATTTGCATCAGTTCGTCGGCGATTCCCTGTTCCCGCAAGATACTGACGAAGTTATCTTCCCGGGACAAAGCCACCTGTGTCAATGGACGTACAGGCAAAGCGTAAAGTAGATTGCTACCTAATGGGGAGACTGGGTTGAACCTGTCCGGTTGAAACCCATAGACAATGTCATCAAGGCCCGCGCTCACCAGACGTTTTTTGATCTCAGGTCGAAGTGCAACAATCGCTTCAGTCAGCTCCCGATGCTCGGTTAGCTCGAGCCGTGAACGCAAAGCACGGCGCACCATGAAATCATCGATGCCCATCGCCTGAACCAACTGGAACCACCAGTCACGGATTTCGTCTGAAGTCTGTAACCCGGCAACTGCAGGATCAATCCAATCGGTATCAAATGGATCTATGCTGTTGCCCGCTTGTGCAGCTTTTTCTTGAAAATCCTCAACATTTGCATGAATACCTTTGCCGTCAACCGGTTTATTCTTGAATGGCATTAGAATATTCTCACCCAGGGTGCCTTGCAAAATATGCGGTTGAGAATGGGCATAGCCAATGCAGTTGGCCAAAGTCACTTGATGGATGGAATTCAACTCATGTCCAGCGATCTTCACTGATCCGCGTTGCGGAATTACTTCGCGTGTCAGCAGATCGGCAAATGCCAGTCCAGCAGCCTCATTGTCTGCTTTGATCGCAACACGAGCACCTTGCGGTATCGTCAGATTGATATCTTCTAAAAGGGTCTGACCGTCATCATTACGAACAGTAACGTCATGAATTTCAATATCACCCTTCAGGCTGGCAACGCCATCAGGCACACCATCGAACAAACAATCTTCTACAAGAGAGCTCGATGCAAAACGTTCCGTAACAGCCTCCCATCGCAGCGCTACGTCCTGAGTTGTGTTGTAGTACGCCAAAAGCTCTTTCCATGGTGAGGACATATCCTTGAACGCTGCCAGTGCTGCAACCAGAGCACCAACAGTGATATGCCCTCTAATAGCCAGGTAGCCGCCAACCGAGTAGAAGAAAAATGGGGTTAACTGGTTGATGAAATTATTCAGAAATTTCATGAAAAACTTTTTCTGGTAAATCTCAAAACGAATGTCGTACAGATTTCCCAGGCGATTCGAAAACAACGACATTCTGTAACGCAAACCGCCATTGGTGCGGATATCGCTCACGCCCGCAGCCGTCTCACCTATATCAGCACTAAGTCTACGAACCTCCTGTATTCGGCTTTTGTTCAACACATTGATCTGCCGCTGCAACAGCGGGATGATCCATGCCTGCAAAGGAATCAGCGCAATCGCAGCTAAACCAAACCAGACGCTCTGAGCAAACAGAAACACGAGTATTGTGATCATCTGCCCCGCCTGGAGTATCGGCTGGGACACCATGTCACCCATGATTCCACCCAACGGCTCAGCTTCGGATGTCACCATGGAAACCAGCTCACCCTGGCTGGTGTTTCGAAAATACGGTCGGGGAAAACGCAGGATACGTGTCAGTAGCTGAAAACGAAATCGTCGCAGTAACCGCTCTGCCAGCACACCTTTCATAGTGTTCAGACGCATTTTCAGAAGCCCGTTTACCAGTACGGCCAGAAGAAAACCTGTGCACAGGAGCATCAGTAACTGCACCTGGCTGATGGAAGTTCCCAGAATCTCGACACCTTCGCCCGTACCTCCAATCGCGTCATTGATGATGCGCTTGGGCAACTCAAGTGACAAGTACAGAATGGGAAACGTCAGAAGAGTGACGAACAAGAGAACAATTTGATCTCTTTTCGAGTATTTCCAGATAAATTTAAAAATACTGTTTTCCATCAACCGCTCTCCTGAAGACCAAATGCCTCCCGAGTATGACGATCTTCTTGATGTCACGTCCGTACAGACCGAGACGATCGCGTTCGACTAGGTGGTGGGCGACGTCTTGTTTCAGGCGTGTTGCCGCTTTTCCAATAAATTGCGCAGTGAAAGTTGAAGCCGTTGCCACCGCAACGCGCGAACCTGATACCTGATTCTGATGAAGCGTCGCATTACTGACGCAACGTAAAATGGGTAATTGACCCGCCAAAAGATGACACAGCTGCACTGCAACGAATGCTAGAATTAATATATTTCAGGAAACGCAAATCGCGTTGTTTTCATTCCCGAATGGACTTTTGGTAATCGACGATGAACATAAAAGAAATAATCACAGGCTGTGTTGTTTCATTCGCGCGGAAAGTCAGAGTGCACAACATCCGAAGCCGCCTCTCCTACCAGACTTACTCCTTCCCGTCGGCAACATCGGCGGCTACGCTTCTCGCACTTTCAGCTTCGGTATTTGCCGTAACAGCCAGCCATGCTGCTCCACGCATCGTGGATGGCGATAAGGTCGATCTGCAAACTGCCCCAGCCACAGTCGCTCTGTTGAGCAGAAGTCGAGTTGAACTGGACGGGAATCTGTTCCAGGCTCAAGTTTGCGGCGGAACAGTGATAGGAACACGATGGGTACTGACAGCCGCCCATTGCTTGATTGATCAGAATGGCAGGTTTCAGCCAACCGATCTCATGGTCTTGATGGGATCACTCGACCTGGCTAATCCTGACACCCAACCCGTCGGCGTGACCCAGATTATTTTCCACGAAAATTTCAGGAACGTTGAAGGTGGAAACGACATTGCATTGCTGAAGCTTGAATCGGATGCTCTGGTAAATCCTGCGAGGCTGAATACTGATCCGATAGAGGAAGGTGAATCTGGGTTCATAGCTGGCTGGGGAGCGGTCACTTCGGGCTCGTCCAAACAGTTTGCAACCGAGCTCCGGGGTACAATCGTTAACATGACACCAGGATTATATTGTCTTGAGTATGATTTTACCAACGAGATGTTTGTATGTGCTCGGCCGGCTGGCGGATCCGGCGGGATATGCGATGGTGACTCAGGTGGACCGCTTTACAGAATCACCGGTAACAGACTGCCGGTCCAGTCATTGGTCGGCATCACCAGTTTCAGATCAACGTTCGATGAGTGCTCAGGCTTGGGCAACCCTGCTGGCTTCACCGACGTTGCCTCCTATGCGAGCTGGATACGCTCTAAAAGCGGCATCGGTGCACCAACGCCACCGGAGCAACAGCCTACCCAAAACACTGGGATAGAACTGGAAGGAGCAGGTTGGTGGCAAATCCTGCGGACCTCTGACTACGGTGAGGTTTATCA
>CAYGSW010000152.1:2534-14529 GCA_964352535.1 uncultured Granulosicoccaceae bacterium | reverse complement strand
AAATCTGACTCGAACTCTCACACTTTCGCTTCGATCGTTATTCTCGGACTACTAGTAGTCCTGTGCGATCGGCGGGAAGTCTTGAATTGCGATACCTTCATAAAAATCTTCAGCTTCACTGAAATAACTTTCCAGCGCGTTCACTGCGAAGTTTGGATTGACGTACAAGCCTGTGTCCGGATCATAGGCAACCTGTGCCCCTGGCTCGTACTGATAGACATCGGCTACAAATTGTTGGTCAATATAAAAGCCTGTTTCCAGATCAAATGCAGGTTCGCCTTCGCCAAAGTCTCCACCAACGTCGGTGCCGATCTCTTGCGTGTAATCGACAAAGAACTCTTCCATGTTAAGGTCTACCCCAGGTGCGTAGGCTGGCTCGAGGAATTCCTCCTGCACATCAACGGGCGCAAAGTCATTGCCTGGGCTGGCTGTATTCGATGCTGCCAGGCTGTCAGTGAAATCGCTGCCGATTGGCACGTTGACATAGTTGTAGACAGTGCGTGTTTCCGGTGCAGTCTCAGCCTCCAACGACGCAATCTGAAGTTCCAGCCCAAGAAGCTCCTTATTGAGTTCCAGCGTTTCACGCGAGAGGGACTCGACCTCTTGTTGCAGAGTCATGTTCTGGCCCACCAGCCAGTCGATCTCCACAAGGTATTCTTTGGACAGGTCGGCTGCACTGCGCTCGACCGGGACGATCGACTTGGTTTGCAAGGCGGTTTGTGCGCTTGAGACAGCTTTCTCTGGCATGGCTTGAGGGGTGCGCTCGGTATCGCCTTGCTGCATGGGTTGCGTAACGCCTGCGTTAGCTAACGCAGGTTCCTCCAGTACAGCGGGCAAGGCTACAGGTTTTGGCTCACTGACAGCAATGCCTGTTGTGTTGAGCGCTACAAGCTGCGACTCTGGCAAAACTCGGTGCACTGGCCAGAGACTTCCCAATACCGCACCGGCAGACAATGAACCGATGATAGCCAGGGCCAATGTGCTCTTGCGTACAGGAACTTCAGGAGAGTCATCCTGCGTTGAATCGTTGTTGGCAGCCAGCTTGTTGGCGGCCAGTTGTCCAGCGTGTAGCAGGTTTGTCTGGATGGAGCCGACGCTCAGGCTGGGTTTTGCCGACGGCTGATTTGCGGGTGGTTTCGCAGCCGGCGGATTGACCGATTGGGTGCGTACTACAGGTTTGCGTGCAGCTGACTGTTTGCGTGCAGCTGACTGTTTGCGTGCAGCTGACTGTTTGCGTGCAACTGACTGTTTGCGTGCAGCTGACTGTTTGTATGCAGCTGACCGTTTCAGTGCAGCTGACTCATGAGTATCGGATTCAGGATGTCGTTGAGGCTGTGTGAGTCCTTCAGCTTCGTCAACTTTCGCACCTTGCCCGGCTTTCTGTCTGAAGGCTACAAGGTTGCCAGTGTAACGACTGTTGTCTCTGAGCACTTTGCTCGGACGCAGATGGTCCAAGGTGTTGTCTGGCTTTTTTGAGGCGTAACCCATCGTTCACGTTCCCTGATGTGAATTCTATCTCTCGCGTATGGCACATGCCACTGAATGCGCAAGACTTCCCAGCGCCCCATGATACCCCCTTGAACGATCATTTAACAGCCCCTGATGACCGGATATCAGTCATTGTTCTCGTTTGGTCTATGCTTGCGTTAATAAGTTGCTCTATCAAAGCAGGATGATTTTACTGTGAATCGAAAAAGTCGACCGGGGAAAAAGCCACCATGGCTCAGGGCTGCCAAAGAGAGTGGTCTGGTTTACGGTTTAGGCATCTTGCTGGTCGCGATTGCCACCTGGTTTACCTTCCAGTTCATCGAACCCGCACCGCCGCGGGCGTTGAGTATTGCAACGGGCAGTGTTGACGGCGCTTATCGTGGATTTGCCACACAACTAAAGGAGCGTCTGGCAACCGAAGGGGTGGAGTTGCAGATAGTTGAAACTGCAGGCTCTGTTGATAACCTTGAGCGACTTCAACACGGTAGCGTCGATGTTGCCTTCATGCAGTCAGGGCTGGCAGATCCTGATGATTATCCCGAGTTCGAATCGTTGGGCGCCTTATATTACGAGCCGGTATGGATATTTACTCGTGAGGGTATTACGTTTGATCGCCTGGCTGAGCTTGCCGGTGCACGCATCAGCGCTGGTGGTGTAGGAAGTGGCTCGCGCATAGTCGCAAGGCGTCTGCTGGAAAGCAATGGACTGTCTGAAGCCGAGGCGACGCTGACGGATGAGTCTGGAATGGATGCGGTGCGTGCGCTTGAAGCAGGCGACATCGATGTGCTGTTTAGTGTGGCATCCGTGAGTGCCCCTATGATCGAGACGTTGTTGCGATCCTCCAGTGCGCAACTGGCGACACTGGCCCGTGCTCCAGCCTATTCGCGGCGAGAGCCCTGGCTCACCCACCTGACCCTGCCCGAAGGAGTGGTGGATTTGACCAGAAATATTCCACCTGCAACCGTGGATCTGCTGGCGGTAAACGCCACGCTGGTAACCACCGTCGAGCTTCATCCGGCCTTGCGTGACCTGTTGCTGCAGGCGTCAACCGCTGTGTTTTCCCGCGCCACCGTCTTATCCAGCGTCTCGGAGTTTCCCAAAGCTGAGGGTTCCGAGTTTGCCCTCGCCTCGGTTGCGCAGCGCTACTATGAGTTCGGCCCACCGTTTCTGCAACGCTATCTGCCATTCTGGATCGCTAATCTGGTGGATCGACTGAAGCTTCTGGCGTTACCGCTTCTGGCATTGCTGATACCTCTGTCACGACTGTTGCCGCCAGCGTATCGATGGACCGTCAGGAAAAAAATATACCGCTGGTATGACGAGGTGCAAGACCTTGATCAGATGGCCAATGACGATGCGTCAGCTGAAAACCTGCAGGCGTGCCTGAGCGACCTGGCGCTGATTGAGAATGGTGTGCGTGACATCGAGGTGCCACTGGCTTATGCGCACGAATTGTATGTACTAAGACAGCATATTGAGCTGTTGTCCGCGCAGATCCGTCAACAACTGCTTGCAGCGAGTCCCTCACAAGCGGGTCGGGCGAATTAGTGACGGGCCAGACAAGTTAGTCACTGGCAAGGCAAGTTAGTCAGAAGGCCTTGAAGGTCAGCGTGGTCAAGGTTCTGTCGATGCCTTCAACGTTAGCCAGATTGTCGTTGACAAAGCGTCCTACATCCAGCCCCTCCGGCACATATACCTTCACCAGCAAATCGTATTCACCGCTGGTGGAATACAGTTCTGAGTGAATGTCGCGATCTGCGATAGCTTCAGCCACTGAATATGTCTGGCCCGGCGTACACCGGATTTGCACGAAAATACAAGTCATCAAACAAGGTCTTCCTAAAGGTTTAGCCGCGGGCCAGTGCGTCGGCAGTGCTGATTCAGGATGCTACTGGAACGCCTGGATACCCGTCATTGCCCTGCCCAGAATCAGCGCGTGTACATCATGCGTGCCTTCGTACGTGTTGACCGCCTCCAGATTCATGACGTGACGGATGACGCCATACTCATCGCTGATGCCGTTGCCGCCATGCATGTCGCGCGCTTCACGTGCAATGGCAATGGCCTTGCCGCAGTTGTTGCGTTTCATGAGGCTGATGAGCTCAGCTGATGCGCTGTGGTTATCAAACATGCGACCAAGCTGCAGTGATCCTAGCAAGCCCAGCGAAATTTCAGTTTGCATGTCAGCCAGCTTCTTTTGCACCAGTTGCGTTGCCGCCAGGGGTCGGCCGAATTGCTTGCGTTCCAGTGTGTAGGTGCGTGCTGCGTGCCAGCAGGCTTCTGCAGCACCCATCGCGCCCCAGCTAATGCCGTAACGCGCTCTGTTAAGGCAGCCAAAAGGGCCTGCCAGTCCGCTTATGTTGGGCAGAATGTTCTCAGCAGGAACAA
Organism: uncultured Granulosicoccaceae bacterium; assembly: GCA_964352535.1. Taxonomy (GTDB): domain Bacteria; phylum Pseudomonadota; class Gammaproteobacteria; order Granulosicoccales; family Granulosicoccaceae; genus Granulosicoccus. The sequence goes on along the minus strand of CAYGSW010000152.1, from coordinate 10,653 downwards.
ACACCTCATCCATCTGAATCATACCGGTTACAGAGGCACGCAACGAAAATTTGCCTTCGATTTTGGGTGCCGCAAGTCCTTTCATGCCTTTTTCAAGAACAAAGCCCCTAATCTTGCCATCGTGTTCGTCAGATTTTGCCCACACCACCATGACATCGGCGATGGGTGAGTTGGTAATCCAGTTCTTGGCGCCGGACAGGGAATAGCCGCCATCGATTTTCTTGGCGCGAGTGATCATTGAGCCAGGATCCGAGCCGTGGTCAGGTTCTGTCAGGCCAAAGCAACCGACCCATTCGCCAGTGGCAAGCTTTGGCAAGTATTTTTGACGCTGCTCGTCAGATCCGTAGGCGTAGATAGGGTGCATGACCAGAGAACTTTGCACCGACATGGCAGAGCGATAGCCGCTGTCAACACGTTCCACCTCGCGGGCGACCAGGCCGTATGCCACGTAGGTTGCCCCGACACCGCCAAACTCTTCAGGGATGGTGGCACCGAGCAATCCCAGCTCGCCCATCTCCGTCATGATGTCCCGGTCGAAGGTTTCGTGCCGGTTTGCCAGCACAACTCGGCTCATCAGGCGGTCTTGACAATAGGCGTGCGCCGCATCGCGGATCATGCGCTCCTCGTCCGAGAGCATGCTGTCGAGCAGAAAGGGGTCTTCCCAATTCAGTGAAGCGGGCTTTGCGCGCGCCATTTCAGGGCCTGACAGAGTGATCGCATCGGTGGTCATGGGTGATTGCTCCTGGATATGTTCACTATTCTATCGCGACTTGGCCTGCTCTACCGCGCCTTTACGGAATCAGCAGTAGCTGCTCGCCATCCAGCGGTGTTGGTCGGCGGGCGTACAGGGTCTGTAGGGACCACTAGTTGACCGGTGTAGTATTGTTTAAGTATATATAATTTATGCATAAAAGATTTTAGCCTGTAAAGTTTGCGACCCTCTGTGCGTGCATTTATCAACCATCTGGCATTGAAAAACGTTGACGAGCGGTTCTTGTATATGGTGTGCCGCAATCGTATGCTTTGCGGCTTGTACAACATATTGAGTACGTTTACTGGCGCAATGCAGTCTTGCCGGATAGACAACCACTTGCATTATCGAGGAGAAAACAATGAAAAAATGGGTTATGGCAATTGCTGCAATACTGATGGCGGCATCCGGCTTGAGCGTTGCTGACGGGTTGAAAGTGGGCATGATCACCACCTTGTCAGGCGGTGGTGCGGGTCTTGGCATCGATGTACGAGACGGATTCATGCTGGCCATCAAGCAATCGGGTGCCACCAACATCGAGGTGGTGATTGAAGACGATCAGCGCAAGCCTGACATAGCCGTACAGCTGGCTGACAAAATGATCCAGTCCGAAAAAGTGGATGTGCTCACAGGTATCATATTCTCCAATCTGGCCATGGCCGTTATTCCCAGCACTACCGCACAAGGCAAGTTCTATCTTTCGCCCAATGCCGGGCCTTCAGCGTTGGCAGGGCAGGGTTGCCACGAGAACTATTTCAATGTGGCCTGGCAGAACGACGCTTTGCACGAAGCGGCTGGTGCACATGCCAATGAAACGGGTTTCAGCAATTCATTTATCTTAGCGCCCAACTACCCTGCTGGTAAAGATGCGCTCACAGGCTACAAACGCCAGTATTCCGGAGAGCTTGCAGGCGAACTGTTTACCACGTTGGGCCAGACAGACTACGCGTCTGAAATTGCTCAGATCCGTGCCTCGGATGCCGATAGCGTGTTCTTCTTCCTTCCCGGTGGAATGGGTATATCGTTTCTTAAGCAATACGCTGACAGCGATATAGGGTTGCCTATCATCGGACCTGCATTCAGCTTTGATCAAGGCATATTGCAAGCCGTGGGTGATGCTGCACTGGGCGTGAAAAATACATCGCAATGGAACAAGGATCTGGACAACCCAACCAACGCTGCTTTTGTCGAAAGTTTCGTTAGCGAGTACGGTCGGCTGCCGTCACTGTATGCCAGTCAGGGATTTGATACTGCCAATCTATTGGTCAGTGCCATGGGTCGTGCAGATGTGTCTGATCAGGATGCGTTTCGCGAGGCGCTGCGTGCTGCTGATTTCAACAGCACACGCGGGGATTTCACCTTTGCCAATAACCAGCATCCCATCCAGGATATCTATGTGCGTGAAGTTGTCCTCGAAGGGGATGTGTACACGAACAAGATGTTGGGCGTGGCACTCGAAGATCACGTAGACGCCTACACCACGCAGTGCAAACTGTAAGTCGATAAGTGAAACACCACTGCCGTTAGCAGGCTGAGTACATGCCGCTATGAGCACAGCGCTGCTGGCCGAGCAGATACTCAATGGTGTTCAGTTCGGCATCATGCTTTTTCTGATGGCGGCAGGACTTACACTGGTATTCGGCGTCATGGGCCTGATCAATCTTGCCCATGGTTCGCTGTTCATGATTGGCGCATTTGCGGCAGCAACGGTAGCTGGAGCAACAGGCTCGTTTGTCATCGCACTGGTGGCAGCTCTGGCCGCCGCTGCTGCCGCTGGTGCGCTGATGGAAATCCTGGTACTCAGACGCCTGTACGCGCGTGACCATCTCGATCAGGTACTGGCAACCTTTGCACTGATTTTGATCTTCTCTGAAAGCACTCGGGCAATATTCGGATCCTTTCCGCTTTTCCTGGAAATACCTGAAGCCTTGTCTGGCACGGTAACGCTACCCGGTGGCATCCAGTATTCCTTATACCGTCTAACGCTGATCCTTGTCGGTCTGGTGGTGGCACTGGCGCTGTATCTGTTAATCACCCGAACCCGTCTGGGTATCCAGGTGCGTGCGGGTGAAAACGATCGGGAAATGATTGCCGCTCTGGGTGTCGATATTTCAATGTTATACACCCTGGTATTTGCGCTTGGTGCCGCGTTAGCAGGTCTTGCAGGCGCTCTGGTGGGAGCGATTCAATCGGTACAAGTGGGTATGGGTGAACCTGTGTTGATTCTTGCCTTTGTGGTGATTGTCATCGGTGGCATCGGTTCTATCAAAGGCGCTTTTATCGGCGCTATCCTGGTGGGTTTAACCGATACGCTGGGCGGTATCTTTCTGCCTGTTGTGTTTTCGGTATTCATGGATAATGCTGCAGCGGCATCAGCAGGCTCAGCTCTGGCTTCCATGTCTATCTACATACTCATGGCGGTTGTGCTTATCATCCGCCCATCCGGTTTGTTCGGGGCCCGACAATGAACCGCGAGTCGTTGATCAATGTTGTGCTGTTGAGTCTGTTGATCGGTGTACCCTTATGGGCGATGTTTGCCAATGAGCCGTATTTCATAACTCTGGCTACTAAAGCTGCCATTCTGGCGATTGCAGGCGTGGGTCTTAACCTGGCACTGGGTAGGGGTGGTCTGGTGAGTTTTGGTCATGCAACTTTTTTCGGGCTCGGTGGATACAGCATGGGTATTCTTGCCAGCCATGCACAAAGCTATGAGCCACTGTTGCAAGGCCCACTGCTGATCAATGGTACGAACTCGATGCCTGTTATCTGGCTGGTGGCAATGGTGGTGAGTGCCATAGCAGCATTATTGATTGGCGCTCTAAGCCTTCGCACCAGCGGTGTGTATTTCATCATGATCACGCTGGCCTTTGGCCAGATGTTCTATTACTTCACTATCAGCTGGTCGGCCTACGGCGGGGAAGACGGACTGTCAATCTATGTGCGCAATACGTTTCCCGGTCTGAACACGCTCGACCCCATTCAGTTTTTCTGGATTGTTTTGGTACTGCTATTGCTAGCGCTTGGCTTTTGCGCACGGTTGCAACGCTCCTCGTTCGGGCTTGCGCTCAATGCTGCGCGCCAATCCAGCGAGCGTGTAAGAACGGTGGGCATTGAGCCTTACCGAATACAGCTTGCAGCTTTTGTGATATCCGGCATGATCACAGGACTTGCCGGTGCGCTGTTTGCTGATCTGAACCGATTTGTCAGTCCTTCCATGTTCAGTTGGCAAACTAGCGGTGAAATCATGATATTCGTCATACTAGGGGGTGTTGCGCGTTTGTGCGGCCCGTTGGCCGGTGCCATGCTGTTTATTGTTCTCGAACACGTGTTGGGTGGACTCAGTGATTTCTGGCATATCTACCTGGGTGCCTTGTTGCTGTTCATTGTGCTTTTTGCACGTGGCGGCATCATCGGATTGTTGGCCGGCCATGAAAAAGCGCATGGATAAGAGGCTAGCGATAGACACAGGTCCCGTGCTGGCTACAGTCGATGTGTGCAAGCGGTTCGGTCAGCTACAGGCCAGTGCCAACATTTGCCTTGAACTGCAATCAGGTGAGATTCATGCGCTGATAGGGCCTAACGGAGCAGGCAAATCCACCTTGATCAGACAGCTTGCCGGAGGCCTTGAACCCGATTCAGGTCAAATACTTTTTAACGGAAAAGACGTTACTCGTCTTGGTACCGTAGCTCGTGCAAAAGCAGGCCTCGGCCGTACATTTCAAGTCTCAGCGCTGGCCATGGAAGACACTGTTTTGCAAAATACAATGTTGGGTTGTCTGGGGGCGCAAGCGGGTGCATTGCGCTTGTTTGACGACATAATGAGGCCAGGTAGCCTACGTGATAAGGCGCAAAATGCGCTGGAACGCGTTGGGCTTATCGAGCATGCTCACAAAATTACCTCACAACTTTCGCACGGACAACGGCGGCAGCTGGAGATTGCGGTGGCGCTCACCTTGAATCCCAACGCATTTGTTATGGATGAGCCGATGGCAGGACTCGGTGTGCAAGGCACGACAGCGCTCATCGAATTGCTGGGTGGGCTAAAACAGCAAGCGCCCATACTGCTGGTGGAGCATGATATGGATGCTGTGTTTGCACTGGCAGACCGAATCAGTGTTTTGGTTTATGGCCAGATCATTGCCAGTGGCACAGTGAATGACATTCGTCAGGACAAGGCGGTAAAGCGGGCATACCTGGGAGGTGATGATTGAGCTTGCTCAGTGTCGATTCCCTTTGCACGGGTTATGGAGCAACTCAGGCGTTGTTTGGGGTATCACTGCACGTGGCTGAAGGTGAGGTCGTTGCCTTACTGGGCCGCAACGGCATGGGCAAAACCACCACGATAAAGACCATCTGTAAACTGCTGCCGGTGCGACAGGGAAACCTGATTTTTGATGGTTGCAACATAGACAACATGCCTTCGCATCAGGTCGCCAGATTAGGTATCGGCCTGGTGCCCGAAGGACGTCGTTGTTTCAGCAATTTGAATGTGGATGAAAATCTGCTTTGCGCTGCCCGACCCGGTGCATGGGACCTTGCCAGTGTGCGGGCACTTTTCCCCCGGCTGGCAGAACGCCACAAGCAACCGGCAGCGCAACTCTCTGGCGGGGAACAGCAAATGCTGGCAATCGGCCGGGCACTGATGACCAACCCCCGACTGCTTATTCTGGACGAAGCCACAGAGGGACTTGCACCTTTGGTGAGACGCGAGATCTGGTCCGTCATCAACCGTCTCAAAAACGAGAGTGGCTTAGCTATCATCATTGTGGACAAGTCGATTCGCGAACTGTCCCGGATTGCCGATCGTGCCGTCGTTCTCGATAAAGGCGCAAGCGTCTGGTCTGATCGCATGAGTCAGTTGGACGATGCGCTCGTGAACCAATATCTGGGCGTATAACGATATGCTGCGGATATTGGGTGCGAGCGCTGCATGCTCTTAAGGCGTTGCGCGCACGGTTAACAGCTTGTGCCAAGGATTGTGCCTAAACATTCCGTTTGTTAATGTCAGGCGTTTTGTCTGCCTTTTTGGTCTGTAAGCCAAGCGTAGCGGGGTGTGGATGAACAAGGCGCAGGCGTGTTGATAACTCATGTACAAACGCTCACTTTTTGATGTGAGGATTATTACCTGTTGCTGGGTACACTTGCGCCCATCGGCTACGGCATAGCGTTCGGGTCGATTAATCGTGTGAATTTATACAGCTGTTTTATTACGGTATGAATAGTTCACTGACAATCGAGCAAGAGAACAATAACTTATGGCTACCGTGCGCAAACGCATACGACTTTCGCTGCTGATCATAGTGGCGATGTTACCTGTCATGGCAAATGCCATTGATACCCCTTCGAATGTAAGAGGAACAGTGACCGCTCCAGGTACCGTTAACTGGGAATGGTCAGCTGTGGAAGGCGCCCGCGAGTACCGGGTCACCGTTAATGGCAGCTTTGCAGGAACAACTCCATCGCTGGAATGGAACAGTACAGATTTGTGGGTGGGTGATCATTCCATGACCGTGGCTGCATTGGACGAATCGGGACAGAATTCCAGCCAGTCGCAAACGGTAATAGTCGTTATTCAGGCTGAGGCGGTCAGCGAGACATCTCAAAGTAATGCAGCAGCGGCCCCGAATACGCGAGCTGAAGATGATACCGGCCTGATAGATCCGAGCTCTTATGATTACCCTGAAGTGCGCGAAAAGGCCGGCTATGAGCTTGTGTTCAGCGATGAATTCAATGCCGATTCGCTAAACCCTGCACGTTGGCACTCGCAATTGCGATGGGATGGCGAATGGAATGGTGAGCGCTATGAGTACCGTGTGATAAATGGCGAAGACCAGTTCTACATCAACGTATTAAGCCCTGATGAAGAGCATCAACAGAAGATTCTGGGCGTGGCCAATCCGTTTGAATTTGATGGTAGTCGGCTCGCAATCCGCGCCAGGGTGAACCCGTTGAAGAGTAGTAACAGCGAGAAGACACACGGCGCACTCATGGAAATTGCTGAGCAGCAAACGTTTGTGTCCGGGGCTATATCGACACATGAAAAATTCAGTCGCAAGTACGGCTACTTTGAAGCGAGCATTAAAATCCCCAGCCATGAGGGAACATTCCCGGCATTCTGGTTATTTCATGAAAGACGCGCCTGGGAGGGTACGCAGCGCACAGAAATAGACATCATGGAAAACCTTGGTCATGCACCAGAGTACATCTACAACTCTTTTCATTACTTCAAGAATGTCTCCGAATACTATGGTGGAGATGCCACCTTCGTGAAGCCAAAACCGTCGGGGCAGGTATACACTGGTATCGATTACAGTCAGGATTTTCATGTTTATGCGGTTGAATGGAGTCCGGGCAACATCAAGTGGTTCATAGACGGTGAACTTGTCAGTGAGCTTGACAATGCTGAAGCTGATTTCGAAGAGCTTTATGTCATGATCAATCTTGCAATGGGTGGCAACTGGACAAACTTCCCCACCAATGCGGGCGGCCTGGGTCGTCCTGGTGATCAGCGCTTTCCAACCGATAACGACGTGAATCAATTTGGAAATCCAGCTCTGGAAATCGACTACGTTCGGGTATACGGACGTCGTTGAGAAGACGTCAAGATGATGTGCACAGTTGTTACTATTGGTAACAAGAGTATGTTGTGACGAAGATGGCAACACGATAGTGGGTTGTATGGCCGATAACTGCATGTTTAATAAGGAAATAAAAATTTGCTCGGTAGTGGTGCGTAATTTCTTACAATAGTGAGAGCGCAAATTAACACCACTATTCCGGAGAATCCATGAGCAATGATGTACATGCAGTACCCGAAGCATTCGCTAAGAAAGCGCACATCGACAAGGCAGGTTATCAGTCACTGTACGCCCAATCTGTTGCTGACCCGGATGGCTTCTGGGCAGAGCAGGGCAAACGTCTAGACTGGATAACTCCCTATTCAAAAGTCAAGAACACCACCTACGCGTACCCTGATGTATCCATCAAATGGTACGAAGATGGTGAGCTTAACGTCAGCGCAAATTGCATTGATCGTCACCTCGAAACCCGTGGTGATCAGGTTGCCATCATCTGGGAAGGCGATGACCCCTCGGTTGACAAGAAGATTACTTATAAAGAGCTGCACGAGCATGTCTGTCGTTTAGCCAATGTATACAAGGCACAGGGCGTCAGCAAAGGTGATCGGGTTATCCTGTACATGCCCATGATCCCGGAAGCGGCCTATGCCATGCTGGCTTGTGCTCGTATTGGTGCAATTCATTCGATTGTTTTCGGTGGCTTCAGCGCCGATGCTCTGGCTGATCGGGTAACAGGATCGAATGCCAAACTTCTGGTAACTGCGGATGAGGGCTTGCGGGGTGGACGTAG
>CAYGSW010000152.1:0-2434 GCA_964352535.1 uncultured Granulosicoccaceae bacterium | reverse complement strand
TGATGTTCGAGGGCGTGCCTACGTACCCAAGTCCGGCGCGCTTTTGGCAGGTGTGTGAAAAACACAAGGTCAATACCTTTTACACCGCACCCACCGCTATCAGAGCTTTGATGGGCGCGGGTGAGCAGCATGTGAAAGGCTCGGATCTTTCCTCGCTGCGTTTGCTGGGTTCGGTGGGTGAACCCATTAATCCTGAAGCCTGGAAATGGTACGATGAAGTGGTTGGGCAGGGTCGGTGTCCCATTGTTGATACCTGGTGGCAGACAGAAACCGGCGGCATCCTTATCACACCTTTGCCCGGTGCTACTGCGACAAAACCCGGATCCGCCACCCATCCGTTTTTTGGCATTCAACCGGTTATTCTGGATGCTGAGGGTAATGAGCTGACCGATACGGAAGCTGAAGGTGTACTTTGTATCCGGGATAGCTGGCCGGGCCAGATGCGAACCGTATTCGGCGACCATGGCCGGTTTGTTTCCACCTATTTTGAGACCTTCAAGGGCTACTACTTCACCGGCGATGGATGCAGGCGTGATGCTGATGGTTATTACTGGATAACGGGTCGCGTTGATGATGTCATCAATGTCTCCGGCCACCGTATGGGTACCGCTGAGGTCGAGTCCGCGCTGGTGGCACATGAGCTGGTATCCGAGGCTGCTGTGGTAGGTTTTCCGCACGACATCAAGGGGCAGGGCATTTATGCCTATGTGACACTCATGGAAGGCAACGAGCCCAGTGAAGAGTTGCGAAAGGAGCTTGTCACGTGGGTGCGAAAGGAGATTGGTCCCATAGCGTCGCCAGACATGATTCAATGGGCACCGGGACTACCGAAAACTCGTTCAGGCAAGATCATGCGACGCATACTGCGAAAGATTGCCGAGAACGATTACGGTTCTCTGGGTGATACATCCACTCTGGCCGATCCGAGTGTGGTGGATGATCTGATTCAGAACCGAGCCAGTTCATAGGAGATTAATCTTCAAAGCAGTGTTCTCAAAGAGTCTGCCAATGGACAATGATCCACTGCTCCAGCCTTTTACGTTACGACACCTGACGCTTAAAAACCGGTTCATGAGCACCAGTCATGAACCGGCCTACGGTGTTCAGGGTATGCCGACAGAGCGCTATCGGGCGTATCACTGGGAGCGCGCCAGGGCCGGGCTTGCACTTGCCATGACGGCAGGGTCGGCCTGTGTATCACGAGACAGTCGCTAACGTTCATCAAGCTGCTGGCATACAAGGACGAGATTGTTCCGTGTCTGCCAGAAACACCCACGCTGCCATATACGATGCGCTTCGCTTGATGAAAGACATTTAGGATTTGGATTGTTAAATTCTGGTAGGTCACATTGCGTTAGAGCCAAACAACTCGGCGAGATTAAAAGGTCAGCCTTTTTCTCAAACACGGCAGAAAGTAGTGAATCAATACGGGTGTTGCAAACAATCCCACGATAGTGGCAGGCCCCGAATTTCCTCCAAGCATCAGACCCAGGGCAATTGCCGATACGTTCCATATGAAGTTCGCTCGTGATACAGGCCACTGCCAGCGCTTTTCAGCAGCCAGTGATAGAGCTGTTACGCCATCGGGTCCGAGGGCGGCGGCAGCTGATAACGATATGCCGAATGCGAACATGAACAATCCGGTAGCAAAGGCCACGACATGCCAGGCAAAGCTGAGTGTTTCTGGTGTTATCGTGGCGCCCAGACTGATGGCAGGACCTACAAGAAGAAGCGCTGGTAATGTGCCCATACCCAATGGCACACGTGCCCATCGCCATGCGATGACATAAAACAGCATCGTCATGATGACTTGCGATAACCACAGCGGCGCTAACACAACGTGATGTAAACCATCAAGTAACACAGAAAAACCAAAGCTGCCAAACCCTGCAGATATAGAGATTCCAGAGCCTACACCTAACAATACAGGTCCGGATAAACCTGCCAGCGTTCTGCAGGGTGATGCGGAGAGGATGAATATTTCAGACGCTTTCAGCTTGTCGGCGGCGTCGTCGATATTCAGATCCAGAGTGAGATCCAGGGTTAGATCCAGAGTTAAGTCATGTTGGTCCAAGGTACGTGTTTTTGTGTTCATCCTTGTCTCACTGGAAGCCTACAAGAACTGTAGGGCAGCGGCCGTGAGTTAACCACTTGTCTTTAGGCTAGCGGAATCTGCTGTTTAGTGCAGTTGTCAAACGCATTTCGGCAAGTATAAAGTGCGAGCAGTGTGTGGCTGTGTTGATACTGTTACTTAAGCACAAGACACTGCAAGCTGGGGTGTTGTTGCGGGCAAGCCATAATTTGTTATGGGTGTGACGGGCAATTGACGTCGCCTTGTCACAGTGCTAGCGTTCACCAGCAGGAGTAACACCACCACGCCTAGGAGCTTGTCCGAGAATAACGATCGAGGCCGAAGGCGGCCCCGCGAGGGTGT
>CAYGSW010000151.1:0-14532 GCA_964352535.1 uncultured Granulosicoccaceae bacterium | reverse complement strand
ATACAGATCAGAGACCTGAAGATGCGTGTTTTCAACCGAGGTTACAGGTCGCCTGCCCAAAGCATTGACCCGCGCCAGAAGCTCTGAAAACGCAAACGGCTTGGTCAGGTAGTCGTCGGCCCCTGCCTCGAGACCTGCAACCCGATCATCCACACCCGAGACTGCCGTCAGGAATATCACCGGCGATTTATTGCCAGAGGCTCGCAGACTCTTGACCATCGACAATCCGTCCATCCCTGGCAACATACGATCAACCACCAGAACATCGTAGTCAGTTTGCAGGCATTGGATCATGGCGTGTTTGCCGTCAGCCAGCACATCAACCACGTGCCCGGCCTCCTTGAATCCACGAGCCGCATAATCAGCTGTATGAGTGTCGTCCTCGACGAGCAGTATGTGCATGGGCGCTGTGTCCGCAAAATGTCAGTATGACCACAAGTATCGGATATCCAGCTATCGACCGTCTTGCGCCAATCTTACTTTTTCGTATACTGGCGTCGCGTAATGGTTATACAGCTTGCGCCAGGACCTGATGAGCATTCGCGGCAATGCTCAATACCGATGGATGCCGCAACCTACGTTGTGGGGATATGGCCGTAAACGTCTCTGTAACACCGCCAATAGTGCCAATCTGACGCGCATGGAAACAGCGCACAACGTCATCCGCGATCACATCGGGAGCTGGAAACGCACCAAGCCCTGCTTCTCCAAACGTCTTCATTAGAGCACTGTCGTCAAACTCGGCCACGATCTTGGGTATTATCTCTTGCTCGTCGAACCAATGATCAAGGCTGCGGCGCAGGGCTGATGAGGAATCAGGCATCAGGACAGGCACGCGCGACAGACACTGCGGAAAATCGACAGACAAGTCTTCCGTCCAGCTCTGAGGGGCGAAAAATCCCAGCTTGCTGGTGCCCAATGAATGGTTGTAGGCGCGCACGTTCAGCTCGGTAGGCACCAGCCTGTCCGACAACACAAGATCCAGCTTGTGCACCGACAGGTCCGCCAGCAGGGATTCCAGTTTGCCCTCTGAACACGATAACTTGGCCGGTATTTCGGACCCCAGCGATACCCCCAGAAGTTTGCAGGCCACAAGCTTTGGGAATGAGTCCACAATGCCAACTCGCAGCTCACGACTACTCTGCTCAGACGTGCTTTGCAAACGCTGAGCGAGGGCTGTACCAACCGAGAATATTTCGTCCGCGTAGGTCTGTACCACCCGGCCGGTGTCAGATAGTGTCAGCCCACGTCCAACGCGCAGGAACAAAGGTTCTCCTATCACGTCTTCCAGCAGTTTTATCTGGCCACTGACAGTTTGTGGGGTCAAGTGAAGGACCTTTGCAGCTCGCGCCACGCTGCCTTCCCGAGCTACAGTGTAGAAATACAGCAGGTGGTTGTAATTGAGATGTCGCATGATAATAGTGAGACTTGTTAAGTAATTGCGGTGTCTTGCTGCCCACCGGTTGCGCAAGCGAACAGCCGATTAACGAATACACATTGATACGACTTTTACGAACCGTTGGCTCTCAGAGAACGATAATACCGCACTATGAACATTTTCCGATGACCGCTTTGATGGCAATGAATATCGAACTGCCGTTGTCGCTATTCCGACACGCCTCGGCCAGTTGACGGACAGCCTCCTAGAAGGCTGTCCGTCTGGCCGTACTCACAGCTCTGGCTGTCGGTGGCATGCTGCCGCAAGCGAAATATGCACCCGGTAAATTGACATTGACCACCGTCGATGCAGATGGGAATGCCCTGCAGTAGGTTGTGGTATTGCTCCATGCCGACAGCCTCACTGACGGATTGCCGTTCAGGCAGGCTATCGATATGATGGATCAGAAGCAATTGCAGTTTGCGCCCAGCGTGCTGGCAGTACAAAGCGGCACGAGCACAAGGTTTCCGAACCAGGATGATGTCCGGATAGCGTTGCTCAGTAGCGCAGCAGCACTAAGAGCTGTACGGCTTACCTGAAGAGGCTAACGATCACTGGTATGTAATGATCGATCAACATGATTCCGAAAAGCCACATCAAGTAATTGATCGAAAATACAAACGTCTTGATCGGCTGTCGGGTTGCGCTATCGTCGAACATCTTCCAGGCATGCCACAGGAACATGGCGCCAAGCACTATTGCACCCACAAGATAAAGCGGGCCACTCATCTGGATGAGATAGGGAAGGATAGTGACCAGAACCAGTAATACCGTGTAAAGAAAGATCTGTATGCGCGTAAACGGTATGCCGTGAGTCACTGGCAACATGGGAATATCCACCTTGGCGTAGTCGTCGCGCCGATGAATGGCCAATGCCCAGAAATGCGGAGGCGTCCAGATGAAGACAATAAGAAACAACAACAACGGAGCAGCGGTTACTTCATTGGTCACAGCCGCCCATCCGAGTACCGGGGGCATGGCTCCAGCGGCACCTCCAATCACGATGTTCTGTGGCGTAGCACGTTTCAGATAGACCGTGTAGACGATGGCATATCCGATCAAGGAGAAAAAGGTGAGTACAGCGGTGAGTGTATTTACCAGCGTTACCAGCATCACCATGGCAATCAGCCCTATGCTCATAGCAAACGTCAGACACTGTCGGGTGGTCAGAGAACCTTGCGGGATTGGCCGGTTTTCAGTGCGTTTCATGATCGCATCGCTACGCTGATCGATCACATGGTTGATAGCCGCAGCTGAGCTTGACGCCAGGCCGATTCCAAGCAAGCCAAAAAACGTTTCCTGCAGCGGCAACCACAATGGCACCGCTAGTGCCATACCCACTAATGCAGTAAACACCAGCAACAAAACCACTTTGGGCTTGGTGATTTCCAGATAGTCTCGCCAATGCCGTACCGAATGGCTGAATACGGTATCAGCCTGCTTTACTTGCGAATTTACTTGCGAAGTGGATTTCATGGCGATTTAGAGAGACCGGGCAACCTACGAATGTGTGGGCACCAATCGAAAGACTACCCGATGCGAGATACTTTTAACAGGTGCTTGATGTCCTTGAGCATCATATTGGGCTCAAGGTCTGACGGAAATCTCAACATGAGATTGCCAAAGGGATCAATTAGATAAATTGCATCCTGCAGCGGCGGCATGTCGGTTTGTGCTGCGTCGATCTGAGCACTGAGTACCGCCTGTTCCTCAGGGGTTCCGGTGTCTGCGATGAGTCCCGGATGCTCAGTCAGCAGCGCCTGGCTGATTTGGGTAGGCGACGCCATCAGCACGGCTCGTTGCACACGATCCATCCGGTGGTTAAGCGCCAGACGCACCTGACGCATGTGATAGAGGTTTCGCTCGCAAGCCTCGAGACAATCCCCGACAGGAACGTACAGCATCGTCCATACACCTCGCACGGAATCCAGAGTGAACTCCTCACTGGAACCGACTTGCAGGGCGAATTCAGTGAGTGGCACAGCTGGCTTGATAAGCTGCCCGCGAGCGGTATCACCAATGGTTCCACCGCTGGTGCGAACAATCTGCAGATAGATACTGGCCAGGATGAGCGGCACTGCAAAAATGGCAAATATCGATAACAGCTTTATTCTGGATCGCCTGCGGCTGGCAAGGTCTATCTGCGGAAGCTCAGGCTGCAACATGTTGGAAGTATCACTCATGATAAGGGTTACCTGCTCTTTCACTACCTGTGAGAAAAATCATGGTTCTAGTGCCTTCGATGCGCTTTTCTCGATGTTGACCACCACAAAGATGCCGGTTAACGCCAATGCCATGGTGAACCACTGAAAAGCATAACTATAGTGCTTTGCAGGTCCTGATGCAGCCGGTTGCCAGTTCGCTTTTAGCCATTCGGGTCGCGACGTTAACACAGTCGCCGTCGTAGCATCCGTTCCCAATGCCTGAGCTTGTACGATGACAGGAATAATCGGCTCACCTAGCGCCTCAGCGATCGCCTCATAGTCAAAATACTGAATCAGCATCGGCCATTTGTCGGTTCGGGTAAGCGCATCGCCACTGGCAAAACCCTTGGATGGTCTTGACACATAGCCCTCTATAATGACCTTCTGTGCTACGGCGTCTGATGGCAAAGCTACATCCGGTAGCTCTTGCCGACTTGCACCTGGCGCGACCCACCCGCGATTGACAAGCGCCAACCCGCCTGTGTCCAGAGCAATTACCGAGATCACTTCATACCCAGCCTGCCCGTTGTGCGTGCGGTTGTCCCAAAGAAATTGCCGTTCGTCGTCGTACGAACCAGCCAGAGAGACACGCTGGTAACTCGTTGCTGCAGACTCAAGATCGGTTATCTGCTGAAGCGGCACTGCAGGGTTGTTTCTGGCCGTCTCGGCAGCCTCTTGCAATGATACTTTCAATGCGGCTCTGTTCAATTGCCAATTGCCCAACCAGAGCATGCATGACAGCACAGTCACGTAGAGCATCCACGCCCACAGCTTTGGCGCAAACCTGCGGTTACCGATTCGCATAGTGGTACCCTCGTACAGACAAACCTATCAAGACTCTCCTGCTCCATGCTACTCGTTAAACTTATTGTTCTATTGCTACTCGGATTCGTTATTGTCAGTCTGTTCTCAGGGCTGTATTTCCTGGTGAAAGACAAAGGACAATCCAATAGAACGGTGAACGCTCTATCTGTACGCATTGGCTTGTCTATCGTAGCCATCATGGTGGTGATGATCGCGGGGGCCACTGGCGTAATCGAGCTTAACCCAAGCCCTTTATCGGGTCAGTCCAGTGTGTCCACAACGGACCCGGAGGCGAGCTCTTCTACTTCAGAGCAGCGCAGCGAAGGCGGTGGCAGGCGCCCCATCAGTGAAGGATTTTAATTCTTAAAGCTCAAAACGTCACGTACCGTTTGCCAATAGTGGCCAATGACGCCCGTGCTCAGAACTGCCTTGCTACTTTGGCTTTCCACAATTGCTCATGTTGCATGAAACATGAGAGTTACCAACGATAAAGAGCGGAAAATCCGCCCTCTGAGTGCTTGCTACATTAGGCCCAGCGTTTAGTTGTTTAAGCGTTAGCAACTACGGTGAAGCGCGTTTGTCTAGGAGCTTGTCCGAGTGGTTCGTCAACCTGATAACGTTGACATTATCAGGTTGACGAAACAATAGTGTACTCAGAGCAGATAGACGAATATGAACAGTCCCAACCAGACAACGTCAACAAAATGCCAATACCAGGCCGCAGCTTCGAATGCGAAATGATTGTCCGAGCTAAAGTGATTACGCATGGCTCGCAGCATAACCACCAACAGGATAATCGCTCCCATCGTGACGTGGAATCCGTGAAAACCTGTAAGCATGAAGAACGTTGAACCGTAAATACCGCTCGTCATCTTGAGGTTCAGGGCGTGGTACGCGTGGTAGTACTCGTAAGCCTGAAGGCCCACAAAGATAAACCCAAGCGATACCGTCGCCAGCAGCCAAAGGATAAACGGCTTGCGATGGCCGGCTCGAATAGCATGATGTGCGAATGTGCAGGTCAGTCCACTGGATAGTAACAACAGTGTGTTGATCAATGGCAGCCCAAACCAGCCCATTTGCTTGAAGTCGCCACCGATGTGGGCAGGACCATTACTTGGCCAGACATAGTCATGCCCCAGATGCAGCACTTGGTTGGTCATTTCAGCACCACCACCGCCTACGCCGCCCAACCACGGACCAGAGAACGATCGTGCATAGAACAATGCTCCAAAGAATGCCGCAAAGAACATCACTTCAGAGAATATGAACCACATCATGCACATGCGAAAAGACGAATCCACCTGTGAGTTGTAGGTGCCTGATTCACTTTCCTTGGCAACGGTCCCAAACCAGCCGAACATCATGAAAACGACGATGCCCGTGCCAAGGAAAAACATTTCCTTGCCAAAAGGCCCTTCGTTCAACCAGGTAGCAAACCCGTAGAAAAATATGAAAAGGCCTATCGATCCGACTATGGGCCAACGTGCGGCATGAGGGATGTAATAGGCTGATGTCGTACTACTCATACACGATCCTTTTGAGGGCCAACAACCCCCGGTTTCTCATCAACAAACAGGACTTAACTTTGGTCAGCACCTTGCTCAGGCGAGCGAAAGAAGGTGTAAGACAACGTTACTCTATCGATATTAATGGGTAAATCTTCATCAATAATAAAAGTTATCGGCATATCCTTCGAGCTCTTGCCCTCGAAAGGCTGACGGGTAAAACAGAAGCACTCAGTCTTGTTGAAGTGCTTCGCCGCAGCAAACGGTGAGACACTGGGGGTGGCCTGCGCGACAACGTAGGCATCCGTCAGGTTCTCTGCGTAATAGCTGGTGGTGTAGAGCTTTCCCGGTTGCACAGTCATGGTCTTGACTTCCGGCCTGAATATCCAGGAACCACCCTGGTTGATACTCGAGACAAACTCTACGATAACTTCACGATCCTCCAGCGCTTCAGCCGCTGCTACCGACTCAACACTCACCCTGCCGGTCTTGCCGTTTAATCCGGTAATGTCGCAGATAATGTTGTACATCGGTACCATGGCATAACCGAAACCGAACATGCCAATGGCAAGTCCGAGCATCTTGCCAGCCACCTTGAGATGTGACTGCGACTTTTTCTGTCCGGTCGATAATTGTGTTGTTTCATTGGCAGCACTAACACCGATGTTCGAGCTATCGCCACTCACAGAATTTCCCCTCTGCCATAGAGAATATAGAGAATGCTGGTTGCGTACAGACACACCGCAACGAAAGCCAGAAATAACGGCAAGCGATAGCGCCGAATGAATCCGGGTTTGCTGACCACACCACCCGTCTCCTGCCCCTGAGTCGGGGCATGAGACGGGACCAGTGCCGTCGTACCGCTGTTAGCGTTCTTCTCGCTCATCAAGTATCCGATGGACTAATTATAAAACCCTGACTTATCGAGTTACAGTATTAGCGTCAAGTGCTGGCGCCGTTTCGAACGTGTGATAAGGAGCAGGCGATGCAACTGTCCACTCAAGACCCCGGGCACCTTCCCACACTTCACTGGTTGCCTTTTCGCCACCACGCACGCACTTGACAATGATGTACACAAACATGAGCTGGCTGAATCCGAAACCAAAGGCGCCAATGGTGGCGATCATGTTCCAGTCGGCAAACTGGAGGCTGTAATCGGGTATCCGACGTGGCATACCGGCCAGACCCACAAAATGCATGGGGAAAAACAGTACGTTGACGAAGACGGTAGAGATCCAGAAATGCCACTTGCCCAGCGTCTCGTCGTACATGTTGCCCGTCCATTTTGGCAGCCAGTAGTACGTTGCTGCCATGAGCGAGTAGATGGCACCCGGTACCAGCACGTAATGAAAATGCGCAACGACAAAGTACGTATCGTGATACTGAATGTCGGCAGGTGTGATAGCCAGCATTAATCCTGACAAGCCACCCACGGTAAACATGATGACAAACCCTATGGCAAACAGCATGGGCGTCTCGAACGTCATGGATCCGCGCCACATCGTTGCTACCCAGTTGAAAACCTTCACACCGGTGGGCACCGATATCATCATTGTCGAGAACATGAAGAACAACTCACCCGCTAGCGGCATGCCGGTTGTGAACATATGGTGCGCCCAGACGATGAACGACAGAAATGCGATGGACGCCGTGGCGTAGACCATTGAGTCATAGCCAAACAGTGGCTTGCGAGCAAACGTAGGGATGATGGAAGACACGATGCCAAAAGCCGGAAGAATCAGAATATAGACTTCAGGGTGACCAAAGAACCAGAAGATATGCTGGAACATGACAGGATCACCGCCGCCTGCCGCACTGAAAAAGCTTGTGCCAAAAAAGCGGTCGGTCAGCAACATCGTAACTGCGCCAGCAAAGACCGGAATAGTGGCGATGAGCAGGTAAGCTGTGATGAGCCAGGTCCAGACAAACATGGGCATCTTCATGAATGTCATGCCAGGGGCACGCATGTTGAAGATGGTGGCCACGATGTTGATGGAACCCATGACTGACGATATGCCAAGGAAGTGAATCGCAAAGATGACATAAGCAAAGCTGTCACCCATCTGCAAGACCAGTGGCGGATACAACGTCCAGCCACCGGCTGGACCACCGCTGTCCATGAACAATGTGGATAGCATGATGGCAAAGGCAAACGGCATGATCCAGAACGACCAGTTATTAAGCCGCGGCAATGCCATATCCGGCGCGCCGATCATCATCGGAATCATCCAGTTAGCCAGCCCCACAAATGCTGGCATGACCACACCAAAAATCATGACAATGGCATGCATGGTGGTCATGGAGTTGAAGAACATCGGGTCTACGATCTGAATACCGGGCTGGAACAACTCGGCCCGAATCACCAATGCCATCGCCCCACCGATGAAGAACATAACCAGAGAGAACCACAGATACAACGTTCCAATGTCTTTATGGTTGGTCGTTGTTACCCAACGCATGAGGCCCGGAGCGGGACCGTGCTCGTCATGGTCATGGTCGTGGCCCTTTTCATCGGCCGCGTGATGGGAGATGCCAGTAGAACTCATCAGTTGACTCCTTCAGTTGTAATCTTGTCTGCAGCAGATGCAACATTTGCAGGTGCCTTGATGTCTAGCCCGGCGCGTAACGAACGCACATGCACCGGTTGTAGCAAATCGCCTGTGGCATTGCCCAGGGCATTTCGTTGATAGGTTATGACAGCAGCGATGTCTGCATCACTCAACACGCTGCCGAATGAAGACATCATGGTACCTTCGATGCCGTTCATGACCGTACTGATATGACGATCGATGCTGCCGGTGGCGACATCGCTGCCCGATATAGCCGGAAACATACCTGGAATACCCTGGCCCTCAGCCTGATGACAACTCATGCAATTGGCTTCGTAGACGTTCTTGCCGGTGGCCACCAGTTCGTCTTTCGACCACTGACGATCACTGACAGTATCCGCGCTGGCCATGGCTGACTGCTGGTCAGCAATCCATGTGTCAAATTCCTCCTGCGGAACTGCTCTGACAACAACCGGCATGAATCCGTGGTCGCGGCCACATAACTCTGCGCACTTTCCACGATAGATGCCGGGCTCTTCAATGAGTGCCCAGTTCTCGTTGATGAATCCGGGGATAGCATCTTTCTTGATAGCCAGATCATGTACCCACCAGGAGTGGATTACGTCAGCTGCAGTGTGCAGAAAACGGATCTTTGTACCCACTGGAACGACAAGCTCGTTATCTACTTCACGCAGGTATACATCTTCTTCACCGTTGAAATCCCTTCCCGGAAAAGCGGTGGCCAGGTCAATATCCGATCCTTGCTGGCGCGCCCTGTTGTGCTCGGGGTGCAACTGGCTGAAAAACTGAACACCGGAATCCATGTACTCGTAATGCCAGCGCCATTGATAGCCCGTGACGCGAATGGACATTTCAGAATCGCTGAAATCTTCCATTTTGATCAGCACGCGAGCAGCCGGAATAGCCATGGCAATTAGGATAACGAGTGGTACGACAGTCCAGACGATCTCGACAGTGGTACTTTCATGAAAAGTGGCTGGCTTGGCCCCGCGTGACTTGCGATGCAGGAACATCGACACGATCATTACACCAAATACAGCAGCACCGATTGCGCAGCAAATATAGAAAATACGCATGTGGAGGGTGTAAACCTCATTGCTGATCTCTGTCACGCCCCTTGGCATGTTCAACGCGCCCCAGTCTGCCCACGCGCTAACAGGAAGCGCCAACAGCAAAATTGCCAGGAACGCCCAACGAACACCCGATCGGTAAACGCTAGACCTCATAACCTACTCTCCAGAAGTTCAAAGACTGATAAATCACTATTTGTTTTCAACGCTGGCAATGATCACTGTAACTGCGGTTCACGTGACAGTGCCGGCTGAAGTTTGCTTGGGGCGTCAACAGCACCGCCGTGGAAGGGTAAACCCCTGCCCAGCGTTTGTAATTGGTCCATTAGGTACATCAAATGTTACTTCTTTGGCTGTCATCCATTACCCTGCAGCACAAGACTTATCTTGATAGAGCCGTCTGCAATTCGCTGTAAAGCGCCTTTTTTTCTTCCCGGTTAAGACAGCGTCCCAGGCAATAGCGTTTTCCATGTGCCGAGAGGCTTAATTCTCCAACCTCGAAAGCGCTATCTTCACAGCGATATGACAGCCGACTCCACCTGCGAGGCAGATTCACGGTGACATCCGGGGTATTGTAGCCCCACTCTACGGTTATAGCTTCATTATTGACAGTTATTACCTCCTGTCGAGACAGTCGCCTCAGTGTGAAGTAAAGGCAGCCAACAATGAAAACAATCTCCAGACCGGCAAAAGGGATAACCATCCAGAGCCCGTACGTCGCCATTGCAATTGCAATTCCCATGCAGATGACCCCGAGACTGGCCGCAAGGTACAAGTTTGCTTTCCAGCTCATGGAACGGTTAGCCGTGACGATCAACCTGGTGGTAGTACCTGTTTCATCCTGTACTTCAATCATGTCTAACAATCACTCAGGTCAGTGTTTTTGTGAATACAGATACCAGCGCAATCGGCAAAGCAAGCGAGGATTGAGCCAACTGTAAAGTTTGATTGACATTTTTGTCAATCAAGCTAAACCGAATATTGCTGGACGGACCGCTAGTTAGCGCATGCGACCCACTTTTTTGCTCCACGACCCACGCAAGCTATCAACGGAAATAGTTACGTCGCCTGTTGCGGTGCTCTGGGAATTAAGCTCACCTTTCCAGCCATGGCCTTGTACCAGCTCCAGCGTTACCAATAGACGTTCAGAGCCTGACACAGCTGAGCGTAGTCGGCTATTGACCTCATTGGCCATTAAACCGGCACGTCGACCACTCGCCAGGTTACTTGCACCCAGGTTTCGCAGCTCAAGCTGAAGTGCGTCGATATCAGGATAGTCAACCATCAGGTTGTCCCGATCCAGTACAGGAGCCGCAAACCCCGCTGCCATCATTGTGTCTCCGAGGTCATGCATATCCAGCAGACCAAAGCCATGCAGATGAGAATCGATGGTTGCCCATGCCCGACGATATTCTATAAGGGTGTCGGGCCCAGCACTGGTGAACATCATTGCCCCACCCTTGCCCAGGACTCTGGCGGCCTCGGAAAAAACCTCATGTGGTGAATGGCACCACGGCAAAAGCAGATTGGACACAACCAGATCAAAACTTCCGTCGGCAAACGGCAAATGGTGCGGATCGCACGCAATGCGTGCAGGCCCCTTGGTGCGAGATCGTCTCAACCACCGTGGCCAACTGCCTGGCAATTGGGCTGGCTGACCCGGCGCAGGATCAGCACCCACTATGTAAGCTTCTGGATAACGCTGTGCCAGCGCCTCTAACTGATAGCCCGTTCTACACCCCAGGTCCAGTACGCGTACAGGCTGAATCGCCAACAGCTCCAGACGGTTCAGAAGACGATCACTGACCGTTTCGAAGACCGCAGCGTGCGAATCAAATGTCTCGTTTGATTTGAGAAACTGTCGTCTGACAGCGCTTATTGGTGCTGGTTGTATTAGAGTACTCATAGGCCGCGCTAGTCTATAGTCCCTGTACCCATTGATGGAAGAGTGAATTACGTGTTTAGTGTCGAACTAGCCCTGCCTGCCCTCATCGTTGCCGTGCTTGCCTATCTGGCAGGCTCCGTATCAGCGGCAATTCTCGTCTGTCGTGCAATGGGGTTGGAAGATCCCCGAACATCAGGTTCAGGCAACCCGGGTGCAACCAATGTCTTACGGGTTGGTGGAAAGCTGCCCGCTGCTCTCACCTTGCTGGGCGATGGTTTGAAAGGCTTTCTCCCTGTGTTCGTCACGGCACTGGTAACTTCACATCCGCAGACAATCGCTCTGGCCGCCATCGCCGCGTTCATTGGACATCTTTATCCGGTATTTTTTCAGTTTGAAGGCGGAAAAGGTGTGGCAACCGCCCTGGGGGCTTTATTGGGACTCAGCTTGTCAGTTGGCGCTTTAGCGTTGCTTTCGTGGCTGGCTGTCAGCTTGACGTTCAAACGCTCATCCTTGTCGGCACTAGCGACATTCGTACTGGTACCGCTGTACCTGTTGTTTGATGCTCAACAAGCCTTCGCTGGAGCTTTTGTGATTATTGCAGGATTTCTGTTCTACACCCATCGCGGCAATATCAGCCGACTTATCGACGGTACTGAACCTGTTATTGGCAAAAAACAAGCATGATTCGGGGCGCAACTACTTGAGCGCATTTGGCCTGCAGCTACTGTCAGCTATCTGTGATTGCAGCCAACCCAGTTGGATGTGCTTTACAGATCGAGAGAAAGTGAAGCGTCGGAGGCAAATACACGACATGACAGAGAGCAAAGACCGACCACTCTCTAATCGTTAACGCCTCATTAACGCCGACGAGTATTGCCTACGAATCGTGCGACAGTTTCTACAACCTGAGGCACAATCGGAAGATGAGGATCGGAATAGGCAGCAATGTTCGCTGCGCGATCGTCACTCACGACGCTTTTGAGTACGTGATTCATATCCGCGATCACGACAAGCTCAGCGTCTGGTCGGGCACTTGCCAGCGCTCGCGCATCTTCAGTGGACACCTGGATGTCCCTACCGCCATGCACAATCAACACGGGCAAGGGGTCATCACGTTCACCAAGTTCCTGGAGTGCGGCAGCCGGATCGAAGCGAATCATCTGTGCAAGGTATCGCTGGGCAGGCGCGTTGAAAAGATCTCTCAGACCAGGATGCAGAGTCTCGGGATCTACTGCCTGATCACGCTCAAGCAATTCAATAGCAGCAAAAGCTTCGGCAATGACTGGTGCGTTGGCAGGATTGTCAGCGAGCTGTTCACGCAAAATGACGCCAAGATTGCGCCCGGGAGCAGACAGTAACACCAGTGCACGCACCTCAGTCAATTCGCGCCCGGCCACGACCGTGGCAATCAGCGCACCCTCGCTATGGCCAGCCAACCAGATGTCTCCGGTCAGCAGCGGTATATCAGCGATGACACCAAGCCAACTCTCCACATCGTCAGCGTAACGATCGAACGTAACATCGTTACCATCACCTGCAGCGATACTCTCTCCCAGGCCACGTTTGTCGACGCTTACAGACGCTATGCCACGTTTGGCCAAACCTTCAGCCAGAAGCCGGTAAGTGGAAGCAGCCACACCACCAGGCGTGTTGCCATCACGGTCAGTAGGACCTGAACCGGGCAGAATCAGTACCGTGTTGTACGGCGGCTTGGCTTCTGCGGGAAGCAGCAACGTACCAGCAAGATTGCCATTAGGCCCGGGCGCTACGATATCGCGGGATTCAAATGCTGCAGAATCGGCATGAACTGACATAGTGGTCAGATTCAGTGTCTGTATAGCAATAAAAACAAACAAGATAGATGCACAGCGAATTGCGGACATGGGTTGACCGTGTAGGTGTACATGACAGCTCTAAAATACGATGGTGTGCGAGTATGATCAAGAGTCAGTTTAATAACGCCTGTTCTGATTGTTGAAATGGAGCTTTCAAGCAAAAAACAAAATTCAAAAAAAACGGTCAACGGCTGCGTTTTGGCTTTCGGCTGGACCGTGTGAGGAAGCCACGCATGAATGAAAAACAAACGACAGTTTTTATCTCGTACAGTAGCAGGGATGCAGTTCTTGCCCGCCGTTTAGCCAATGATCTCCAACAAGCAAAACTAAACGTCTGGCTCGATCAATGGAAGATCAATGTCGGAGAGGAATTCGAGCAAGTCATCGATCGTGGTGTCGATGCCTGCGACTTTCTTGTGGTCCTGCTCACTGAGCACAGCATTAAGTCAGATTGGGTTGATCACGAGTGGCGACGGAAATTTGAAGCTGAAGCGGTCAAGAATCAGATTATGGTTGTTCCAGTGCATGGTGACCATTGCGATCTCCCCGTGTTTCTCACCAATCGCAGCAGAGCGGATATTTCAGGCGGAAGCTACTGGTTGGGATTGCGTTATCTGTTGGATATTCTGCGCCATCATGGTGACAGCGAAAAAATCGAAGCCATGCCACTTCTGCCAGCAGTGGAGGATGCAACAGCTCCAGCTTTTCAACCGTTAATCACACCCATTACCATAGAGTTCAGCACTGACTTGGAACCACTGTTCGATCACTCTCTTGCAACAGGTTCGACACATAGCGCCAATGATCTCTCAAACATCGAATTTCTAGTCGAATCCATGCTCATTGATCTCAACACGGTATTGGGAATGACATATCCAGGATATTAGATTCTCCAGGATGTTAGATTCGCAAAGACAGCAACCAAGCTTTTAATGCTATGGAATGGACGAGGCTATCACTGTCACAATGATGTCGCCATCGGTTCCAGCTTTGATGGCCTCAGCAATCTGTACCCCCATTTGGTATTAGGACGAACTGGACTTTGCTGATTTATAGGTTACTCGGGTCTCGGCGAAGACCGAATGACTCATCAGCACTAAGGCAGCAGTGGTCAGTGTCAGAAATTTGTGATGTCTCACGTATCATTTTCCTTTTGTTGGTGAAATCGAAAACAAACCATGGGCGTCTAGTAGTCCGTCACCATCGGTCGCTGTGACAACT
>CAYGSW010000150.1:0-14601 GCA_964352535.1 uncultured Granulosicoccaceae bacterium | reverse complement strand
AAAAACGATGCATCGGATCGCCCGATAGCCGTTGAGCATCATTGCAATCCTCATATCCACACGCCAGCCCAAAGAGTGTATGTGCCGGAGTAAAAGCGGGCATATTTGCCGGAAAGCGATAGCAGCCTGAACGAGGTCTCGCAGGTGCCATGAATTTGACTGCAGGTGGTCTGAGGTGCACCGGGGAGTGACAAGACCGGAAAGTCTTGCTAAGAAATAGGCGCCATTGAGACGACGTGGTGCCAGGCAAAGATTTCAAGGTCCAATCCTGACACCACGTCCAGAGCCGTGCCTTCGCACAGTCGGATCGAGCATCTCACTTTCTCCGTCTTCACGCCAGAGCTCATCTGCAGGAATTGTCGATGTGCGACCTGTCTTCGGCACGCCGCTACCACTGCGCGCGTTGTCAACGGCCCGTACTGATATGTAGTTATTACGATCATGGCCATATTTATTGTTTCAACGGTTGTCGTGAGCTGGCGCAAAGAGAGCGCTGTAAGCGTGATGCAAAACGATACCAATCCAGTCAATACGGGCGACGCAACAATGCTCGGCGCCAGAGTGATTATCGCAAGCGAAAACGGGCAACGCCCACGCCGGTTGCCACTCATTCTGCGCCCAATTCAACACAGCGTGATACAGCAAATATACCTGCTGCCGAGCCTGGGAAAACAAAAATAGTAACGCACCGGGGTTCAGCCACAACCAGTGCCAGTGTTGTACTGCCTGACTCAGGCAATAGCGGCTCTTTTTTCAACTGCGATTGCTGTGGAGATGCGTGCAGTGACTATGTGCGCATTAATTTTCTGCGCACACGCTGTCGATATCGCTCAGCGGTGCCATAACCGATGAGGGTTCATACAACATGACCATAGATAAAGACATGGAAGCGCGGATACTGCGTCTACATCATGTCGAGAAGTGGGGTGTTCACACGATTGCACGTCAGTTACCAGTGCATCACACTGTTGTTGAGCGTGTGTTGAGCCAGGCTGGTCTGCCGGCACCCGAGCGCGGCCCGCGTCACTCCAAACGTGATGCCTATAATGGCTTCATTCTGGAGACGTTAGAGAAATACCCCCGACTTAGTGCACAAAGGCTCTATGTCATGGCCTGCCAAAGAGGCTATCAGGGCGCATCGAGTCATTTTCGCGCGCGGGTAGCCGAACTGCGACCACGCAAATCCCATGAAGCCTACTTGCGATGACAGACTTACCCAGCCTAGCAGATGCAAATGGACTGGGGATGCTTTGGCCATGTACAAATCGGTCGTGCCAGGCGACCTTTGATGGCATTTGTCATGGTGCTGAGCTGGAGCCGGATGATCTTCCTGCGTTTCTATCTTAATCAGCGCATGGAGAGTTTTATCCGTGGGCATGTCGCCGCGCTCCAGTTCTTTGGTGGCAGTGCCAAGGTGTGTCTATACGATAATTTAAAATCGGCTGTGATTGATCGTCATGCAGATGCCATACGTTTCAATCCACACTTGCTCGAGCTTTCGGCTCACTACCGCTTCGAACCGCGCCCCTGTGCACCGTACCGGGGGAATCAAAAAGGACGCGTCGAAAGAGCCATTCGTTTTATACGAGATTCATTCTTTGCAGCCCGTACCTACTCTGATATCAACGACTTGAATGTGCAAGCCGAACGCTGGTGCCTGGAGCAAGCGGCTGCTCGCCCATGCCCACAAGATCCAACGATCAGTGTTGGTGAAGCCTTCGCACAGGAACGGCCCTCACTACTGGCATTACCGGACAATCCCTTTTCTACCGATGAGCGCGTGACGGTCTCTGTCGGCAAGACGCCCTATGCCAGATACGACCTCAATGATTATAGTTTGCCACATACCCATACCCGACGTGCGCTAACGGTACTGGCGTCTCTTGAGCGTGTACGCATCGTGGATGGCGTCACTGTTATTGCCGATCATCAGCGCCACTTTGGCAAGGGCGAGCAGATCGAGAACCCGGATCATATACAAGCACTGATTGATTACAAGCGCAAAGCCAGACATCAACGGGCGCAGGACAGACTGGCACACAGCGTACCGGTGAGTGTCGAGTTAATACGCCAGGGGGTCGAACCAGATTATCGGCCCAGCACCATGAGCCGTGATTTGCTCAAGTTGCTTGACGGCTATGGTGCGAGTGAACTCGAGATCGCTATCAATGAAGCCCTGGTGCGTGATGTGCCACACCCCAATGCGGTACGTCTGGCTCTTGAGTGTCGCCGTGAGCAGCGCAACCGTCCACCACCACTGACAGTGCCATTACCAGACAAAGCACGCGCGCACAACATCTCGGTGCGAACCGGCTCACTGGCTGTTTACGACCAGATCAATGGCGGCTATGAGCCGAGCGCACAGGACAACGAACAGGACCAGAACAGACAAAGCAAGGACAACAGCCAGAGCACTCAACCATCAACTAGTGAGGACACGCCATGAGCAACACCACACCAGCAAGCCCTGATCTCAAGAATCTGCACCACGTGGCTAGTACGCTCAAACTGCACGGCTTAATGGCCCACTGGGATGAGCTCACTGATGATCAGCTGCGTTGGATAAGTGACTGGTTGTTGTGGGAAGAACATGAGCGCACTCGACGCACTCTGGAGCGGCGCATGAGTGCTGCTCGCATCGGCGCGTTCAAACCGTTGGCCGAGTTCGATTGGCAGTGGCCTGAGCGTTGTGACAAAGCGGCCATCAGTGAAGCGATGACGTTGGGTTTTGTCAAACAGGCTGCCAATATCGTTCTGCTGGGTAGCAATGGTTTAGGAAAATCCACCATTGCACAGAACATCACCTATCAGGCGGTGATGCAGGGTCATAGCGCCCTATATGTCAACGCCGCACAGATGCTGGGGGATCTTGCCGCACAGGATGGTGATCTGGCACTTCGCCGTCGAATAAAGCACTACGCCCGCCCGGATGTGCTCACGATCGACGAAATCGGATACATGACCTATGGCGATAGGCATGCTGATCTGCTCTTCGAAATCATCAACCGACGATACGAAACCAAAAGCACAGTGGTCACCACCAACAAAGCCTTTGGTGAATGGGCCGATATGTTCCCCAATAACGGTAGCGTGGTCGCCATTGTTGATCGTCTGGTACATCACATCGTCTGGTACATCACTCGGACATCATTGTCATCGAAGGCGATTCCTACCGCATGCACGAGGCAAAGCTGCGTGCCAGCAAGAAGAAACCTACGACGAAGAAAACACCCCCGACAAAGTCAACCAAAGGAGTCACATCATGAGCGAGCACTGCGTAGATGCCGCATTCTACTGGACACCACAACAACCCGAAGCGATCGCTGACTACTTGGAAAAGTTGCAGGAATCTATCTGGGAAATCTACGGTGATGAGATAGCCTTGGAACAGAATCGCCGAGATTTACAGGCACGATGCGCATTGAGTCAGCAACACACTATTCCAACACACGCACCCGTCAGCACACGGTTTATTCCATACAAAAAAGAGGGTAAACAGACTATGAGCGAACGATCAGCGAACGCGTACGGTAACTACCGTACCTTGGACTCCAGCGCACGGCATGCACTCGACTCCATCAACCAGACACTTCGTCGCTCAGATACTGCATCCCAATCGAGCCTCAACAAGACCGGTCCAGCAGTGCACATCATCGAACAGATTCATCGTTGCTGCCCGCGTTCGATCAGCTGCCATCATTAAGCGATGAAAACATTGGCGATGTGCTGAACTACCTTCTGGCTATGGTAGGCACTTTCGAAAAGCACTATGCCGATCCGCTACGGCGCCTGCGCGAAAAACACTTCCTTGACGAGTGTGACGACATTGATGAACGGCAGCTTGATCTGCCAATAGCACTGCACGATGAGATCAAATTCTGAGTCAATTGGATACCTTTCTGTGATGGCAATATACTCAATGTGCCCTTGCCATCGCTAACTCGCTGTCGCTCAATGTTGCCAATGTCAAGGGAATCTCTGTTCGAAACATCTTCCGGCAAATGAGCACGGTTTTACTCCAGCGATAACAATTGTGACGATGCATGAAGAATGGCTTGAAAAATCATCTGAAAACCTAGCAGTACCCCTCACTGTGAAGCATCGCTTTCAGTAGCGCAACAGCCTCATCAATTTCAGCCTCGGTTAGCGAGGAGTAACCAAGCATCAACATATCGTCAGTTGTTGAATGTCCAAAATCATGTGCGGCACCGCTGGACAGACAATAAACGCCAACACCTAGCGCTCTGGCTTTCTTTTGCACGCTCTCACCACTAGGCATACCTAAGGGTAAACGCCACACGAAATGTAAGCCTCCATCGTGCCCTAAAAGTTCGGGATTATCAAAATGTTGTTGAAGCGCTGAGACCAAGCAGTCTCTGCGTGATTTGTAGATTTGACTCAATTTACGAATGTGTTTGTCAAAATGGCCATCGTGCATAAACTGTGCGAGAGCTTGCTGTTCAAGCCATGATTGACCGTTGCTCATAAGCGCTTTTTGCGCGCGAGCGTCAGTCCAGAAATCTGGCGGGAACACTGCGAATCCTAGTCTGACACCTGCGCCAACTGATTTTGAAAATGAGCCGACATAAAATACACGC
This sequence comes from uncultured Granulosicoccaceae bacterium, assembly GCA_964352535.1. Lineage (GTDB taxonomy): Bacteria > Pseudomonadota > Gammaproteobacteria > Granulosicoccales > Granulosicoccaceae > Granulosicoccus. The sequence continues at coordinate 10,003 of CAYGSW010000150.1, read as the reverse complement.
CTGCCCCGATCCAACCCTGCCAAGGCTGTTAATGGCGCACCATCGTAGCGAAACTCACTGTCGTAGTCGTCTTCGATGATGTAGCTGTCTGTATCGTCTGCCCATTGCAATAACGCGGAGCGGCGTCGAAGCGACATCATGACCCCGGTAGGAAATTGATGGGAGGGAGTAACAAACAGTAGGCTATTGCGTTTTTTGGATAGCCGATCAGCTACGATTCCTTCAGCATCAATGGGAATGGGTTCGATAGGCAACTCATGACTTTGGAAGAGCATGGAAGCTCCTAGGTAGCAAGGGTTTTCAATACAAAATTGCTGCGTCTGATCACGCAATATGTTGACGATCAGATTAAGCGCATCTTGCCCTCCGTTTGTGATGATAATCTGATCCATCGTGACATCCATACCACGACCACGCGCCAGACGATCTGCAATCGCTTGACGCAGTTCCGGTAGCCCTGCAGGGTCACAATAATCAGTCAAATTCTGTGGGCCGTTCGGAACCGATAGAATGTTGCTGACGATTTTTCGCCAGACCTGCAGTGGAAAAGCACTGGCAGCTGATCTTCCAACCCAGAAGTCGAACGTAGGCCCGTCTATCTCACCACCTGGTGCACCAGCAAAACACAGGACCGGTTCACCCGATGGCGTATTGGTCTCATCACGTGACTCGCAATCGCTCTCACCCGTCCGGACCAACAGGTAATCTTCTGGCGCGGTTGCGCTGACATACACACCGGCGGTGCCACGAGATTCGACATACCCCTCTGAGACCAGATTCTCGTAAGCTATCATCACGGTATTTCGAGAGACACCCAACTTTTCTGCAAGAACGCGACTAGGTGGCAGTGCCATTTCAGCCTTTAAACGCCCCGACAGTATCAGATTGCGGATTTGATCGAATATTTGTGCTTGCAGTGATGATTCTGCATCCGAATCTATGCTCAGTGCCAAGTCCATAGTTCGCGCCCTATCCAGATCCTACGATGATTGGCGCACAGGTTCTAATACTGTACATATTTCCCGCTCTAAAAATTATCACGTTGAGGCTCCGGTCATAAGTTATTCATCTGTCGCTGTAATCTAACGATGCCAAGCAGAGCCGCACCATCACTTTACGCTATGCAAGGCCGATATGTTGCTCAGGCCTGATAACGTCCCACAAAAACGGATGTTAATCGCCCAGATTACCGCATCGGTATAACGCAGCATGAAATGTATGACAGCGAGCGATACTGAACAAGATGATCCATAGGTGAAAAACAGCGCAGGATACCCCTATGGTCGAAGCTCATCGGGGGCAGTTTCCCCTGCTGATCAATCTCAGATAATAGCTACCCCCAAAAGCATCAAAGCGTCTTCGAGCTAATGCAAGAGTAACCCGGTTACCACAACGCTCACCAAAAAACTGCGCCTATTTTTCGGCAAAACCTAGAGCCACTCTTCGAGCCTGAGCGCCCTCCAATGGTGCTTGTTTCGCGATGATCGCCGGTAAGGTGCTTGCTTTGTCGGCATTAATCTTAATCCATGACACACTTTCGTGTGGCACATCCATATCCTCAAAAATCGCCTCAACCGGGCATAGCGGCACGCAGGCGGCGCAGTCAATACAGGCGATTGGGTCAATGTAAACCCTCTGACCATCAGTGTGAAAGCAGGTTACAGGACATACCTCTACGCAGTCCGTAAAATGGCAATCTGTACAGTTTTCGGTGACTACAAATGGCATTGACTATTCCTCTGTGATGATCTTTCGAACTAAGCTCTTGCAACTTCTACCAAGTTATCAGAATAGGTAGGGGCTCCGCCCATATCCGCCATGCGCTCAGAGCTAATGGCGTTGACCGCACTGTTTGCCTTGGTATGTTCACCCCAATGCCCAAGATAACTTGCCACGACACCCTGCATGGTGTCTGTCGAAATTTTCGCGGCACCGATGAAGTTTCCACGATCATTAAAAACACGCACCGCGTCACCATCATTGATGCCCCTGTCCATAGCGTCCGCCGGGTGAATGAGTACCGCTTGCTCTCCTTCACGACGCAGTTGTTTTTCTTCGTTAGCATATTGCGAATTCAGGAACCCGTGCGCTTTGGGACTGAGTATATTCAGTGGGTATTTTGCGGCAAGCTCAGGAGAGCTCTCGAGAGACTCGCTAAGAGGTACGTAGGTGGGCACGACATCTATCGGCGTACCACGTTGCTGTTTTTCATAACCGAGCCGCCAGGGTGCTGGTACGTAGTCCCCCTGGGCCGCTAAGCCAGATTTGAACTCACATTTTCCCGATGGGGTCGGAAAGTTGCCTTCAGCGTGGGGGGCGCTCGTGTCCTTGTCGCCTACATTCACCTTCAAGTACCCCTGCTCTTTGATCTTCTCAAGCGTAATGCCATCCATGAGAGGTGAATCCCAGTCGACAAAAGCCCGAATTAATTGCTCATCCGTCCGGCTCCATTCCGGTTCGTCGAATCCCATGGTTTTAGCTAATAGTCGAAATAATTGTGTGTTCGACACCGCCTCACCTGGTGCATCAATAGCTTGGTTGTTGTATGTCCAGTAAAAATGCCCCCAGGAAAGCATTAGATCCGTTTGCTCAGCCTGCATGGTCGCAGGTAAGACAATATCGGCATACTTGGCGGTGTCGGTCATAAACAGTTCACTGACAACCAAAAACAGATCCTCTCGCAGGAATCCTTGTTTGATCTTTTCTTGTTCCGGCGACTGCACGAGCGGGTTGTGGTTGTAGACCATGACTGACTTGATGGGATCTTGTGTCGTGTCCGTCAGAGCTGATCCCAAATGATTAAGATTGATAACACGTGTACCGTCCTGAATCAAGTCGGCTCTGCAAATAGCATCCAGTTTGAGTGGAAACGCAGCTAATGTCAGCCCTAAATACCCGCCACCAACATGCCGCCACGCACCAGTAAGGGCTGGCAGACAGCTTATCGCACGCGCTGCTTGCCCTCCGTTTCGATGTCGCTCGATCGCGACACCCAAGCGGATGATCGCCGGATTTTTTGTAGCAAATTCACGAGATAAGGAAATAATATCCTCAGCAGGGATACCGGTAATACCAGACACATTTTCTGGCGTGTACTCAGCAGCACGAGCCGCCAGATCTTCAAACCCGACAGTGTAGCGCTCGATGTAATCTTCGTCGTGCAATCCCTCGGCGATGATTACATTCATCATTCCTAATGCCAACGCCGCATCGGTGCCAGGTCGAATGGGAATATGCCAGTCCCCTTGTATTGCGGTTCGACTGCGCAACGGATCGATCACGACGATCTTCGCACCAGCCCGACGTGCCTCGTCCAAAAAGGGCCAGTGGTGAGAGTTGGTGCTTAACGTATTAACTGCCCATAGGATAATGTACCGCGAATGCACGAAACTCTCTGGGTCAATACCTGTTGTTGGTCCCACACTAAACGTTGTACCCACCTCACGTCCGACACCACAAAACGTTCGCTCGGCAATAGTACTTCCCAATCGGTTAAAAAATGCATCGCCCACATGCAGACCGTTCAGTATACCTTCGTGACCAAGGTAGTTACACGGCATAATGGCCTGTGAGCCATACTCATCAATTATCCCACTCCATCGGCTCTTAATCTCACTCAGCGCCTCATCCCAAGAAATCCGCTTGAATTCCCCTGCCCCTTTCGCACCTACCCGCTTCATCGGATACAAGATGCGATCGGGGTTGTAATGATGCGCAGCGAAGTCGTTTAATTTGGTGCATAGCCGACCGCGAGTGATGGGGTGATCAGGATCGCCTTTGACATCGATCAGGCGCCCCTTTTCGACGGTGTAGATAAACGCACAGGTGTCAGGACAATCCTGAGGACAAGCGCCTTTGATCGTAGTAAATTCTGAGTTCATTGTATACGCTCCTTTTGTCTCAATTGGCTGATGAAATAGGAATAGGTAATGTCACCAGATTGCTGGAATCACTGTCAGACATACGGCCGCCACTTTCATCAAAGAAATGCAAGCGTCGGGTGTCGAAGGTGATGTGATCCGCATAGTCGGTCTCAGTAACTATGCGTCCCGACGCTCTGATCTTGACAAGCTGCCCATGCAGTTTTGCGTTTACGATGGTGTGGCTACCCAGCGACTCAATCGAACTGATTGAAATAGCGTGGCTAGTATCTCCGCTCTGCTCAGTGGCGTGTATATCCTCAGGTCGGATACCTAAGGTTCCTTGGGAGCCACACGCCAAGATTTGTGGCATCGGATATGGCGCGTCAAAATCGTCGCACTCGAAATATCGACCATCCTCAGAAAAGCAACCCTTAAAGACATTCATCGGTGGGGTACCTATCAGTTGCGCTACACCGAGTGAATTCGGGCGGTTGTAGACTTCATCTGGAGTACCTACCTGTACAACTCGCCCGTCGATCATGACCGCAATGCGATCCGATACCGCCATGACCTCCTCTTCATCATGCGATACATAGACAAATGTCTGATTGTTTGCACGCTGCAGACGCTTCAATTCAAAACGCATCTCTTCACGAAGGCGAGCATCAAGCGCAGAAATAGGTTCATCGAGCAAGATAGCGCGACTCTCGGCTGCCAATGCTCGACCAAGTGCTATGCGCTGGCGCTCACCTCCCGACATTTGCGAAGGTGTCTTATGCAAAATGTGACTAACATGAAGCACTTCTGACACAGCGTCCAATCTGCTCACAATCTGTGCCTCCGTCGCGCCTTGCTCCAATAATGGGAACACGATATTTTCACGTCCACTCATGTGAGGAAACAGGGCCAGGTTTTGGAATACCATCGATATTTGTCGTTGGGACACTTCAATGGTCTTTGCGTCCACGCCCTCTAGCAAGATGGATCCTGCGTCTGGCTCAAGAAGACCGAGTATCAGCTTCAAGATAGAACTTTTACCGGATGAAGGCGCGCCAAATACTCCAAAGAATTCACCCTTCTGGATCTCCAGATCTATTGGACCGAGGGTAAAATTCGGATAGGACTTTACCAGTCTCTTGATGTCTATTGAGTTCATTACACGCCACCAACCAGGCGTTCGCCTGTATCCAGATCAAACGCCATAGATTTTTCAGCATCAAAGTGACATTGAACGACATCGCCGACAGCGATGTCTCCCCAGTCGTCAACCGCGGTAATAGCTATCTGTTGCGCCAGTATATGCACTATCCGTTTCGGACCCACGCGCTCCAAATCCTCGACCACACCCGATAACGTCATGTCATCAGAGGCACGAAGCTTGCCGAAATAGATGTCCTGTGGACGAATCCCAAGTGAGCATCGCTCAACAGAAGGGCTACGCAAAAATTCAGACTTAAGACGACCCGTTAAGTCGAGGTGCCCACCACCACGAGTTAATATTCTAGGAATACCTGAGGTATGGCTTATCGTGCCTTCAATAAGATTCATCCGCGGACTACCAACAAAGTTTGCCACGAAACGATTAGCAGGGTTGTTATAGACCTCCAAAGGTGAGCCGTATTGCATGAGCTTACCCTGATCGATAATGGCTATTTTGTCAGCAAGACTCATGGCCTCAATCTGATCATGCGTCACGTAAATCATAGTTTGCCCGAATTCCCTTTGAAGGACTTTGAGCTCTGCGCGCATATATGCTCTAAAGCCTGCATCAAGGCTCGACAGCGGCTCATCAAGTAAGAACACACGAGGCTCTACAATGGCTGATCGACCAATAGCCAACTTCTGCATCTCATTGACGGATAGACTGGCAGACGGTTGATCAAGTCGATGGGTAAGGCTCATCCGTGCAGCCATCGCTCTTACTCGCTCATCTACCTGCGACTTGGGTAGTTTGCGCACCTCGAGACCATAAGCCAAGTTCTTGTACACACTTAAATCTGTAAATATCGCGTAATTTTGAAACACGAAACCAATGTTTCTATCCTGTATGCGAGTGTCTGAAATATCTTCATGATTGAAAGTTATCTGCCCCTCGCTAACGCCCTCAAGACCTGCGATCATGTTCATCGTCGTCGTCTTCCCACAACCGGAAGGCCCTAGCAACGCTACAAATTCACCCTCAGCAATATCTAGCGAGAGCTGGTTGACCGCTGTGAAGCTATCGAAACGCTTCGTGACATTGCTAATTTGTATGGATGACATATGAATTATCTTTTCTTTTTTGCGACATAGCCAAGCCCCGTCGCCGCGATCACACTAAGAACAACGAGAATGCTTAACCCAACTGCAGCCACGTATGCCCAGTCAAGATCTGCAAACGTCTTCTTATAAAAGAATACCGATATGGTTTCTGTTGCCACCCCAGGTCCACCACTGGTCATGACATGCACGAGATCAAAGATTTTGAAGCACTCAACCGAGCGCAGCACCAATGCGATTGCAATTACAGACTTCATTCGAGGTAAAATAATTCGGCAGAAATTCTGCCAATCCGATCCACCAAGTAGCCGAGCAGCGAGCAATTGATCAGATGGCACACCGAGCATCCCGGCCAAGAGGATAAGAAACATCAATGGCGTCCATTGCCATGTATCCGCGACGATGACTGAGATGATTGCCCGATCCGCATCGGTCAACCAAGCATAGTTACTGGGCAAGCCCAAGGTGTCGTTTATCGGTCCGGTTCCCTGAAACAATAAAAAGAACATCAGACCCACAACTGCTGGTACAACCATCATCGGCGTTAACACAATCGAGTAAAAAACAGTTCGTCCTGGAAATTTTTCGATAAACAGGTAAGCCAACGCCATACCTAGAAAAAACTGTAACGGAATAGCGATGAGCATCAGTACGATCGTTCGCCAAAGCGCCTGCCAAAACTCAATATCCTGAATCAGGATTAGGTAATTCTCACCTTTGTTGAAGCTTTCGTAAGCTCGATACCAAGGGGTGCCGTCTAACGGTGTCCACCAAGTAAGACTTAAATACAGCTGCATCGCAAGTGGGAAGACCACGATGAATATCAATAGCACCACAGTCGGTGCAACAAACCACTTGCCTAGCTTGCGCGGATCGCGAGCTACCCGCGACCAGTAGTCCAACGGAGCGCCACGCCCGATTGCAACATTCTGCTCCGCCGTGTTGATGGCCTGTGTCATTGTTTTAATGCTCCGAAGGTCAATCCTCTGACAAGATGCTTTTGAATTAGCAGACCTAAGACCACCGGAGGGATGGCCGCAATCAACCCCAGCGCCGCTTTCATACCATACATCTCACCCATCGCTGAATTGAGCGTGGACATGAAAACCGGTAACGTGACCCACTCATTTTGAGTCAGCAGCAACGCTAGCAAGTAATCAGACCAGTTCAAGATAAAAACAAAGAGCACACAGGTTGCAATTCCCGGCTTCACTATTGGTAATGTAATGCGATAAAAAACACGCCAATAGGAGCTACCGGCCACGCGTGCTGCTTCCTCTATCTCTATCGGCACTTCATCAAAAAACGTCTTCATAAGCCAGAATGCAAAAGGTAACGTGACGATTCCGTAGATCAAAGACAAGCCCCACCACGTGTCTATTCCTCCTATAAAAGCCCACATGACCATGACGGGGATCATCACTGCAAGCGGTGGGAACAGCCGCAGCTGTAGCACTGACAAAGCTAGCGAGGGAAGAATGTTAAATCGTACGACTGCGTAGGATGACAACGTTCCTGCGACAACCGCGATGGCGGTCCCTACTGTCGATGTCACCAGGCTCGCCATCAAAGGGGCCATTATGGTTTTGTCGATGCTGACGATTATTCCATCAGCTCTTCCAAAAAAGATGAACTCAAAATTTTGCCAAGTTGGATTCTGCGGAAACCACGAAATGCCGCCCCCAGTGGTCCACTCCTCGAAAGGTTTAAACGCCATCGTGACCATCCATAGAAGTGGATACATCACGATGGCGCAAACTATCAATAGCAGTGCGTATTTGAGTGCCATGGCACCAACTGAACGTTTGATAACAACTACTCCTATAGACTATGCGGTTATCCACAGATGCGTGTGGGGATCTTCAAACATTGATGTCATTAGATCGGGTCAACAATCTGTGGCCATGTACTACGACTGGCTTTGATAGCATCCACGATGCCGCGACTCTTTTGTCGCCGAATAATTCGTTCCCATTTTCTCTGTGTGGCATCCATCGCTTGGCGTGCCGTCTTCTGCCCTGTTAGCGCAGCCTGAAGCTCCTCATCCAGCGCATTGTCTAATGCGGTTTGTCCTCCAAAGTTGATGCCTGGCACAGATCGGGCAACAGTTTCCGGAATAGTCTCCATGGCATACGATTTATAGTTCTCAGCGACCAAGGGTTCGTTGAAGTTGGATTGTTGCATCGGATCAAGGTAGCCTGTGGGGCTTACCATCATCAAGGTAAACGTTCGTGTGGAACTCAACCATTGCAAGAACAAATATGCGGCCTCGGCATTGTCAGTCTTTGCCGATACCCAGCCAGTGATACTGTAGTGAAGCAATGATCGACGATTAATCTTGTCACCAAAAACTCGACCTATTGGACTATGACTGTCCATAAGTCCGGTGGCAGCTGATTTGGGTGTACCGTCCTCTTTCAGCCCATCACCAAATTTCGCAATAGCCGTATAGGTTGCGATATTCGGGACCTGTAGATTCCACATCGATGACCATCCTTCAACAAAGGTAAAACTCAAAGCATCAGGCGGGGACCATTCAAAGGAGCGTATATGTTCCTCAGCACATTGGACCGCCAAATCGGAATTCATGTTTGGTTCACCATTCTCGGTAAACCAGTAATAGTTGGGAAAATCCATCGATGCTAAGCGCAGGTAGAACGTCGATAATCCCCAGAATGGACTCATCAGGCAGCCGTTGCCATACATCGTGCCGTTTCCAAAATCCTTACCGGTAAAGAATTTTGAAATATCATCCATCTCTTGCCACGTGTTGGGTACCACCAGTTCACGCCCAACCTCGCTTAAGAACGTGTCCTGCACTTCAGGCTTTTCGTAGATGCCGCGCAGGTAATACCAAGTTAGAAAATCACCATCGAGCGCGATTGGATAATTACGCCCATTATAGGTATAAATCAGATTGACTAATTCCTGCGTTGCCATACCGCGCTCAGGATCACCCCAGTCAGGTTGATACTTTTCCACGTACCCGGTGCAGTCCAATGCACCGCCAGAAGCCACAAGATCACCCGTTGAGTTCCAGGGACCGCTGTAAATATCGTAGGTTCCACCACCTGTTGTTACATCTTGTATGACTTTTTTGAAAACATCACCAACAGGTGCACCGACCATCTCGATCTCAATGCCTGTCTCTCTAGTCCAGACCTCGATCGGGGATGTGGCGCCTGGACGAAACGCGTTCTTGATCTGGTCGATCGTGCCGTCAGGCAATAACATCCGGAGTTTAGTGGGCGCTTTCCCTGCTGCCTGAAGATCCTTGATGCCCTGAATGGCTCGGCCTTCTGACATCTCTCCATTGTACTGAAAACGTTCAGCACCATCGAAACCTGTAGGTCCTCCTGTCATACCAGGCGCATAATCGATGGCTGATACCGACGATGATGCAAGGCTACTCAACCCGCCTACCCCCGAGGCTGCTATTGCGGCGGCGGTAGATGTTTTTAGGAACTGTCTTCGTGGATGAGCCTTGTCCTTATCAATCATGGTCTAGATTCCCAATAGTCGTATCGTTGAATTTGTGGAACGGTTAAGTCGTAAAAAAACACATACCCTATGACAAAATACTCGGACACTAGGTCCTGTGCCATAGCTTTAATAATCTATGCAAGTAGATCTCACTGGTAGTACTTTCATCACCTTCTAAACGCATCGCGTACGCAAAATATCAAGTTAGTGAAGCGGTAGAGTCTGTCTGCAGCGCAACATCGATCATGTGCTGAACGTTGGTCAATTTCTCTCGTGGCTTACCTATAAGAGCACCAGCAGCACGCTCAGCTTCATCGATTTTTTCCCAACCGTGAAATGCAATGGGATTCAGGGTTCGCTTTCTCCGCGCATGAAGAAACGGATCCCGACGACGAGTA
>CAYGSW010000149.1:0-14616 GCA_964352535.1 uncultured Granulosicoccaceae bacterium | reverse complement strand
GAAGGCGTATTGGGCATACGTCGAACAAACGTAACGCAGTCAGGGTGGCGGCTGAAGCCACCGACGTGCTGGACCGGATTGATAGCCACAGCCAGAACGGTGTGGATGCGATCTTTGCGCGTTGGGAAGTAAGCATAAGCGATACGGAAATGCGTCATGAGGTTCATCAAGAAACTATTGCAACAAAGCCAACGCTACAGCGTGAACTTGAAGAGCAAGAACAGCAAGCAGCACTTAAAAAAGAGCTTGATCAATTACTCGCAAAGAAGGAGGACACAGGTAATGACTAATCTCGACAATCCTGTTGCAGTCGCTTGCGGGAAAACGCTTCCCGATACACAGAAAGCAAGTACCGCCACAATCAACCATGCGCCTGCCGCCACCTTGGACCCTATCAGTGTCAACACCCTTGACGAAACGTGTACCGATACATTAACTACGGATGGATCACCAACTCCGGGCTATCTGGCGCGCACGCTGGAAGCGATAAAAGAAGGTGCATCCTTTGCAGGAATCCTGAGGATGGGGGGAGCTGCGCTAATGGTGTTTGCCTTGTCACTATTTCTGGTACAGGGTGTTGAAGCCACCTCGGATCTGCATCGTTACCTGTTGCTGCTCGGTCAGACCGTACTATTGACAGCGGCAGGCTTTGCCGTAGGGTTTCTACTCAAGGAGCCACGCGGGGCACGCATGTTTTTCTCACTGGGACTTATTTCCATTCCTGCAAATTTTGCGCTACTGGGTGCGATGATCTACTCCTTTGCACCCCTGGATCGTGTGTTGACGGACTACCCCACCTATGCAAAGTGGTCATCGGCAAATCTCAATGAATTGCTCATAGCAAGTGCTGCAGCGTTGGCAGTACTGGTTCCCATGTGTCTGTTCTGTTTTTCCGTGATGGCAAGACAATCCAAAGCCTGGCTAAGTGCTGGCTACCTGTTGGCTTGCACAACCTTACTGATACCGGTTCGCGACACCTTGAGTGTCACTGTCATCAGCAGCATTTGCGCGTTGGCTATTGTGGCCTTGCTGGCTAACCGTCGAATGAAAACTGAACGACTATCGACAGGCGAAGAACACTTCGCCAAAGCCTTCTTGTTTGCTCCTGCTGCACTGCTGCTCACACGTTCCGCCATGCTGTACGATATTGATTTCTATTTTGCGTTGTCGCTTGTTATTGCAAGCTATTACTTCTCGCGCTGCGCAGTCACACGCATCACAACCCACCCTTTGCCTGGAACTGTCGTGCAGATTATGAGCGCGTCAGGGGCATGGATACTGGCTGCCATGCTGACATCACTGGTGAGCTCTTTTTCTACCATCATTGATCCGTTCCTGATGTTTGCAACGTTATTGTTAGTGCTGAACATCGATCTGGTACGCCTGATGAAAAAGGCCAGAGTGAGCAATGTGATACACGGATGCTGGGCCATCCTGTGCTCCTGTGCTATCGCCGTAGACACGTTAATACTCGGAAGCTTTTCAGGATCCAGCACGAGCTTTGCCCTGGCTATCCTACTGACTGCGGCCAGTGTATTAACTCGCCAGAAGCTCGGAGCCATCCTCGGAACGTTATCCATTATCGGCGTTGTCATTGTCAACGGTGCACACCTGTTTAGCGTTGTACTGGATACCGGTTGGGTAGCTATGGCGTTGGCAGGGGCATCGACTATCGTTGCAGGCTCTGTGCTGGAACGCTACTGGCCTGTGATGAAACTCTACTGGCAGCAGCGCTTTGCCAGAAGTGTACAAATCGAGACTACAGAGCTGGGCATTGAAAGCTGTGAATATCAACGCACAAGTAAGGAATCTCTCCCTCTGATGTCTTGGGAAACTCGCGAATCCATAGCGGCGTGAATGGATCGTTTATACTCGCACCCCACCGGCATACAAGCTCGAACCGCACCGGTTCGAGGATTGTCCAACGGAGCCCATGACGATGTTACAAGCCGTACTTGATAAAGTTGATCAGAATCTACCACAAGCACTCGACAGACTGTTCGAGCTATTGAGTATCGACAGTATTTCCACAGACCCTGCCTACTCGGCATCATGCCTAAAAGCCGCCAATTGGCTTGTCGACGATTTAACGTCCATGGGTTTCGATGCCGCCCGCCACGACACGCCAGGGCACCCAATGGTCGTTGCACATCACATCAGCGATCCGGATAAACCGCATGTACTGTTTTACGGGCACTACGATGTACAACCTGTCGATCCCCTTACGTTATGGCATCGCCCACCCTTCGAGCCGGCCATAGACGATACACCTGATGGCAAAGTCATTCGTGCTCGCGGCGCAGCAGATGACAAGGGCCAGGTCATGACATTCATGGAAGCCTGCCGTGTCTTGAAGCAGACCACAGGCACGTTACCGGTGAACGTCAGCATCTTCTTTGAAGGTGAAGAGGAAAGCGGCTCGCCCTCGCTTGTCCCTTTCATGCAGGCGAATACAGAATTGCTGAAAGCCGATATCGCTCTGGTATGCGACACGGGCATGTGGGACAGCAACACCCCCACAATATCCACGATGCTTCGCGGTATGGTGGGTGAAGAGATCACCATTACAGGCCCTTCGCTGGATTTGCACTCTGGCATGTATGGCGGCCCTGCCATGAACCCCATTCGCGTTCTCACTCGCATACTCAGCGACCTGCATGATGACAACGGTCGGGTCACCTTGCCCGGTTTCTACGATGACGTGGATGAGCTGAGCGATGAGCTCAGAACACAGTGGCAATCGCTTGAGCATGACGACGATGCGTTTCTGAATTCTGTTGGGCTCTCAAAGGCTGCCGGTGAAAAAGGCTACTCAGTTCTTGAACAGATCTGGGCGCGTCCTACATGCGATGTCAACGGTATCAGTGGCGGCTATAGCGGTGAAGGTTTCAAGACAGTACTGCCTTCAATCGCACAAGCAAAAATCAGCTTTCGTCTGGTGGGGAAACAGGATCCTGCAAAAATACAGCAAGCGTTTTACCGGCACGTGGAAGAGAGACTGCCCGTAGACTGTACGGTGGCTTACAAAACCAAAGATGGCTCACCCGCTACGGTGATGCCCGTAGACGCACCCGCCTTCAAGCAAGCCCAGCAAGCATTGACAGAAGAGTGGGAAAAAGAAGCTATATACGCAGGCTGCGGTGGCTCTATTCCAGTTGTTGGCCATATCAAGGACATCCTTGGGATGGACAGCTTGCTCGTGGGCTTCATGCTCGATGATGATGCTATTCACTCGCCAAACGAGAAATATTCTCTACGCAGTTACCACAAGGGAATACGCAGCTGGGTAAGAATTCTGGATGCGTTGGCAAGCCAGGAATGACGCTGGTCTGACGAACAAAAACCTGTAACCGTAGTCAACAAAGGAGACTCCCTAAACGAGACTCCCGCAGGATTCTCGTATAATTTCTGGCAGGTCATATCCCCTTTGGTTCTACAGCCGTCAAAGATACTTTGAATAAAAACTACGCCTGCTTAAGCATAATGCGCCAAAGCTTGCTTGGTAGGCTCGACGTATGAGCTACCAAACTTGATCGCATGCACAATCAATGGTGCTAGCTGATGTAGGGAGATTCTCTCCTGCCAGCCAGGCTCTGGTGCAAACGCCTCGCAATAAGCTGCAACGCAAGCCTCAGAATACCCGCCAAACAACCGCATCATGGCAAGATCGAATTCACGATGTCCGCCGTGTGCAGCAGGATCAATAAGCCAGCTGATACCGCTGGTATCAACAAGCCGATTACCTGCCCAGAGATCACCGTGTAATCGCGATGGTCTGGTATCGACGGAGACATAGTCATCCAGCCGCTGACTCAGGGTTTCAATCGACTTGATCAGTGCCGGGCTAAGCGCACGACGCTCAGAGGCGATGCGTGCCAATGGCAGCAAACGCTGGCTTGCATAAAATTCGGACCAACTATCACAGGGCTCATTCGGCAACCCCAGGCTCCCCGTTGAACGTCTGTCCTGCCTGCCGAAACACGGGCACTCATGCGCGTGTAAGGCTGCAAGCTGTCGGCCAAGTTGTTTTTCGCCGGCTTCGCTGCCGTGCCGCTGTCTGGATTCATCCACCCATGCGATAGCCAGATAGGGCACCTCATCACTGGCACCCAGGACATCTGGCACAGACACAGTGGCAGTTTCAGCAAGCCATTCAAGTCCCAACGCCTCTGTTGTGAAGTGATTGGGGGGTGGATTGCCGTGTGTCTTGATGAATATGCGTGAACCTGTTGCCAGATCGGATACAGGGCCTGTTGCGGTCGAGCTGTCAGATAGGATGGCGCTGTAGCTCTGGGCGAAATCTCCTCCACTCAAGGCTTGCCATTGATCAAGACTTACACCCAGATCAGCACACGCTTTCGACTTCCAGTCATTCGCATTCATAAAACGCCCCCATTCACGACTATCCCCCGCGCCGTCATTGCAATCTACTTCCTGCCCAGTTAGAGCTTGGCAGCCAGTTGCTCTACACTTACGCCATCTCTACAGCCCAGACTCAAACACAGACTCACTATGTTTTTTCATATCGTACGCCATGGCCAGACTCACTGGAACGTTCAGCGACGTATTCAGGGTCAGCTTGATTCAGAACTGGATGAGCAGGGTATCGCTCAAGCGATTGAGCGGGGACGGGATTTCACCAACATGCCATTGGAAGCGGCCTATGCCAGCAGCAGCGTAAGAACGCGCCAGACGATTGAACACATATTGGGCGCACGCACGGATTCAGTCACCTACCAGGATGAGCTTCGCGAAGTCTGCTGGGGCATCTGGCAAGGATATATGTGGAGCGATATTGAAGCCAGGCATCCGGATATGGTGGAGGCATACCACAAGGCACTACCACATTATTCGGTCGAGGGTGCTGAAACGCCAGCACAGACACAAACCAGAGGCGTGGATGCTTTTGAGGCAATCGTAAAAGCCCACCAACATGCACCCGTAGATGCCAACATACTGATCGTCAGTCACGGTGACATCATGAAAAAAATGCTGGGACACTATGTGGGGGTAGCACTGACACAGCTGCATACCCTGCCCTCCTTGCCAAACTGTGCGCATTGCGTCATCGAGGTCAATGCAGATGAACGCCGTGTTACCCGGATTGCGGGAGATCGAATCGAAGACACACCCTGGAGCCGCCATTTACCATGAACGAGTCAAAACCTACGGCCAAACCCTCACCATTAAAAGGCATTAAAGTCGTCGAGCTTGCGCGCATTCTGGCAGGCCCCTGGGTAGGACAGACATTGGCCGATCTGGGTGCTGAGGTTATCAAGGTGGAAAGTCCCGAGGGCGATGACACCAGGCAGTGGGGGCCGCCGTGGATCGATATTGACGGGGAACGCAGCGCAGCCTACTTTCACGCGTGCAATCGCGGCAAAAGTTCCTTGATTTGCGATCTGAAAAACGACGCTGATCTTGCCGCATTGCGAGAGCTGATCATCGATGCGGATGTATTGATCGAGAACTTCAAGGTAGGGGGACTTGAGCAATACGCACTGGACGCTGCATCTATTCGTGCCGCCCATCCGGGACTTATCTATTGCTCCATAACAGGCTTTGGACAGGATGGTCCGTACGCGAAACGCGCAGGCTATGATTTCATGATTCAGGGTATGAGCGGCGCAATGGATCTGACAGGAGAGCCTGATGGAGAGCCACAAAAGATGGGGGTAGCCTTTGCTGATATCTTCACAGGCCTATACAGTGTCATCGCTATCCAGAGTGCCTTGTTGCAAAGACAGACCACAGGTGTCGGGCAACACATCGACATGTCGCTGTTTGATTGCATGACAGGCGTACTGGCCAATCAGTCAATGAACTATCTGGCTAGTGGCAAGGTGCCCACTCGCATGGGCAATCGACATCCCAATATCGCTCCCTATCAGACCTTTGCCGTCAGCGATGGCCATCTGATCATCGCTGTGGGCAATGATCAACAATTCAAACGTCTGTGCGAGACACTCGCAAAACCAGAACTTGCCATTGATGCACGTTTTTCAAGCAATGCCTTGCGCGTAGAGCATCGCGATGCTCTGGAAGAGACGCTGGGTGCTGCAATTGCCCTGTGGGCGCGTGATGATCTACTGGCAGCTCTGGAAAAAACGGTGGTTCCCGCGGGTCCGATCAACAGCGTGCAAGATGTGTTTCAGGATCCACAATTTATCGCTCGGGGAATGCAGATAGAAGCTGATGGTATACCCGGAGTACGAACACCCATAATCTTTAGCGACAGTTCACTGGATTTAGCACGACGTTCACCCAAGCTGGGGGAGAATCAACACGACAAGTGAGCCTCATTGGCAGCAATATACGTTCGCGTGCTTCAACTCGGCTCGCACAGGTCGCACGAGTCGCACGAGTCGCACGAGTCGCACAGATCGCACAGATCGCACAGATCGCACAGATCGCACAGGTCGCACAGGTCGCACAGGTCGCACAGGTCGCACAAAGACTATTGCACGTTCTGCTTCACCAGCGCCATATACAACTGGCGGATTTGCAGTGTAAGCGGCCCGGCAGAACCATCTCCAATCAGCTTGCCATCAATGTCGCTAACAGGTGTTTGTGCTCCAAAGGTGCCTGTCAGAAACGCCTCATCAGCGCTATAGGCCTCATATAGCGAAAAGTTTTTCTCATAGACCGGGATACTGTTTGCCCGGCACAAATCGATGACTTTCTGACGCGTCACGCCATTCATGCAGTAATCACCGGTTGATGTCCACACCTCGCCGCGTCTTACGATAAAAA
The DNA here is from genome assembly GCA_964352535.1 of uncultured Granulosicoccaceae bacterium. Classification (GTDB taxonomy): domain Bacteria; phylum Pseudomonadota; class Gammaproteobacteria; order Granulosicoccales; family Granulosicoccaceae; genus Granulosicoccus. The sequence goes on along the minus strand of CAYGSW010000149.1, from coordinate 7,863 downwards.
AGTTACAGGCATTCGTCGTGTTGACAAAACCGTGTGGATCGAGCATCAGGCCTTCATCGGCGCCTACAGCTTCTGCCTGCAAGCAGGCCAAAACACAATTGAGTTTAGAGTGCGAATTGTATTTGGCGTCTTGCGAATGAGGCAAACCGCGCACCTGAGGTACGCTTGCCAGTCGAATACCACCCGATAACAGTCGGTTAACCGGTTTTGAATGCTCCATGATAATCACAACAGTGGGGCCGCTGCGGGAAAGACCGGGATGCTGAAACGGCTTTACTTTCACCCCGCGCGTTACCATCAATCGACAATGAACATCTGTATGCATATCGTTTGCCTGCGCCGTTCTGGCCAGTGCATCGGCTATCTGCTGCCTGTCCATACCAATATCCAGCGACACCGCTTTGCAGCTATCAAAGAGCCTGTCCATATGCTCTTCAAAAAAAGCCCACTTACCGTTGTACAAACGCATGCCTTCCCACATGCCGTCACCGAGCATGAAGCCTGAGTCGTACACTGACACGCGCGCCTCGTTACGGTGAACGATGTCGCCATTGACATAAATATGAATATCCTGATTACGGACATCGTCATCAGCATCGTGCGTGGTCTTGCGCGTATTATTAACAGACATAGGATTTAACCGGTATGCAATACAAGTTGTTTCCAGACGGCAGTCTCATCAAACAGGGTGAATTCCCGCCGGAGCCCCCAGGGACCGAATTCGGCATGGCTTATCCCCAACACATAGACATCGGCGTTAGTCGGCGTGCCAAATGTGCCCCAACCATCATGCTTGCCTTGTAAAGACCACCGCACAGCAGCTCTTGGCGGCATCATCGGATCCTCACGACCAATGGTGTGGTGGATGGTAAACGTTGCCGATGGGAACGAGGCACGCAATCCCATCCAGAACTGATCCGCATCGCCGTGGCTGTGACCGCTTGCACCGCCGGGGTATTCAAGGGCACAGGCCCTGTCATATTCACGGCTCACCATAGACATCTCAGCACCCATGAGTCGGTTCAGGATGTCAGCGTAGCGCTGGCCCAGGGGATGATCGTTTCCGCTGGATACATAGGGCCCCTGAATGTCGTTGTGCTGTGTGAGCGGCTTGGTACAGAGTTCAGGACCACCTTCGCGTTCAATCAAGTCACGGGCGAATGCCTCAGGCTGCCAGCCCATCTGTCGAACAACAGCCCCCTGGTCTCTTATCAGCCACTCGTCGTAGATGGTGTTTTCCCTGGCTGCACAATCAGCCAGAATCCTGTAAGTCAGCTTCTTGCCTGTGGCTTTACCGTAAATCCCATCATGCATGTGCGTGGCAGTTGACAGGATACGATGCGATGAGAGAAAGCCGGTGTCCTCATCACCACTCCAGATGACATCCTCCCCGTACAGCATCCTGTCTGGAAACTCGGCAAGTGTTGCCATGGTGGCAGCGATAACATCCTTGTTGCCGACACTGACGGCAGCTGGCGTCCGGACGACGATATCGTCCGAGTAGTAGTGATGCAGCGTGCTGATGTTGCGATCTTCCCAGATCTCTTTGGTTATACCGATGATGTAGTCGGGAAAATCAACCCACTTCGGGTCGAAGCCTGGCACGCTCATACTCTTTACACTCCGTTATCGCTGTGACGGTTTGTCATTGAGGGCAAGCTTACCGTAATGCGGTGCTAAAAACGCTATGCGGCACGCGTGATATACCCGCTCAGTCAAGCTCATCCATGTAGCGTTCCTTGAGATGTGCAAGCAGAAACCTGGCACTACTTTGTTCGCCCGTCGCCTGACTCATAAGCTCTTGCGAGGCCAACTCGCTGCCATGCTGCCAGATGTTGTCGTGCAACCAGCTGCGTGCAAATGCAATATCCCCTCTCGCAAGATCATCACGCCACTGTGGGTATTGCTGCTTGAGCGAGGCCGTGAGTTGCGCTGCATTCACAGCCCCCATGGTGTAGGAAGGGAAATAGCCGAATGCTCCATCTGTCCAGTGAATATCCTGCAAACAACCTTTGGCGTGATCCCCATCAGTCGAGAGGCCCAGATAGGATTGCAGCGATGATTCCCAGAGCTCTGGAATAACATCAGGTTCGATGTCACCGTTGATCAGTGCACTCTCAATGTCGTAGCGCAGCATGACGTGCAAGGGGTAAGTCACCTCGTCTGCTTCCACACGGATAAAGGTAGGTGCGACAACCGTCTGGGCATGCCAGATATCGTCTGCGCTAAACACTTGCGTTTCAGGCAAATGCTGGTGAATGGCATCGACAAATGATCTACCAAACGCACGTGACAGAAACACCTGCTTTTCGAAAAACAGGCTTTGCGACTCGTGGATGCACATGTTCCGTGCGCTTCCTACCGGATAGCCTTGCCATTTTGATGGAAGGCCGGATTCGTAGCTGGCATGACCTGTTTCGTGAGCTGTAGCTTGTAGTGCGTCAGCAAAATCAGTTGTGCGATAGCGGGTGGTGATACGTTGATCGCCGCGAACGCCTGTGCTGAACGGATGCATGCTGACATCCAGTCGACCCGCTTCAAAATCAAAACCCAACACTTGCATCAAGCGCTCGCTGAGTTGTTGCTGGGCGTGAACTGCATACTCGCCTGACAGATCAACACGCTTTCGTGTGGACTGCTTATCGATGACTTGTTGCAACAGATCTGGCAGGGTCTGTTTCAATTGCGCAAAAATACCACTGATGAGCTGTTGCGAATCTCCCGCGCAGTGCAAATCAAGAAGCGCATCGTACGGTGTCGCAAAGTCGTCCGGCCTTTGTGCCTGACGGCATTGAGCTTCTTCGCGTGCAAGCGCCACAACCGGCCTAAAGTTCTCCAGAAAGCCTTCCCAGTCATTGGCCAGTTTTTGCGTGCGCCACGCATGCTCACACTTGGCCCCGGCGATCACCTGAGCATGCACCAATTCTGCAGGCATGGCCCTCGCCTGCATCCAGCTACGCTGCATTTCAATCACATGGGTACGGTTAGTCTCATCCAGTGCACCACGATCGATATCCCGTTCAGCCTCGGCCAGCCAGTCTTCCATGGCATCGCTGGCAAGCAACTCATGGCGCATGCTGGAAAGTTCTGCGATTGCCGCCGACCGAGGCTGCATTCCGGCGGTAGGCATGATAACCATCTGGTCCCAACCGAGAAAAGTGGTTGCGTGATCCAGCTGGGCGATACGGTGAAACTGGGCTTCAAGGTACTTGAGGGGCTGACTCATAGGGCTTGGAACGCACGTTGAACGCTGGTGGTGTTGCAAATTGTATATTACGCTTGGGGATGGGGGTTAACACCTCGATTTAGTTTTGAGTAGTCATGTTCGGTGTATCCTGTTGGCGATAGAGTGCGCATTTGCGACTACACCTGGACTATCGCTTAATTTTCTGGAATGACTTGATGTGTAAACACCAGCTCGTCAACATTGGTAACACAATTGCGCTCGTCTTGAGCTTGATGGCCGTCTCCGCTCAAGCCACTGAACTTGAGGTTTCTCATTGGTGGACGTCGGGTGGAGAATCGGCGGCGGTACAAGTACTGGCTGATGAATTCGAAGCAGGCGGCGACACGTGGATAGACAACGCAGTGGCCGGTGGTGGCGGTGATGCCAGAGCAGTTATCGTCTCCAGAATTCTGGGTGGTGATCCCATGGGGGCCATGCAGTTTAACCACGGCAGGCAAGTGGAGGAGCTCGTTGAAGAAGGCCTGATACAGGATTTGACCGAACTGGCCGAGAAGGAAAACTGGCGTGACTTTATACGCCCGGCGGCTATTCTGAATAGCTGTACCGTTGATGGTCGCATCTATTGCGCACCTATCAATATTCATAGTTGGCAATGGATGTGGCTTAATGTCAGCGTGTACAAGGAAGCAGGACTTGCGGTACCCACAAACTGGACTGAGTTCGTTGACAGTGCACCGACACTTCTTGCCAATGATGTCATTCCCCTGGCCATTGGTAATCAGGCCTGGCAGATTCTTGGCGTATTCAATGTCTTGATGGCAAGTGTCGGTGGCAAGGACCTCTGGAACCGCACCTATGAGTTGCGCGATGAGCCAACCTGGAGCAGCGAGCAGATAACCGGAATTTGGCAGGCCTTCGATCAGGCAAGACGATTGTCAGACCCCAACAATGTCCAGACGAACTGGTCAGACGCCACGCACCAGGTTATTCGTGGCGAAGCGGCTGCCCACATTATAGGGGATTGGGCACAGGGGGAATTCATCTATGCTGGCAAGGTGCCAGGTATCGATTATGAATGCCTGCCAGGACTGGGTATGTCGGATCTTCTGGACACGGCCGGTGATGCGTTCTATTTTCCCAGGCTTGACGATCCCGACAAAACCGAGGCTCAGTTCAGATTGGCCAGCACCATCGTGTCACCACCCGTGCAACTAGGCTTTAATCGGGCAAAGGGCTCTCTGCCGTTGCGGGATGATATCGACATGAGTGATGCCTCCGCCTGCATGCAAAAAGGGCTGGAAATTCTGAAAAGTGGCGAAAACGTGATTCGCTCGTACGCACAATTGATCAGCAATGATACGGAAGGTGAATTGAATGATCTGGCCGTCGAATTCTGGTCAGACACAAGGATTGATGTGGCAGAGGCGCAGGCTCGTTTTGTAAAAATACTGCAAGCCGCAGAAAACTAGGCCGGGTTTACATCGCCTTATTGAGGCGATCAGTTCGCTTCGTTAGCAGTACCGTATAACGACTGATAAAGCACCTGGGTCGCATCCGACGCTGTCAGCGACGGAGCAAACAGAAATCCCTGGGCCTGTTCACAACCGTTCTGAATCAGAAAATTGCACTGCGCCTGCTTTTCAACACCCTCAGCCACCAGAACGTAGCCCATGGATTTGCCCAGTGCAATGATGGTTTTGACAATTTCAGCGTCACTGTTATCAGTCTCGTTATCCATGACACCCTTGAGAAAAGACTGATCTATCTTCATACACGTAACCGGCAGTTTTTTAAGATAGGCTAGAGAAGAATAGCCTGTACCAAAGTCATCGATCGATAGATGGACACCCAGCAATCGCAGTTGCTTTAGCGTTCTGATATTCATTGAAATATCGTCCATCGCAGTAGACTCGGTCACTTCCAGTTCGATCATCGCTGGATCAATGTCATGGCGCTGGATAGTCTCTCTGACATCTTCTACCAGACCCGGTTGCTGTAGTCGCAAAACCGACATGTTCACCGATACGCTAGTGTTTATCTGATATTGATCCTTCCATATTTTAAGCTGTGCACACGCTTGTTCCAGTGCAAGTTTGTCGAGTTCGACGATCGATCCGGTTGACTCTGCCAACGCGATGAATGTACCTGGACGGGTATCCTCCACGGGTATGTCGGAATTTTTTGGATGCCAGCGCATTAATGCCTCGAAACCCAGCACAGTGCCAGTCACCACGTTGACTCTTGGCTGATATTGAACACAGAATTCGCCTTCCTCAAGACCACGCTTGATAGCACTTTCCAACAGCATGCGTTTTTGGATTTCGACCGACATGCTATCGGTGAACGATGAAACGCGATTCTTGCCAGAAGCTTTAGCGTGATACATCGATGTGTCTGACTGTTTGAGCAGGTTCTCAACACTGTCACCCTCACCTGCGCCATCTCCGTAGCGAGCTATACCGACACTAGCTGTAAGGACGATATCCGTATTCGCCACCGTGAATGGCGCTTCGAGCTCACTGAGTACACGCAGTGCCAGCGCATGTGCGGATTTGGAGCCCACTGCACTCTCGACAAGGATGGCAAACTCATCTCCGCCGAATCTGGCAAAGTGATCTGTGTTTCTGCACAAGCGGGTCAGCCGTTGTGCAACCTGACGAAGTACATCGTCTCCAGCGGCATGCCCGCAGCTGTCGTTGACTGTTTTGAAACCATCAAGATCGATGAACAGGACTTCCAGACTGCACATCGAGCGCTGCGAACGAGCCATGGACGCAGCCAGCTGTTCACTGAATGCGACGCGATTCTTAAGGCCTGTCAATTCGTCATGATTGGAAAGATAAACCAGTGATGCGTTTTTCTGGCGTAGGTCCAGCGCTTGATACTCAAGCACTTGCAAACGAAAACAACTGCTAACCGCACTACTGATACTGTTTGCCAGATTCTCAACAGATAGTGTTGGAATGCCTGTCGGATCAACAAGCAAATACCCGAGCTTTTTCGCCTCGGAACACAACGGCACTTGTACCAGCAAGCCCAGACTCAGCTCCTCAGTCAAATCTGGTGGCAAGACATGCATGGAGGAAAATTGTGCTTCGTACCATGTCGTACTGTTGTGCCTGAAGGACAGCACCAGATACTTGTCGCAAATGTGCGGCCCTGATGTCTCAGGTTGATCGAGTACCAGAAAAAGTCTGTTCAACGACATCGCACTGGCAAAACTACCCAATGATGCGCTCAAGCTTTCAAGCTTCACACACGATGCCAGTTCGATATGCAAATCATCCTGCAGTCGACGCACGCGCTCTGATTCAAATGACAGCTTTTGCGTGTAGAAACGTCGCGCATCGTCCAGGATTTTGCGGGCCCGAACCAGCGTGCTCATTAACTGCTGTTTATCACGCCAGACACCTGCGTCTATCAGCACGGCAACACAATCTTCAACCAGATGCTCACACCACGCAATCTCTGCCCGCGATCGACTGACATCCTGAAGATAGTGTGCAAGTGTCTCCAGAAACGCAGTTTCGACACCTTGTACCATGTCATGTAGATGGTCGCTGATGCAGGCTTGAACGGCATCTTGTGGCGACAACTGCGCAATCCGGTCTGATAACTTCTCTACAACATCTGCTTGCGCGGCCAGATTGTGCTGGCCTGCCTGACTGAGCACAAGCCCATTACTCTCATCCTTGATTTGCTTGACAACACACACGCTTGAATCTCGAGTGACAAGGCGCGAGTCAACACTATGACAGGAGGCAACAATGTCGCTTGCGTCTTTGTTTTCTATCAAGGCCATCAATGCTTCAACGGCCACTTTCGCTCGCTCGGAGAATGCATAGCTGACTGTGGTAAGCGGGGGAATGCAATCGGAGGCGATTTCCCGATCATCAAAGCCAGACACGATGACATCTTCAGGGACACGCAGCCCATGTTCTCGAAGAGCCTGAATAGCACTGACAGCCATGACATCACTGGCTGCTACCACAGCGTCGATGTCGGTGCGCGTTTGAAGCAGTGAACACATTGCAGCATAGGCATCGATGGAAAAAAACCGGCCATGTAGTATCAGATCTTCTTGAATCGGGATCGATCTTTCTTTGAGTACAGCGCGAAACTCGGCTTCACGCTCAACCGAATCTGGCATCGTTTTGCCGCCGCGTATGAATACAAAATTCCTGCGCGCGGGATCTGATGTCATGTGATGCATGAGATCGCGCATACCCGTACGATTATCCGGTACAAGACTCAGAACACCGGGAATATCAATCCCAAAGCTGATGACAGGTTTGTGGCGAAGCTGATGGACCAGCTGTTGCACGCAATCCACGGAGCCATCAAACGACAGTGTGGAAGACAGTACGAGGTATCCCCGAACAGGATAGCTTGCACAATCGGTGTAGATGCTGTTGTAGGCGTGCATAGCATTCTGAGAACAGAATCCATCTGCCTGAAGCTCACGTCCTATGACACACAACACTCCTATGCCAGCTTCATTAAGCTGGGCTGCCATCTGCTCGATGATAGGCCGTCGAAAATCAGAATAACGATTAGCTACTATAGCGATCGTAGGCTGCATGATTATCTTTTGGGTACAACCAGGGATGGACGTTGGAGTAACTAGTAGTCCGTCAACCCGAAATATTAGGATTCAGAGTTCACCAGCCGCCGCC
>CAYGSW010000148.1:13688-14802 GCA_964352535.1 uncultured Granulosicoccaceae bacterium | reverse complement strand
GCGGCGGCTGGTGAACTCTGAATCCTAATATTTCGGGTTGACGGACTACTAGCGGTTCACTGCAAAAGACTGGACAACGAGAGCACCAGAAAACCAAATGCCGCAATTTTCGACGATACACCGCGCACCTGCAGCAACAGGGTTCTGTAATTGTCACGCGATAGCAGGGGTTTCATTCGATGCAGACCAATCAGAACAAAACTGATAGCGATAATGAACACGGGCAACAAGCACTCGATCAATGCAACTATCGACACTGACGGGCCTTGCTGTGTAGCACGATGCGAGCTCAGCAAAGCCGCTATGCCGAGGGCTTCAGTGATCAGCAGTAAGTTGGCATGACGACGAAAGAGCTTTTTTATTCGACGTCGTATCCGTCTGTTACACACAACGACCACGGCAGCAACAGTGAAACATGCAAGGTTAAACGCTAGTGTGGGCGCAACAAAACCCTGCGCTTTCAAGGCGTAGGCTTGCAACACCATGGACAATGATACGCATAGTACACAGGCCACCATATCAACGAACAACACCACACCCGCTTTTTTCAGTGCCGGTAGGCACTGTAACAAGACACCCACCGCGGCAATAAAAAACGCCAGATAGAAATGCGACGGCAGTACCTCACCTAGCAGCAACCAGGCGAATACGGGAACGATAACCACACTCAAGGCGATAAACGTCTCTGCGCCAGAGACATCGTTCAAGCGACGAAGAATGCGAAAGTAAAAATACAGATGCGCCGCATAGGCAACGCCTGCAGCAACAGCCGGCGTGGGTAGCTCCTGCCCTGTGCCAACAGCCATGACCACACTGGGCTGCGTGACAATGATTGCCACGACAGGCAACATGCAAAAAAGGCACGAAACAATAGCACCGTCAATGGCTTTTCGATAGATTCGCGCACCGATAAGACAACTATCCACTAGCGCACCGACGGCCCAAAGTGCTGGCGTCAGAAGCGCCATGATCAACCAGTGTTCCAGTACAAACATGATTACCCCGCCTGACTTCCCATGTCATCTGGCTTTGACACGACTCAGGCCACAGAGTAATTCCACAACGCGCGCACCGATACTTCTCTTAAGTCTAGGATTTACCAACGTTGATTTAC
>CAYGSW010000148.1:0-13588 GCA_964352535.1 uncultured Granulosicoccaceae bacterium | reverse complement strand
GATTTACCAACGTTGATTTACAGAAGCTGTACTACCGACGCTGTATTACCGACGTTGACTGACCAACACCGATTTACCAACGCTGATTTTCACGCAGCGTCATGCGCTTGTCACATAGCAGGTACATGATGCAATGCATGCCTCTCGCATGCAAAGTGGCGATACACTGGAACTCGATAACATGATGGTTCAAACAACTGCCGGGCAAGCGGTGCCCGCTACGTCAACGGATGCCAAATCCAGTCACGCTACACCTGCCATGCAAGCACATATATTGAATGTAGAAGATGAATCCGCGATACGGGACATGGTGCGTTTTGCGCTAGAGCGTCATGGTCACCATGTTCACAGCGCGGCAAACGTGTCGGCTGCGCGTCAGCTGATGGCATCACAGAAGATGGATCTGGCCATTATCGATTGGATGCTGCCAGGTGGTAGCGGCGTGGAATTCGTGCGCGCTCTGCGAAAGGACAAGCTCTACACCCAGCTGCCTATCATCATGCTTACCGCACGCACCGAAGAGCACGACATTACAGCAGGTCTTGATGCGGGAGCTGACGACTATGTCACCAAACCTTTTTCGCCTCGCGAATTGCAATCGCGTATCAAAGCCTTGTTGCGCCGCAGCACGGATTTTCTGGACGGTGACGAACTGCAACGCGGAACTTTAAGTCTTGATATGGCCGCTCACCGTCTGAAAGTTGCCGGACAGAACGTGGAACTTGGTCACACGGAATTCAAGCTGTTGGCGTTTTTCATGCAGCACCCTGACAGGGTGTATAGCCGCTCTCAGCTGCTGGATCATGTGTGGGGACCGGGTACCTTTATTGAAGAGCGTACGGTGGATGTGCACATCCTGAGGTTGCGTAAAAGCCTCAAGCCCTTTGGTGCCGACTCCATCCTGCAGACGGTGCGCGGCGCAGGTTACCGCCTCGGTTCAGGATAAGGGAGAGTAAGGCCTATGTAGCAAAACGTGTCGCAAAGCCAACTTGATTCATGCGACGGGATTGCTGGCCGATAGTTGAGCTTGGCAGCATAACTAAAGTGGAAATATTGTGCATTTCATAAAATGCCCTAGGAGGCTGTCCGAGAATAACGATCGATACCGAAGGCGGCCCCGCGAGCGTGTGAGATTTTTAGTCAGATTTTCTCGTCAATTGAGGTGAATAGTTGTTCTATTCGCCGTTGTTACGGGGAAATCTGGCAAAAATATCGCGCTCTCGGCCGATCAGCTTATTCTCGTACAAGCTCCCAGGATCTTCTCGCCAAGCTGCGCTGATGTGGCAAATCCTGATCACGCATTTCGCCCTCAACACGGTATCATCCCCCACATGAATCCAGCCTATCTCAGCGTGCCATGCTCAGTGCCAATTTCAAGAGCGAACTAGTCTGGTTTTTCACGGGTTGCGTGGTGGCACTGGTGATCGGATTGATCATCGGCTGGCCAGCAAGCATCCTGTGTCTGTACATGGCTGCCTACGTGGTCTGGGTGCTCTATCGTCTTGAATCCATCGTGCGGTGGCTGCGATCAGGTGGCAAGGTAGGCAAGGCCCCCTTCAGCCATTGGCTGAGCGATGAGATGGTAGAGCTCATCCACCGGGAAAAAAAGTACAGCCGCAAGCAGAAAAACCGCTACCGAAAATCCCTTGCCCAGTTCAACTCGCTGGCGGCCAATCTCCCCGATGCCATCATTGTCATGGACAAGGATTTCGTTATCCGGTGGAGCAACCCTGCCGCTCGCAGTCTGCTGAACATCCACCCGGAACGTGATCGTGGGCAGCGAATCGACAACCTGATACGTAATCCGGTGTTCAGCGAATTTCTGAGCAGCACCAATGACGATTCCGAGGTTGAAATTCAGGGACCTGCGGCAGTGGACCACGTGCTGGCGATACGCAAGGTACCCAATGACAACCGCATGACAGTGCTCATTGCCGCGGACATCACTCAGCGAGTCAAGGTGCGTGAGATGCGCAAGGCATTCGTTGCCGACGTATCGCATGAGCTGCGTACCCCCTTGACCGTCATCCGCGGCTATCTGGAAATGCTGCAGGAGCACGATAACCTTGACCCCAGCGTCATGGATGCCGTCAATGAGCTGTCAACCCAATCTGATCGCATGCGTGGCATTGTGGAAGCGCTTCTTGAGCTGTCGAAACTGGAAGCAAATCCACTGGGTGAGCAGGAGGGGGAGCTGGTGAACGTAGCCTCGATGGTACGGGCGATGGTTGTGCCACTGAAAAAAGAAGCCAAGCGACACCGCTTTGTGCTGGATCTTGACGATTCGCTCGCCGTACTGGGTTCAGAACGCGAGATCTACAGCGCCTGCAACAACTTGCTCACTAACGCTATCAAATACACCGGTGATGGAAGCACGATTACCATCAGCTGGCGCCTCGACCCATCGACGGGCACGGCACTCTACGAGGTAGGCGATAACGGGCCGGGAATAGAAGCTCGGCACCTGTCGCGCCTGAGTGAACGATTCTATCGAGTGGACACCGGCCGATCACGCGAACAGGGCGGCACCGGTCTGGGACTTGCGATTGTGAAACACGCCGTCCAACGCCATGGTGGGTCTCTGGATGTGCAGAGCAAACCGGGCAGTGGGTCACAATTTACAGCCATTTTCCCTGCGAATCGCGTTCAGCTAATGAGCAAAGCTGCCAACCAGTAATCATCTCGGCACACTTTTCCAGCAAAGAGCCTGGTTTGTAACCTGCCTGTCATATTCAGGGTCGATACTTCGATTGGTCACAGCTTGTGGCCCAAACTTGATGAGATCACACATGAAAAAGACTCTGCTTGTCGCTGGAACAGCTGCTGTTGTCAGTGCTTTCGCATCGAACGCATTTGCTCGCGATAGCATCAGCGTAGTCGGCTCTTCCACTGTCTATCCATTTGCCACCGTTGTTGCCGAACGGTTCGGCAGAACCACCGGTTTTGCCACACCCAAAATCGAAGCAACTGGTTCTGGCGGTGGACTGAAATTATTCTGTTCAGGCATTGGCGTTAACACACCTGACATCACTAACTCTTCGCGGCGCATCAAAAGCAGCGAATTTGAGATGTGCAAGGCAAACGGAGTTACTGATATTGTTGAGGTACTGATTGGCTTTGATGGTATCGCAGTGGCCAACTCAGTCGATGCTGAACAGCTGGACATGACGACCAGAGATCTCTACCTGGCGCTTGCCAAAATGGTGCCAAATCCGGATGGCTCTGAGACGCTGGTAGAAAACCCTTACACGAACTGGTCGGAAATCAACCCTGATCTTCCATCGCTGGAAATCGAAGTGCTGGGGCCGCCCCCAACATCAGGTACTCGCGATGCGTTTGCAGAGCTTGCTATGGAAGGGGGTTGCTCAACCTTCGAATTCATCGAGAACATGGAAAGCGATCAGTTCAAGTCAACATGCCACACCATGCGTGAAGATGGTGTGTATATCGAAGCGGGCGAAAATGATAACCTGATAGTTCAGAAACTCCAGGCAAACCCTGACGCGGTGGGAATCTTCGGCTACAGCTTCCTTGAGCAGAACGACGACAAGGTTCAGAGCTCCATCATTGACGGACATGAAGCCGAATTCGACGCCATCGCCTCAGGTGATTACAGTATCTCGCGACCACTGTATTTCTATGTCAAGGCCCAACACGTGGGCACAGTACCCGGTATTGAAGAGTATTTGGCTGAGTTCACCAGTGAGCAGGCCTGGGGGGAAGATGGTTATCTGGCAGACAAAGGCATGATCCCCTTGCCTGACGATCAGCGTGAGCAGATTGGCACTCAGGTCAAGGCACTGGAAAACCTGGTATTGAACTAGTTGTCTCTTTCTAGCGCTATAATCGCGTCGCGTTGACTTTTTCAGGCAACGCATCAAATGAGTGCCGTTAATCCTTGACATCGAGCCGCCGATTCTGGTCCTACCAGTAATCGGCGGCGTTCTTTAGGTGTCTGCCACGTACGGTTGCCTCGCATGAGGCAGCGCGTTCGCTTGTAGCGCAAACCACAGGCTTTTCCATGTCCGCAACAACACTTCTACTTGTCGCCTTGGCGCTGGCCGTTGTCAGCTTTGTGTATGGACGAACGCATGCCTTCAAGGTAGCGCATGCTCATGGCGGCATGAAATCCATGCATTCGCTACCCAGCCATTACGGCATGATGGTGGCCCTGTGGTGCGCTCTACCCGCACTGGCCATCATCATTGGCTGGAAGCTTGTTGAGCCTGCCATCGTCAGCAGCATCCTTGATGATTCAATCCCTCAGTCGGTGCTCGACGCTGGCCCGAAATCCGTCGAACTCTACAAGAACGATATCGGCAATCTGGTCGATAGCGACAAGGTACAAGAGATTCCGGATGCCGCCAAACAACTGGCTGCACAACGGCTCCAGGGCCTTCAGCAAACCAGTGCATGGTCATTGATGGTATTGGCGTTAAGTGCTGCCATTGCCGGTGCTGCGCTGGCGCTCAAGCGTATCAGGCCAAACACCGAAGCCCGGCTGAAAGTCGAGCGTATCGTCCGTTTCTTTCTAATCAGCTGCGCATCGCTGGCTATTCTGACAACGCTGGGCATTGTCATGTCCGTGCTGTTCGAATCCATCCGATTCTTCCAGCAAGTCAACATCATCGATTTCATCACAGGCACAAAATGGAGCCCGCAAACCGCCATCCGGGCCGATCAGGTAGGCTCATCCGGCGCCTTTGGTGCAGTGCCTTTATTCGTTGGCACACTGCTCATATCGTTTATTGCCATGATCGTGGCGGTACCCTTCGGTCTGATGTCTGCCATCTATCTGGCAGAGTATGCCTCTCGCCCGGTACGCAACGTGGTGAAGCCACTACTGGAAGTACTGGCGGGTATTCCAACCGTTGTCTACGGCTTCTTCGCCGCACTGACCGTTGCACCCGCCCTGCGGGGACTGGGTGACACACTCGGCTTAAGTGTATCGTCTGAAAGTGCGCTTGCAGCAGGGGCGGTCATGGGCATCATGATCATCCCGTTCGTCTCGTCGCTGTCCGATGATGTCATCACAGCGGTGCCTCAGGCAATGCGTGACGGCGCCTATGCGCTAGGTGCTACTAAATCCGAAACCGTCCGGCAAGTCGTTATCCCGGCAGCCTTGCCCGGAATTGTCGGCGGCATTCTGCTGGCCGTTTCCAGAGCTATCGGTGAGACTATGATCGTGGTGATGGCAGCGGGGCTTGCCGCCAATATGACCGCCAATCCGCTGGAGGCAGTCACCACCGTTACCGTACAGATCGTGACCTTGCTGACGGGTGATCAGGAGTTTGATTCAGCCAAGACGCTGGCAGCATTTGCGCTCGGATTGATGTTGTTTATCGTCACACTGTGTTTGAACGTTATCGCGCTGCAAGTAGTGCGTAAATATCGGGAGCAATACGAATGAACTCCATCTCCAGCAAAGAGGCGCATGTACACTCCGAAACAACAACGCTGGTTAGACAGTCACTCAAGAAGCGCTATGCGGCAGAGAAGCGTTTCCGTGCCTACGGCATTTTTGCCATCGCGGCCAGTCTGGGTTTTCTGGTTATTCTATTAACCAGCATCATTTCCAAGGGACTTCCTGCTTTCACTCAGACGTTCGTCAAGCTCGAGGTCGAGCTCAACGTCGATACGCTGGGTGTCAGTGACTCACCGTCCATGGATGAGCTGCGTGGCGCGAACTACGGCGGCGTTATAAAACAAACCCTGCGAGACTTGTTCCCCGAGGCAAGCAGCCGAAAAGAGAAACGAGCTTTATACAGTCTCATAAGCACGGGCGCAGAATACGAGTTGTTTGATCGCGTTGCCGATAACCCTGAACTGCTGGGCACCACCTTAACGCTCTGGGTACCGGCGGACGATGAGCTTGGCGCTATCGTCAAGGACGGGGAAGATCTGGGTAACCCCGACAGCATTGTGACTCGCATGAGCGATCAGCAAATTGCCTGGGGAAAACAGCTTCAGGATAATGGCCAGCTCGAAGTGCGCTTCAACTCCACGTTCTTCGAGAACGGTGATTCACGGGAACCGGAACTTGCGGGCATTCGCGCGGCTCTCATGGGCTCAGCGTTCACCTTACTGATCACCTTCTGCCTATCGTTTCCCATAGCGGTAGCGGCTGCCATCTATCTGGAAGAGTTTGCGCCACAGAATCGCTGGACAGACATTGTCGAGGTGAACATCAATAACCTTGCGGCGGTGCCATCGATTGTCTTCGGGTTATTAGGTCTGGCGGTGTTCATTAACTTCTTCCACTTGCCCCGCTCTGCCCCGCTAGTAGGGGGTATCGTGCTCAGCCTGATGACCTTGCCCACCATAATCATCTCTAGTCGCGCAGCCCTCAAAGCCGTCCCTCCATCGATACGGGAGGCTGCCCGGGGTCTTGGCGCATCCGATTTGCAAGTGGTTACTCATCATGTTCTGCCGTTGGCCATGCCGGGCATTCTCACCGGCACTATTATCGGTCTGGCGCAAGCACTGGGAGAGACCGCACCGCTGTTGATGATTGGCATGGTGGCCTTCATCGTGGATATTCCTCAGGGCGTCACCGATGCAGCCACTGTATTACCGGTGCAAGTGTATCTATGGGCGGACAGTCCGGAGCGTGCCTTTGTTGAGAAAACATCGGCCGCCATCATGGTCCTGCTCGCCTTTCTGGTTGTGATGAATGCTGTGGCAGTCATGCTGCGTAAACGTTTCGAGCGACGCTGGTAGCGTGCAGATAACAGATCATGACAGTGTGCAGGCACAGGTAACGTGTGTGCTTTTGCAATTTTTCAGGGGACGGAGATATCAATGAATACTACGGCCGCAAGCGATATACTCAGCGGACTTACAGCAAAGAGTCAGCCCGTGCCCAAAAACGCTCAGGAAGCTTTTGACAATCTCACCCACACGGTAGGTCAGGCGCAAGTCGAAAACGCCAAGATGCGCACCGAAAACGTCAACGTGTTTTACGGTGAAAAACAGGCAATCTACGATGTCAATCTGGATATTGGCAGCAACGAGGTGATTGCCATGATTGGCCCCTCGGGTTGTGGAAAGTCCACTTTCCTGCGCTGTCTGAATCGCATGAACGACACCATACCCTCTTGCCGCGTTACAGGCACCATGACGCTTGACGGTGAGGATCTGTATGGTGCAGATCTGGATCCGGTATTGCTGCGGGCGCGCGTTGGCATGGTATTTCAGAAACCCAATCCGTTTGCCAAATCCATCTACGACAACGTCGCCTATGGTCCGCGTATTCATGGTCTGTCCGCGAACCGTGCAGAGCTTGACGATATTGTGGTCGACAGCTTGAAAAAAGCCGGATTGTTTGACGAGGTAAAAGATCGACTGGATGCACCCGGGACCAGTTTGTCCGGTGGACAGCAGCAACGCCTGTGCATTGCCCGCTCTATTGCCGTAAGTCCGGAGGTCATACTCATGGATGAACCGTGCTCGGCACTCGATCCCATTGCCACAGCCCGCATCGAAGAGTTAATTGATGAACTTCGTAACAACTACGCGATAGCCATTGTTACGCATTCCATGCAACAGGCTGCCCGTGTATCTCAGCGTACAGCTTATTTTCATCTGGGCAAGCTGGTAGAGGTCTCGGACACCAACACAGTCTTTACCAATCCTCAGCACGAGCTCACTGAAAACTACATTACCGGCCGATTCGGTTAGGCGGAGCTTTACGAATGGACAAGCTGCATCTTGATCAACACATCTCCCATCAGTTCAACAAGGAACTGGAGGATATCCGTAACAAGGTTCTGAAAATGGGTGGCCTTGTGGAACAACAAGTCACAGACGGCCTCACCGCCTTGCTTGAAGCGGATGCGGACCTGGCCGACTCAGTGGCGCACAAGGATTTCGAGATCAACCAGCTTGAAGTTGAAATCGATGAGGAGTGCACGCAAGTGCTCGCCAGACGCCAACCAGCGGCCAGCGATCTGCGACTGATGGTGACGGTAATCAAAGTAATCACCGATCTGGAACGCATCGGGGATGAAGCCGAAAAACTGGGCCGTTTTACACGCGATCTTACCGCTCTGTCCAGCGAACTACCCAGTTACCGAAAAGAGCTTCGTCATCTGGGTGAGCTGGTGAAATCCATGCTGCGTGATTCACTGGATGCCTTTGCCAGAATGGATGTCGATGCTGCCTTGCGCATCGCTCAGCGAGATGAGGATGTCAATCGAGAATACGAAACTCTGGAGCGGCTGCTTGCCACACACCTTGTGGAAGATCCGCGACAGGTCTCCAAGCTATTCAAGATAACCTGGTGTGCCAGAGCTCTGGAACGTGTTGGTGACCACTCGGTCAACATCTGCGAATACGTGGTTTATCTGGTTAAGGGCAAGGATATTAGGCACACCAGCTTTGACCAGATTCGCTCAGAATTCATGTCCTGAGCATTTGAATCAGTAACCGAGACTCGATGTTTAAGTGACAAGCGCTGTTGCACTTCCGTCTCGCCATCAGCATAAACAACAGGACCATAGCGCCTGGAAAACCAAAGGCGGCACCGAACAGACCGTTACTGCTATCCGACTCAACATGCGCTACAGATTCGGTGCCTGACGTGTCGCGTGCTGCCACTACTTCGGGTGCTTGAAACGGCACTTCGATGTACTCGGCCAGCCATGGAATAAAGTGCGACACGTTGGTGTATATGCCGTAGAACAAAGGCAGGCCACAACCTATACCAAAACTGGTGACGCCTGCTTGCACCTGAATGCCATCCACCGTGATGAAAAGTGGTCCCCCGCTATCCCCCGCACAGGCATCGACCATTCCGTCTACGAAACCAGCACATACATGGGTGTCCAGAATCAGCCCATCGTAGGACTCCGGTGCGTTGCAGGTCTCGTTTGATACCAGCGGCACGATTGCATCCTGAAGCACCGAAGGAAATACCGCGTTGATGGGATCAGAGTATTCAATCGCACCCCACCCCGCAATAAAACCGGGTGTGCCTGTGAAATTCTGAGTTTCACCAGTAAACAGTGTTGTCTTGGGCACGGGTAAATCAGCGCTCAACTCCAATAATGCCAGGTCGTTTGGCGGCAGGGCCATCGATGAGTCGTAATCTGGATGCAGGATGATTCTGATAAGGTTCAGTTCACTGTCAGGTACTTCTTGCGCCAGATCATTAATGCCTGCAACAACCCGAACCGATTCGGGTTGCAGCGGCAGATTGAAGACATCCGTCATGCAATGCGCCGCCGTCAACACCCACCGCTCCGAGACCACGGTGCCACCGCAGAACAGACGCTGCTGCAGAGAACCCGAACCCGCTGATATGAGTGCGACAACGGATGGATAATCGCCAATCTCAGCGTCACCACCACCGAGCACTCTGGCGCTCAATGGTCGATCGTTAATGATCGCCAGAGCTTGCTGATCTGCATCGGGTTGATCTGCATCTGACTGCGCAGCTGCCGTGGGCCACTGGCTAAAGCAGATCAAGGCAGCACAGCAGACTACTGGCAGA
Organism: uncultured Granulosicoccaceae bacterium; assembly: GCA_964352535.1. GTDB lineage: Bacteria > Pseudomonadota > Gammaproteobacteria > Granulosicoccales > Granulosicoccaceae > Granulosicoccus. Next base: position 4,095 of record CAYGSW010000148.1, on the reverse strand, counting down.
CGCAAGATGGAAATTCCCCGGATCAGGTCTTTAGTAAACATTACGGTATAGGCTCTGCACGGATCGAACCGGCTTCATACAAACAATGTATCGAACATGCCTTCAGCAATTGGGCATGTGATGCTATGAATTTGGTGTATTTCGCCTGCATTTGGTTCATTAGCGACAGTCAGACACTTTTCAAAAGCCCTTGATTTAACGAATGAGCCACCGAGCAACATTGCAACCTTGATGATATTGAATCAGCTAACAAATACAGTGCGCAGTACCTGATACAGATTCACGCGCTAACCGTTACCTTTCTCTCCCCCTAATGGATGCCCGGGCATGAGTTCGTAAGGGTGAACCCAGCCGGGCAACGCCTTGATTCTATTCAACCAGGCATCAATCGCTGGAAAATCCGCCCAGTCAAAACCGATTTCCTCCGGCCAGAAGAGATAACCGCACAAGGAGATATCAGCGATTGTGGGTTCATCGCCTACCACATACGCAGAACTGGTGAGCCGATTTTCAAGCACACGCAACGCCGCATTGGCGCGCTTGTGTAAAAAAGCGGTGATCTCAGTCTCACCCTGGTCTGTGAAATGACGCATGAATCTCAGAGTAGATACACTTCCCGTCAACTTGTGGTTATCGAACAGAATCCAGCGCAGCACTTCGCGATGCGCGGGCACGGAAGGCGCATCAAACTGTTCGAACGTATCAGCCAGGTAGTCAAGTATGACGCCAGACTGAGAAAGTGTCAGATTTTTGGCAACAAGAGTAGGAACCTCTCCCATCTCATTGATTGCACGGTATTCGTCAGTGCGGGTAGCACCATTGAAGAAATCGACGAATTTCGGTTCCCAATCCGCAGCACACAGATTCAGCATCAGTGCCGCCTTGTAGGCATTGCCCGATTGCGCAAAGCAGTGCAACGTGTATTTCATAGTGATTGATATATTGGGCTTGGCCGGATTATCGTCTATCTGGCCGAAGTATGCTGGGCATGAGCTTTGTACGCTGTGGCACAGATATCTGGTAAGCCATGTCTTATAGGTGGGAAATGTAGGTAGGAAATGGCGGAGAGAGAGGGATTCGAACCCTCGATACAAGTTACCCTGTATACCAACTTTCCAGGCTGGCGCCTTCAGCCACTCGGCCACCTCTCCGTTCTACTCCTAACACGCAATCCCGCCGTTCGGGATTACTCGTCTCCATGCGGAGACTCACCCCTAAAGGGGCTGCGCAAGCTAACGCTTGCTTGTGCAAAACCGCGTTGCGGTTTTGTTTAAAGCTGACGCGCCTCTGCGGGATATTGGCCAAGCCCCACGCAGCGCCGCATTGTACCCCTGTTTACTACTCGGGTGTACTTCGTGGCGTGTAGATTGGTGAAGGAAACTGTGTCACGTTGCCTTTAAGCTCGACAACCTTGGCTGTTCCGCGTTTTTCCACCTCATCTATCCGGATAATCGAATGCATCGGAATAATGGTCTGAGTAACGCCTTCAAACTCGGTTTTGAGTTTTTCCTCACCAGGGTCAACCACGAGAGTGGTGTTGGTATCAAACACTAGATCTTCGATGACCACAAACCCGTAGAGATCGCCCTGGTAGACTTCGCGCGCGTAGATTTCAAACACTTTATCTTGCGATATAAAGCGCACACGGTAAAGCACATTGTCTTCTTTCATTTACGTTTATTGCTGCGTTGCTGTGCCTTGCGACGATGTCTTGGATGTACCGGGATAATACGTAACTTGGGCGCAGGACGCGCTTCGAGTTTAGCTGCCTGTGCAATGCCCTCGATTTGTTTGGCATCCAGTTCCTGGATTTTGCCTCGCGCCAGCCAGCGCGGCAGACTGACGGGACCAAAACGTGTTCGAATCAGCCGGCTTACCTGCATATCCTGAGATTCCCACAGGCGACGAACCATCCGGTTCCGACCCTCCTTGAGAACAACCCTGAACCATTGGTTAGCCACTTCACTCTCTGCCTCAGCCACGATCTTGTCAAATTTGGCTAGACCATCTTCAAGCTCGACGCCCTTTGTCAGATTGTCGATGATCTCCGGTGTCACCCGTCCGTTAACGCGCACAGCATACTGACGTTCAAATTCCCCTGACGGATGCATGAGGGCATTCGCCAACTCGCCATCATTCGTCAGGAGCAAAAGCCCAAGCGTGTTGATATCAAGACGGCCGACGGCAATCCAGCGCCCATGATGCAGGCGCGGCAGATTGTCGAACACGGTCTTGCGCTTTTCAGGGTCATCTCGAGTGGTGACTTCACCTAATGGCTTGTGATACACCAAAACCCTGCGCAGTTGCTGATCATCAGTCACGACCTTGTAAAATCGGCCCTTGACCACCAGATCATCGTTCAAAGTCGCCTTATCACCGAGTTTGGCCACCTCCCCATTGATCCGTATGTCACCCGCAGCTATCCAGGACTCAAGTTCACGTCGTGAACCCAAGCCTGTATTTGCCAGTATCTTCTGTAGTCGTTCCGCCATGCGCGCGATTCTAACAGGCACAAGCACGCATACCTAGATAAAGCTAAGGACAAAACACGCATATGAGCACTTCTACCTTCAAATCTCTGAATATTGCCGTTTTAACGGTCTCGGATACACGCGGAGAGGATGAAGATGTCTCCGGCAAGCTGCTTGTTGATGCCTTAACCAGCGCAGGACATCGCAATATCGAAAAAGCCATCGTGCGTGATGACAAGTACGACATACGCGCTATTGTTTCCCGCTGGGTAGCCGACCCTGACGTGGATGTGGTGTTGACCACTGGCGGTACGGGTGTCACTGGGCGCGACGGTACACCAGAGGCCATTCAACCACTGCTGGATAAAGAGATTGACGGTTTTGGTGAGATGTTTCGGGTGCTTTCCTATGACGATATCAAGACATCAACCTTGCAATCGCGCGCGCTGGCAGGCGTTGTCAACGGCACCTACCTGTTTGTGCTCCCAGGTTCCAGCAGCGCCTGCCGCACAGCCTGGGAAAAGCTCATCAGCGAGCAACTGGACAACCGGACCCGACCATGTAATCTGGTGATGCTGATGCCTCGACTTAAGGAAGTCTGAAGTTACAACACCGCATGAAAAGCTGGCTACCAGCCACGGCTTTCCTTGATTTTCTCGTAGGCCTTCTGGATATTTTGGGTTTTGTCGGTTGCCAATTTGATCATCTCTTCTGGCAACCCTTTTGACACCAGCTTGTCCGGGTGATGTTGACTCATCAGGCGCCGATAGGCTCGCTTGATCGTCTGCTTGTCATCGTCAGGCCCCACTCCCAGTGCCTTATAGGCGGCGCGGACAGACAGTGGTCCGGCGGCAGCATCTGACGTTGATTGTCGGCGACCCCCTGCACTGCCAGCGTTGGCGCTGCCGCTTTCTGCGGCACCCGCGCCCATCATGCCCATGCTGAAACGCACAAGCATCTCCAGCTGGCGGAAGGTGTTTTCGGTAAACCCCAGTACTGAACTTACCTTCAGAAGCGCCCGCTCTTCTTCGGCTGACATAGTGCCATCGGCCAATGAAGCCTGAATCTGAATCTCTATAAACATGCGGTACAGGCTGGTGCGGCGCTGACATTCCTGACGAAATTGAAGCACCAATGCTGTGGCATCAAAATCAGGCTCTTTTCCCTGATTGAACAGCTTTATCGCTGCCGCACGAAGCTCACTATCAAGCTTCATCTGTTTCATTACCGACTCGGCAAACGCAATCTCAGTAGGGTGGACATGCCCATCGGCCTTGGCAATATGGCCCATGACAGAAAAAGTGGCCGTAAAAAACGCCATCTTGATGCGCTCAGCGTCACCTGGCGGCAAATCATCTTCTGGTACGTCGTGCGTCAACTGGGCTTTCATGCCCTTGTCGAAGGTGTGTCCCAAGGCTGCGCCAAGGACTGCGCCAAGAGGCCCTCCAATCATGAAGCCAAAGGCACCACCCAATAGCTTTCCCCACATGTATCTCAATCCCTCTTTCGCTTGGCTCAAGTCGCTACTGTAAAGCACTTATGCATTACACACTGACTCTAGGAGGCTGCCCGAGAATAAGCTGATCGGCCGAGAGCGCGATATTTTGGCCAGATTTCCGCGTAA
>CAYGSW010000147.1:0-14820 GCA_964352535.1 uncultured Granulosicoccaceae bacterium | reverse complement strand
CAACTATTCACCTCAATTGACTCGAACTCTCACACTTTCGCTTCGATCGTTATTCCCGGACCACAAGCACTTAAACAGAACCACGCAGCTTGCTGATCATGCCGGCCGTGGTATCAAGTGTTAAGAATTTTGTAAGTAAATGAGGCTTGTCGTAATGTCATACTCCTGTGCGGGTACAATGATGAGTTCGTTTTCTCAGTTGCTTAAGTGGAGTCGTCCCGGCGATGTATGACATTCTCCGTGACTGGTATACCCGAAATCTTTCGGATCCCCAGGCGGTTATCCTATCCATTCTCCTTTTGGTGGTCTTTGGCCTCATCTGGCTGGTGGGCGGAATCATGGCGCCTGTCCTGGTGGCGCTTATTCTGGCTTATCTGCTGGAAAGCGTGGTGGCTACTATGGAGCGCTGGCATCTGCCGCGCACTCTGGCTTCGGTATTCGTACTGGCAATGATCATTGCGATCATTGTCATTGTTTTGTTTGGCCTGGTTCCGGTATTGTCCCAACAGCTCACCAGCATTGTCCGTGAGCTTCCGGGCATGATTCAGAATATTCAGGAACAGTTGCTCAGGCTGCCGGAAAAATACCCGGATATATTCACTGTAGAACAGGTAAACGATCTCATTGGTAACCTGCGCAGTGAATTGACATCAATCACGCAGAGTGTTCTGTCGTTCTCTCTGGCGCGCCTCGGCACGATCGTCATGATTTCGGTTTATGTGGTGCTTGTGCCTATCATGGTGTTTTTCGCCCTGAAAGATAAGCACAAGCTGCTCAACTTTGCCAACAAGTTCGTGCCCAAGCGCAGCGAGCTGACGTTTCAGGTCTGGCGTGAAGTGGACGAAAAAATTGCCAACTATATTCGTGGCAAGTTCTTCGAGATTCTCATCGTCTGGGCTGTAACCTACGTGCTGTTCGCAATAATGGGGCTTAACTACTCGTTATTGCTGAGCTTTCTGGTTGGCTTGTCGGTCATCATCCCTTATGTCGGGGCCATTGCTGTTACCGTGCCCATTGCGCTCATCGGCTTTTTTCAGTGGGGCTTCAGCGCAAAGTTGGGCTATTTGCTCCTTGCCTACCAGGTCATCCAGATTCTGGATGGTAACGTGCTGGTACCGTTACTGTTCTCCGAGGTGGTCAATCTGCACCCATTGGCCATCATCACGGCAGTACTGTTTTTCGGAGGGCTTTTCGGGCTCTGGGGCGTTTTCTTTGCTATCCCGCTGGCCACCCTGGTGCAGGCTGTGATGAATGCCTGGCCCAAGGCTCGAGAACACCGAGCGCATGGGGAAGGAACCGCTGTCTGAAAGTTAGCGTATGGGTTTTGCTAAAGCGCCTGAACCGCTGCCAGCACCTCGTCCACGTGCCCCGGGACTTTCACTTTTCGCCACTCGGCACGCAGTACGCCTGACTCGTCAATGAGAAACGTGCTGCGTTCGATACCTTCGAACTCCTTGCCGTACATCTTCTTTAACTTGATGACGTCATAGGCGCGACAGACATCGCCAGGCTCGTCCGACAGAAGCTCGAACGGCATTTCCTGCTTCGCCTTGAATTTCTCGTGGCTTTCCACTGAATCCTGCGATATGCCGAGTATCACAGCGCCTGCTTGCGTGAATTGATCACTGGCATCGCGAAAGTTCTGGCTTTCTGTCGTACATCCCGGTGTGGCATCGCGAGGGTAGAAATACAGCACCACTTTGCTGCCTTTCAGGCTGGCAGAGGAGATTGTCTGGTCTGAGGTGGCCGGCAGTTTAAACGCGGGGGCGGCTTGACCGATTTGTGGTGCGCTCATGGGGGGCTATTCCTTTGGTTGTTGATCGGAATAGTTTAGCAAGGCAACAGCGCATTATTCACAACCTTGCCTCTGTGCGTACTATGATTAGTCTGGGTTTATGAGCGTTACAGACTCGTGGTTTGCCAAACACACATTTCTGGTTGAGAAAGGCGTGTCCCGTCAGTACCATGAGCGACTTGTTTCCGGGAGCAATACATGTTCAAAGGCAGTATGGTGGCGCTAGTCACTCCGATGCACGATGACGGATCGGTGGATGACGCAGGGCTAGCCGATCTGGTCGAATTTCATATCGAGGCGGGCACCGACGCCATCGTTGCCGTGGGCACCACCGGCGAATCGGCCACATTGACAGTCCCTGAGCACACCCATGTGATCAAACGGGTTGTGGATATCGTGGGCAAACGCACGCCCGTCATTGCCGGTACAGGGGCAAACTCCACAGCTGAGGCCATTGAGCTGACGCAGCATGCGGTTGAGGCTGGCGTTGATGCCTGCCTGTTGGTAACGCCGTACTACAACAAACCGACTCAGGCAGGTCTCGTACAGCACTTCATGGCGATTGCAGAGGCGGTATCCATTCCACAGATACTGTACAACGTGCCGGGTAGAACGGCGCTCGACATGCTTCCCCAGACCACGGCAACACTGTCCAAGGTAAGCAACATTGTCGGCATCAAAGAAGCGCACGGCACGGTTGCGCGCATCAAGGAACTGGTTGAACAGTGCAGCGATGGATTCGTGATCGTGACAGGTGATGATGCAACCGCTATGGAGAGCATGCTGGCTGGTGCGCACGGTGACATTTCCGTAACGGCCAATGTGGTGCCCGCCCAAATGCATCGTATGTGCATGGCAGCTGTTGAGGGTAACCGTGAAGCGGCGCAAGCCGAAGAGGATCTGATCAGCGATCTGCACCAGGTGCTATTTCAGGAGTCCAACCCTATACCCGTGAAGTGGGCCTTGCATGCCATGGGTAAAATCGGTTCAGGCATTCGTTTGCCACTGACCGAGCTGGACGAGCAGTACCATGAATCGATAAGAGCAGCCTTGGTCAAGGCAGGAGCATTACGATGAAGGGGGCTTACAGCGACTTGCGAGCGGCGGTGCCTGGTGTCGTGTGTCTCGCCTTGCTCAGTGGGTGTAGCAGCTTGAGCTCGCCAAACAGCCCGGATGTTGTTTATTCCAAAACGGCCTCTGAAGCCCGCACACTGCAAGTACCCCCGGACCTTACCGACGTCAGCAATGCGGAGCAGTTCGTGCTGCCGGGTACCGGTAATGCTGCGATTACTCGCAATACCCTATTGCCGCAGTTCGACACTGTGCGTTTCGTGCGTGAAGGTGGACAGAGCTGGCTGGAGTTTCAGCTCGCACCGGAAGAGCTCTGGCCACAACTATTGCTTTTTGTGCGTAAGGAGAAATACGTTGTTGATCAGACTGAGCCTGTGGCGGGTGTGATAGCAACCCGATGGCGCCCCAACAGTGCTGTGGCAACTACCAACCTCTTGCGCAATCTTGTCGCTGGCGCTGATCAATACACGCGCATTGCGTTTCGAATGGAACGCGCTGGCGGCGGCACCCGACTCTTTGCTCGTTCGCAAGTGGCGGATGAAGATGTGGTCAATGCAACCCGCGATGCCGGGGATGCAAGCTGGCCTGTCAGCTCACACGATCCTGAGAACACCAATGCCTTGTTAAACCGTTTTCTGGTTTTTCTGGGTGTTGAGCAACAGAGGGCTCGTGGCATTCTGGGTGCAGAAGAGGTGAGTGCCATACTTGACGACGCGGTCGTGCAGAGCAATGCTGGCGGTAGTGAAATGCTGATCCAGCGAGGCTTTCAGACGTCGTATCAACAGGTTCTGGCAGCACTGCAGGCACTGGAATACAGCATCGTGAGTACCGACGACAATGTCGGAAGAATAGAATTTTCAGATGAAGCCACACCGCTGGTCGTTGCATTGTCACCCATTCATGTGAGCGCTGTACGTGTATCGTTAACCAATGTTGATGGTGGCAGACTACCACCCGATAAGGAGCAAGAACTACTCAGTGCACTGGCACAGCAGATAAGCTGATGATCCGTGTTGCAGCATTGGGCAGCGGCAGCTCAGGCAACTCGCTGCTGGTGCAGGCGGGCGACACCACGTTACTGGTGGATTGTGGTTTCACGATGAAAGAGGCCATCGCGCGCATGTACGGTCTGGGCATAAGCCCTTCCGATGTGGATGCTGTGTTACTCACTCACGAACACGGTGATCACGTCAAAGGCGTTGGACCACTCTCACGCAAGTTCGGCCTGCCGATCTGGTGTACACACGGCACTTATCACAAGGCTCGCGATAACCGTTTTGCCTCAGTCAGGCTGTTTACAGCACACGAGACATTCATCATCGGTGATATCAATGTTGACCCTTTTCCCACGCCACACGATGCCGCCGAGTCCTGTCAGTTTGTATTTGAAGCGTTTAATGCACGCTTTGCCAATGTTACGGATCTTGGGGTTTGCACTGCACATGTCAAAGAGAAGCTGAAAGGTGTGCACGGGCTTGTGGTGGAGTGCAACTACGACAATGAGATGCTGGCAAATGGTCCTTACCCGCCAAGCCTGCAAGCACGCATTCGTTCCAACTATGGCCATCTTGGCAATGATCAGGCAGGTAGTTTGCTCAGTCAGCTGGATCACGAGCAGCTTCAGTGCATTCTGCTGGGGCACCTGTCCGAACAGAACAACTCCGATGCAATCGCCTTGAGCACCATGCAATCGCACTTGCAGGAACGGCCAGAACGTGTGAGCGTGCTGGCACAGCATTGCGCCAGCAACTGGTTTGATATTGTTGCAGAGGTTGAAGTTGAGGTCGCGCGCGAAGCGGTTTCGGGTTGATGTAATCCTTGATGGATTATGTCAGTACGTCAGTAACGAATGTCCTTTTCGCTTGAGTTTGCGTTTTACTCCGTTCCGCTCGCGCTCAACTACAACGACTCCGGCGCATCAAAAGCATCCACCAACGCATTGATCTGTGCTCGCAATCCAGCTTCATCCAGCTTGCAGTATTCCAGTAATTCTTCACGCGACCCGTGATCAACAAATTCATCCGGCAAGCCGATGAGTCTGACAGGTGTTCGGCTTCCCAAATTGAGGAGATGCTCTGCAATGCCTGCACCCGCACCGCCTGGTATGACGTTCTCTTCAATGGTAATGATGAGATCATGTGACTGGGCAATGCGTTCAATCAGATCGGTATCCAGAGGTTTGACAAAGCGCATGTTGATGACGGTGTAATCGGCTTCACTGCCAATAGTCACCGCTGGTGTCACCATGGTGCCAAATGCCAACAAAGCTATACGTTTGCCTTCGTGTCTTGTCTCGCCGCGGCCGATGGGCATTGCGCTCATGGTCTCGTCAACATCCACTCCAGGGCCATTGCCGCGTGGATAGCGAACTGAGCTGGGCCCATCAATCTGCATGCCGGTGTATAGCATTTGTCGACATTCATTTTCATCAGCAGGTGCCATGATGACCATATTGGGCAGGCAGCGCATGAAAGAGTAATCAAAACTGCCCGCGTGGGTGGGTCCGTCGGGACCAACCACGCCAGCGCGATCGATCGCGAACAGAACAGGCAGGTTCTGTAGTGCAACGTCATGCACCAACTGGTCAAAAGCACGCTGAAAAAACGTGGAATAAATAGCCACAACCGGACGAAGGCCGCCGCATGCCAGTCCTGCCGCCAGCGTCACGCTGTGTTGTTCAGCAATACCGACATCAAAATAGCGCTCCGGGAAACGCTCTTCGAATTCAACCATGCCAGAGCCTTCGCGCATGGCCGGCGTGATCGCCACCACACGTTCATCCTGTTCTGCCATGTCGCAAAGCCAGTTGCCGAACACCTTAGTGTAAGTAGGGCGATTGGATTTGGAACTGGTAAGCGCTTTGCCGGTGGCAGGATCAAAAGGACCAATCGCATGAAGGGCTAGTGGATCATCCAATGCAAATTGATAGCCGTGCCCTTTTTCAGTGACGGCATGCAGGAACAAGGGCCCTTTGAGTTCTTTGAGATTTTTGAGGACCGACACCAGGCTCTCGATATCATGGCCGTCAATGGGGCCGAAGTAATTGAACCCAAGTTCTTCAAACAGTGAGCTAGGGACAACCATGCCCTTGACATGCTCCTCGGTGCGGCGGGCAAGCTCCAGCATAGAGGGCACTTTACTGAGAACCTTTTTACTATTTTCTCTTGCACCTGTATAAATCTTGCCGGAGATCATGCTCAACAGGTATTTGTTCATGGCGCCCACATTGGGTGATATGGACATATCGTTGTCGTTGAGGATCACTAGCATGTCGGCCTTCATGCCACCGGCATGATTCAATGCTTCATAAGCCAGCCCTGCCGTTAAAGCGCCATCACCGATCACTGCAATCGCTTTTTCAGCAGTAGCAAAATCTCCGGCCGCTTGATGCCTTGCTGCCAGTGCCATACCCAGTGCGGCACTGATCGAGGTGCTGGAGTGACCCACGCCGAACGTGTCATAGTCACTTTCAGTGCGATTCGGGAAACCTGCCAATCCACCGCTTTTACGCATGCTGTCCATCCGCTCTCGGCGCCCGGTGAGAATCTTGTGCCCGTAGGTCTGGTGTCCAACATCCCAGACGAGTTTGTCGCGCGGTGTGTTGTAGACATAATGCAATGCCACGGTTAATTCTATGGTTCCAAGGCTTGCACCCAGATGCCCACCGGTACGTGAGACCGAATCAATGACATACTCCCGCAGCTCCTTGCACACGGCTGGCAGGTCTGATTCATCCAGCAGACGAAGGTCTGCCGGATCGTTGATGTTGCCAAGTAGAGGGTAGTCTGGAGCTGCAGTCATGTTTTCAGGTAAACGGTGTTACGTTCGAGTCTCACAGTGGAGTCGGCGTATCAACAAATTAGTAATGGGCTTTGTCACGCTATAAGCCCAACACGATTAATGCGTGCGATTCACAATATACGCGGACAACATACGTAGCTCATCAAAATTTGAACTCAGGCCATCCAGGGCAGCCAAGGCTCTCTCATGCATGTTGCGCGCATGTGCCTGTGCGCCATCAAGCCCCAACAGTGCGGGGTAAGTGGGTTTATTGAGCGCGATATCTGCACCTTGTGTCTTGCCAAGAGTTTCTGTGTCACTAACGATGTCAAGAATGTCATCAACAATTTGAAAGCTCAAGCCCACGGCACCCGCATATTCATCCAACCGGACAAGTACCTCGTCGTCACGCTGCACCGCCATCACGGCAGGCAGCAGCACGCTGGCTTTGATTAGCGCACCGGTTTTGTGTCTGTGCATGTTTTCCAGTTGTGCAAGATTTAACTGAACACCAACCGCTTCCAGATCGATCGCTTGTCCGGCAGCCATGCCTTCAGCGCCGCTGGCATTGCCCAGTTCCTGAATCATTGTCAGCTTGGCGCGGTCTGAGAGTTCAGGGTCTGGATTGAGTGCAAGAACGGTGAACGCCAATGCTTGTAGTGCGTCTCCTGCCAGAATGGCGATGGCCTCATCAAACGCCTTGTGACAGGTGGGTTTGCCACGTCGCAAGTCGTCATCATCCATGGCGGGCAGATCGTCGTGGACCAACGAATAGGCATGCATCATTTCAAGCGCGCAGGCTGGCGTATCGAGACGATCAAGAGCAATGCCGAGCGCTTTGCCGGTCGAGTACGCAAGCACAGGCCGTACACGCTTGCCGCCGTTTGTTACCGCGTATCTCATGGCAACCGGCAGTTGAGTGGATGTTGAATCACTAGCAGGCAGGCGCTCGATCAGTGCTTTGTCTACGCGTGCCTGGTAGGCGCGCAGCACAGGTTCGAAATCATGCGCTACCAATGAGGCCGTTGTACCTGAAGTGCTCATACAGATGTGTCTGGCGATTCAAATGACTCAAGTTCGCCATCCACATCGTCTTCGGCAAGCAGTATCTTCACCTTCTGCTCAGCAGAATTCAGGCTTTGCTGACAGAACCGTGACAGACTGACGCCACGCTCAAACTGCTCCAGTGAAGCTTCCAGCGACTGCTCACCATCCTCTAGTGTTTCGACGATAGCTTCCAGTTCGCTCAATGCGTCCTCGAACTTGGTTGACTTGGGAATCTTGCGCGATTTCTGGGACACAGGCTTAGGCCAATCCTGATTATTGAAGGAGGTGATCTGGAGGTAGTAAGGCATTGCCCCCGATGCCGCTAGTTTACTGAAGATTGCACATGCGTTGGGCAAATCAGGTGCTCGGCGGTGCTTTGTGCGAATGCTCAGTCCAGCAAATCTATGGCTTCGTGCAGACGGTGAATCCCGTCAACCTGCAAGCCCTTGATCGGCTTCTTGGGCATGTTGCCGTTGGGCACAATCGCACGCTTGAAGCCATGTTTGACCGACTCCTGCAATCGTTCCTCACCATTGGCCACGGGCCGCACCTCGCCTGCCAGACCAATTTCGCCGAATACCACCAGATCGCTCGGTAACGGGCGTGTTCTGAACGAAGACAGGGCGGCCAGTAACACTGGCAAATCGGCCGCAGTTTCTGAAATTCGTACACCGCCCACCACGTTGACGTAAACATCCTGATCAAACATGGCAATGCCAGCGTGCCGGTGCATGACGGCCAGTAACATCGACAATCGATTCTGCTCCAGACCCAATGACACTCGCCGGGCGCTATTGGAATGACTGGTATCTACCAGGGCCTGCGCTTCCACCAGCATCGGACGTGTGCCTTCGCGGGTCACCATGATCACGCTGCCGCTGACAGGCTCCGGATGACGAGAGAGAAAGATAGCCGATGGATTCTTTACCACCTTCAGACCGGATTCGTCCATGGCAAACACACCCAGCTCGTTAACTGCGCCAAAGCGATTCTTGACGGCTCTAATCACACGGTAGCGGCTGCCAGGATCTCCTTCGAAATACAGAACGGTGTCAACCATGTGCTCAAGCACGCGCGGACCCGCCAGCGCGCCTTCCTTGGTGACGTGTCCCACGAGGAAAATCGAGGTGCCGGTCTGTTTGGCAAAGCGGACCAGTCGCGCCGCACTCTCACGCACTTGAGCGACGGCACCGGGTGCCGAGCTGAGCAGTTCGGTATACATGGTCTGGATTGAATCGATAACCATGATTTGTGGCTTTTCCTTGCTGGCATGGGCAAGGATCGCCTCCACTTGTGTCTCGGCTAACAGGCGAAGTTTGTCTTCAGGCAGATTCAGTCTTCTGGCGCGAAGTGTGACCTGCTGCAATGATTCTTCGCCGGTGATGTACAGCACGCGCGCTTGCTGGCTTAGATAGGCCAGGCATTGCACCAGCAGTGTGGACTTACCGATGCCTGGATCACCACCCAGCAACGTCACAGAGCCTTCAACCAGACCGCCACCCAACACCCGATCGAGTTCGCTTAACCCGGTTTTTGTTCTCGCCTGTTCCACCAGCGCTACATCGGATGCATTGGTGATTCCACTGCCGCCTGCATAGCCGCCATAGCGGGCATTGGTGGCTGCCGCTGTGGCAGAATTCGCAGCGCTGGCAACGGGGGCTGCTGTTTCTTCGAGGCAATTCCACTCACTGCAGTCAGCGCATTGTCCACTCCATTTAGTGGATATGGCCCCGCACTGGGTGCATTGGTAGCGCTGTTTAGCTTTGGACATCGACTGGTTAGCTAACGGCCGTGGACTCGTCATCCTGCATATGAGTTTCAAGTGGCTCGATACGAACCTGCTGAACTTTGTTGTCCTCAACAGCCAGAATGGTCATCGGGTGGCCGTTGAACGTAAACACAGCGCCTTGCGGTGGAAAGCTCTCGAAGTGTTCAACGACTATACCGTTGAGTGTTTTCGGACCTTCTGAAGGCAGGGACCAGTTGAATGAGCGGTTCAGGTTACGCACTTGGGTCGTGCCATCGACGATAAAACTGCCATCCGGTTGCGGTCGGATTTCTGCCGGGGCAATTCTGGGGTCATTGTCAAACTCACCCACAATCTCTTCGAGAATGTCTTCAAGCGTCAGCATGCCCTGGATATCACCGTACTCATCCACGACCAGTCCCACCCGACGCTTTTCGCGCTGGAAGTTCAGTAGCTGGACGGTGAGTGTGGTGCCTTCCGGGATGAAATACGGATCGCGTACGACAGATTCGAGGTAGGTACGATTGATCTTGCCTGAGCGCAAGGCGTCGATCATCTTGCGCAGGTAGATAAAACCCACCACGTTGTCGACATTTTCTCTGTATACAAGCAAGCGACTGTGTGGGCTGTCGCTGATGTCCTTCATGACATCGTCCCAGGGATCGTCCAGATCGATACCGACAATTTCATTACGCGGCACCATGATGTCATTGACCGAGACAGTGCCAAGATCAAGGATATTCACCAGCATGTCACGGTGTCGCTGCGGGATCATGCCCGCTGTTTCACTCAATACGGTGCGAAGTTCGTCGCTGGACAGGTGCTCATCATCCGACATCTGATCGGTGTTGAGCAAACGCAGAATGGTGCTGCTCAACCAGTTTGTGGCAGCAACCAAAGGGTAGGTAACGTACATGAGTGGCACATAGACGGCTGAAGCCACAAAAGCGAACTGCTCTGCCCGTCGAGTTGCGAAGGTCTTGGGAGTAACTTCTGCGAACACCAGGATGACAATGGTCAGTAACCCGGTTGCGACTGCGATGCCAGCTTCACCCATGAGCCGCAGAGCGATGACGGTGGCGATGGCCGAGGCCAAAATGTTGACGAAATTATTGCCCAGGAGGATGAGACTGATCAGTCTGTCGCGGTTTTCCAGCAGCCGTGCTGTGCGCTGGGCGGCCTTGTTGCCGTTGTTAGCTTGATGTCGCAGCCGGTAACGGTTTAACGACATGAGAGCTGTCTCGGAGCCGGAAAAGAAACCCGAGATTAATACCAGCAATACCAGGATGGTGCCCAGTACGCTGATGGGGATGCTGTTCAAGAACAACTGGCCTTCATTGCTTTAGATGGTTGCACTATAGCAACGAGCAGGCCTTTTTTCGCGTTATATCCGCGATAGCCTGACGGTTTAGGCAAGTTTCTTAATCTATCAGCACTTCCAGGGCGATTTTCGTTCCGAAATAGGCCAGAACCAGCACGGCAAATCCGCCCAGCGTCCAGTGCACAGCCTTTTTGCCACGCCAGCCGAATTGCCAGCGCCCGTATAGCAGCACACCGAAAATAGCCCAACCCACGCAAGATAGAACGGTTTTATGGACCAGCTGTTGAGCAAACATGTTATCCAGAAACATGAATCCACTGATCAGCGCGGCTGACAACATCACAAAGCCTGTGCCAAGCAGCGAGAATAGAAGGCTTTCCGTAGTGTCCAGTGGTGGCAGGGCGCGTATGAATCCGCCCGGTTTGTGGGTTGCCAGATAATGGCGCTGGATGGCTACCAATACGGCCTGAGCGGCGGCCAGCGAAAGAATGCCATAGGCAACCAGCGATAGCAGCACATGAATCTGGATGGCCTGGCCATCAATAGGTGTGCCCCCGCCAGAAGCCTGGCTGGCGATCAATGAGATTGCCGCCCCGGGATAGACCGCCAGGCCCAGATAATCTGCAGGTTTTCGCAGGCACAGAAAGATATGGAACAGCACAATCGTGAGGGTGGTAGCGGCAATGGATGTGAACAACGGCAGGTAAAGCCTATGTGGCAACCCGGTTTGATGAATGACAACCCAGCCGTGAATAAGCATCGCAACGGATGCAAAAATGAGGGTAAGACGATGCAGTTTGTCGTCGCCAATGGGCGGCTCAGCACCGGCCACCGGCACGCCTGCACTGGCCGCCAATGCAGAACGCCCTTTTAAGGTGCGCGACAGCATAGCGCTTGAAACACTGTAGAAAGCTGCTGCTATGAGCGATAATGCAAAACTCACAATGACCTGATCCTGTGGAATTCAGCGGCTGGGGTGAACCGGATTATCCGCCAATAAACGCCGATATGCCACCAGCAGTCGGCAATTGGCGATATCGGGGTTGTAAACAGGTATGCTGTTCGGCCGCAAACAACAGCCAAGAGGCATCGCGTATGGAAACGCAAACTGCACCTGACAACACTCACATGGACCGCGACAAGCTGCTAGGGCGCATCCGCAAGCTCTACGCGATGAGCCGCGAAAGTGAGTCCAGCCCGCATGAGGCTGAGATCGCCATGCGCCGCTGTCAATCGCTGATGGACCGTTTCGGAATCACTGACAAGGATCTGGAGACCAGTGAATTTGGTGCTAGCAGGATTGGCAAGGCTTTTCGTGCGGTACCCAGTTATGTGGGGGTGCTGGGATCAGCCGTTGCGCTGCTGCATGATTGTATCTGTGTGCGCAGTGACACGATCGAATTTCGGGGGTTCAGTATCGATGCAGAAGTTGCATCGCTGACTTACGAGTATCTGTCGGCTGCTATGGAGCGTTCACTGAAAATCCATAAAACCCATGGCACCGTGGAGCCGGGTCGTTCGGCAAGTTTTGATTACCGGGTAGGATTTGCCCTGGCTGTGTTGCAGCGAGCAAGGCGACTGGATGCCGAGCGTCGGACGGCGGAAGAACAAGCCGCAGCCGAAGCGGGCCGTGAGCAATCGGGGCCGGGTTCCAGCCTTGTAATACGCAAGCGAGAAGTGGTACGGGATGCCTGCATGGAAGGCCTTGTTACTCGTCGTGCTACAAAGGTGCGTTATCGCAACGGGCAGGCCCATGCAGCAGGTAGCAGTGATGGATCCAGGGTATCACTTGACAAGCAGATGGGTAATGTCCGACGTAAGGCTGTAGAGGGTTGACAGCCTCCTGGGAGGCAACCAGAGTGCGTAAGGCGCATGATGTCGTAGGTGTTGGGCGTTATCTTGTCAGCATGTGCAGGTTGGGGTTGCGGGTATGAACAGCGTGCCTTCTCAGTCCCAGGATGTGCCTGAAAAGTTGTACTAGCCTGGTTCGTCCCCGTTATATCGTCATGGAATGAGGATACCCACCGTTGCTGACGTGGGGTTTACTCCTGTCACCACTGCCATATACTAGTTGTCCGATAACCCGAAATATTAGGATTAACAATGGGCTTCCTGGCAGTCCAGGGGCCTCCAGAAAACGACAAAGACAGGCAAAACATGTTCGATTCACTCAGTGAGCGTTTAGGCAGTACGATCAAAAACCTTCGTGGGCAGGGCCGCCTTAGCGAGGACAACATCAAGGACACCTTGCGTGAGGTGCGGATGGCGCTGCTGGAGGCCGACGTAGCGCTGCCGGTGGTCAAGCAGCTGGTGGATGCAGTGCGTGACAAAGCCATGGGCCAGGAGGTCATTGGCAGTTTGTCCCCGGGTCAGGCATTCGTCAAAGTTGTTAATGACGAACTCGTCTCAGTGATGGGGGCTACTGCCGAACCACTGAATCTGTCTACCCAGCCGCCTGCTGTGGTGCTTATGGCCGGTCTGCAGGGTGCTGGTAAGACCACCACCGTGGGCAAACTGGCGCGCCTGTTAAAAGAGCGTGACAAGAAAAAGGTCATGGTGGTCAGTTGTGATGTGTACCGTCCGGCCGCGATCAAACAGCTGGAAACTCTGGCAGGCTCTGTCGACGCCATTTTCTTCGATAGTACGGTTGACCAGTCTCCTGTAGCTATTGCAAAGGCTGCTCTGGCGGAAGCCAAAAAACAGTTTGTCGATGTGCTGCTGGTGGATACCGCAGGCCGGCTTGCCATTGATCAGGAAATGATGGCCGAAATCCAGCAACTGCATGCTGCCATCAAACCTATCGAGACACTGTTTGTTGTTGACAGCATGACAGGTCAGGATGCCGCAAACACCGCAAAAGCCTTTGGTGAGGCACTCCCGTTAACGGGTGTTGTTCTTACTAAAACAGACGGTGATGCCCGCGGTGGTGCCGCGTTGTCGGTTCGCGTCATCACGGGCAAGCCCATCAAGTTCATTGGTGCAGGTGAGAAAACGGATGCATTGGAAACTTTTCATCCTGAACGTATTGCTTCTCGCATCCTGGGGATGGGCGATGTTGTCAGTCTGGTAGAAGAAGTTACGGCCAAGGTTGATCATGCCAAGGCCGAGAAGTTTGCCAACAAGATGAAGAAGGGCAAGAACTTCGACTTCAATGATTTGAAAGATCAGTTGGAACAGATGGCCAACATGGGTGGTATGGCCTCCATCATGGACAAGATGCCCGGCATGGGTGATGTGCCCGATGCGGTGAAAGCCAAGATGGGCGATGACAAGCAATTCGTTCACATGATTGCATTGGTGAATTCCATGACACCGCAGGAACGAAAATATCCTGCCATGCTCAAGGGCAGTCGTAAAAAACGTATTGCTGCAGGGGCTGGATTACAGGTGCAGGATCTGAACAAGCTGGTCAAGCAACATCAACAGATGGCCCGCACCATGAAGAAGATGAGTAAGGGTGGCATGGCAAAGATGATGCGCGCCATGCAGGGAAAGATGCCACCAGGCATGGGTGGTATGGGAGGAATGGGCGGTCCTGGTGGGATGCGCTGAATGGCGGTAATGGATTCTGTACCCGACCCTGTTACCGGCGCTCTACCTCTTCGATCGGCTCGTGCAAGGGCGTTTCTCTCTGACATTATACAGCGATGCAAGCAACAGCTGGTTGTCTTCGACCTGGATTCCACGTTGCTGGACAATCGGCCGCGAAGTGCTGTCATCATGCGCGAGTTTGCCACGCAGTACAATCAACCGATACTCTCGAAAGCAGCACCGGAGCACTTTCCGACGTGGAGCGCTTACGACAGTATGGCGCTGCTGGGCTTGACGGATGGTGTTATCGATCAGATCATCGAGGAATACCTCGATTTCTGGACGCCACGTTTTTTCAGTAGCCACTACTGTCAGCATGATGTGACCATTTCGGGTGCTGCGAAATTTGTTAACGCGATACAGGCAGCGGGCGGAATCGTCCACTACCTGACCGGGCGCGATGAGAGCATGCGTGAAGGGACACAGTTGTCATTGCAGTCGCTGGGTTTTCCTTCCCCTGGTGATGGA
>CAYGSW010000146.1:7911-14872 GCA_964352535.1 uncultured Granulosicoccaceae bacterium | reverse complement strand
CCTTCCAGGATTGGGGTGATCGATGCGTGGTCGTTGATTCTGTAGCCCTTCGTATTGGCTCGATACGGTGCAAACAACTCACCGGGCAGTCGGATGTCCGGATTGGCAATGTCATCACCTAATGCCAGCACTTCATCAACAGGATCGCGTGTGATCTCGGCGGACGGGATGGTCTCATCCACCACCTGATTGACAAATGAGCTGTTAGCGCCGTTTTCCAGCAATCGCCTGACCAGGTAGGCAAGCAAATCACGGTGCGCACCCACCGGTGCATAAACCCGGCAACGTGTACCGTGGGTATCTTTCACGATGCTGTGCAGTGACTCACCCATGCCATGCAGGCGCTGGAACTCAAAGCCGTCCTTGTCGTTGCCGGCCAAGGCCAGTACGGCAGCGCACGTGTGTGCATTGTGTGTGGCGAACTGCGGGTAGATGCGATCGCGTCGTTCCATCAGATGCTGGGCACAGGCCATGTAGCTGACGTCGGTGTTTATCTTTCGTGTGAACACGGGGAAGGCATTAACGCCCAGCTCCTGTGCAAGCTTTACCTCGGTATCCCAGTAGGCTCCCTTGACCAGGCGAACCATGATTTTTCTGTTCAGACGTGTGGCCAGTTCATAAAGGGTATCGATAACCGGCAGCGCACGTTTTCCGTATGATTGCACAACCACGCCAAACCCTTCCCATCCGGCAAGCGCCTGGTCAGACAATAACGCCTCGATGACATCCAATGAAAGATCCAGCCGATCCTGCTCTTCGGCATCGATATTGAATCCGATATCAGCGGCCGCTGCCTGCCGGGCCAGTTCCAGAGCGCGCGGAACCAGCGTATTCATGACATCCTCTTTATGCGTGTATTCGTAGCGCGGATGCAAAGCGGAAAGTTTGACCGAGATGCCGGGACTGGAGCGCACATCGCCATTGGCCTGTTTTGCGATAGCGGTGATCGCTTTGGTATAAGCCTCAAAATAGCGTACGGCATCATCGTCTGTGCGTGCAGCCTCACCCAGCATGTCGTAAGAGAAGGTGTAGTCTTTGGCTTCAAGCTCACGCGCATGCTTCATGCCTTCTTCGATAGTCTGGCCCAGCACAAACTGCTTGCCGAGCAGTTTCATTGATTGTCCGACAGCTGTGCGCACAACAGGTTCACCCATGCGACGGATCAAGCCACGCAGTGCGGCAGCCGGACGCGTCTCGTCATCATCAAGTACTTTTCCGGTGAGCATCAACGCCCAGGTGGACGCATTTATCAGCGATGATGACGAATGACCCAGATGTGAGCCCCAGTCGGAAGGCTCGATCTTGTCGTGTATGAGCTCGTCTATCGTTTCTGCATCGGGCACTCTTAACAGCGCCTCGGCAAGGCACATCAAACCAACACCTTCAGAGGTTGAGAGTCCGTACTCGGCCAGAAAGCTCTCCATCATGGAAGGCGAGGTTTCGCGTCGCACGCGATCCACAATATCTGCGCCCTCGCTGGCGATGTTCTCGCGTGCAGCCTTGCCAAGCTTTATCCGTTGCAGCAGCTGTCTCACGATAGTCGATTCGTCAGTGGCATAGTTAGCCCGGACAGCAAGTCGGCCTGGCGATAAAGGTGTGGTGATAACCGCGGCGTGATTCATGACAACTCCGAAATATGGCACGGATAAAGGCTGGAAAAAGACGGGCAAAAGGTGCTCTCGACGGCCTGTTTATCTTTTTTAATCGCGAAATTGACACTAAAGGCAGATTCTGTCAAACCAATTCTTTACAATTCCCGGGCACACCTTGAAAGACAGGTAAATGTGCTAAAAAAGCTCACCCTATGAGGAAAATAGTGGCCCCTAACCATCCTGGGCGTTGTTATTGTCCGCCAGGGAGCTGCGACAGCTTTGTACACTGTTGCAACATGAATACTCTTAAATAGCTCAGGCTGTAAGAAGGGGTACATGAGCTACTATAATTCCATCTGGTTGGAGGCTGCGTTGCAGTGACCACCTGATCAGACTGTACCTCGTGTTTTCGTTGCTACCAGAGTGTCCTAAGGAATTGATACAACATGTTCTACACGACCAACTATCAACGTTATCTTGCCGAACTGATGTTGTTCGGTTTTCTGGTGATATTCGGCCTTGCAGTAAACAGCCAGACGCTGATCGCGCTGGGTATTCTGGTGCTCTCACATTGCCTGCCATCACTGGTGCTCGCTACTTTGCGACATCTGGGGCCTTCAGAGTCGCAAACGATTCCAACCTACTACTCCAACGGATTCTGCAGTTTTCGTGAAAAGGAGATCGTCCAGCTCATAAGCTGCGCCTTGATGATTGGAGTGTCAACTGGACTGCTCATACTGTCGTTACAGAAAATTACCTTTTTGCCTCTCAACTATGCCTACAAGACCACTATTCTCGGACTGGTGTACATAGCCTGCGAGTTATCCATTTACGCCTTCGTCAGCATCACCTCCAAAAACACGCCTATCAAAAAGCCTCGCAAGTCCAGAGTGATCAGGATAGTCGTTGCCTTGCTGGTTATTGTCATCGCTCATATTGAACACCAGCTACTGCAGGATCTGGTGGACATGGTGGCAGGGCTTGGTGTGCTGTCTTATGTCACCTACACATCTGCAGTCACATTGCTTGAAGTCGCCAGAAAGAACATTGACTATGCCCCCAGAGGCATCGCGATAGAGGATGTAAAGTCATTCTTGCTTAATCTTCCTGGTGTGCTCAATGTAGGCAAGATCTACTTTCGCCGGGTCAATGAGCTGGAACACGAGCTGGGCGTTCATGTGAGCCTTGAACACTACCTGATCGAAAACTCCGCCATTCTGAAAGAGAAAATCAAGCGCCAGTTAGCTGATCAGTTTGGCATATCAAACGTCACGATAGAACTTGTGTGGGGAAAACGTATCGTGCCAGACATACCCCGACAATCAGCCAGCCAGACAGCCCATCAAGCCGATGGCAACCCAGACGTCATAGTGCTCAGCCATCAGGATTAAGGTTACATCACACAACCATTCAGGCGGGTTGTGGACATAAACTGCCCCGGCTCCATGGGTTCTGTCTCCAGCAGCGTTACGCTGACCAATGGTGTGTATGGGTACGCATATTGCTGCTTTAACCCCTATAAATCAGCCGACATTGAACACCGTGCTCACACACTACACCTTCGTTCAATCACACGCTAGAAAGCAGCAAGCCTCGCGCAGGCCTCAAGCTTGATGTCGTTGGGCCGCTTATTGTCTTTATTAAGGGATATAAGCGCTCGGCATGGGCTCTGAAGTTGATACTTTGTGGTTGATTCTGGCCACCATCCTGGTGCTTTCCATGCAGGCGGGCTTTCTGATGCTGGAAGGCGGGCGCGTGCGCTCGAAAAATTCCATTAATGTTGCACAGAAAAACATCACGGATCTGCTCGTCGTCTGGGCTGTGTTTTTCAGTGGTGGAAGCCTGCTCATGTTCGGCGTGTCTATCAGTGCTATGGTGGACGATGCAGCATCAGCCACGCTTAGCACTGGTACAACACCTCTTCACTTTATATACCAGGTGGCATTTTGCAGCACCACCGCAACGATCTTGTCCGGTGCTGTGGCCGAACGCTTCTCCTTTCGTGCCTACATGGTGCTCACGGCCGTCATCGCTGGACTTATCTATCCACTGGTGGGCAGGATGGTCTGGGGTGACATGTATAACACCGAGGTCACCCCCTGGTTGGCTGATCTGGGATTCATTGACTTTGCTGGTTCAACCGTCGTCCATAGCGTTGGGGCCTGGGTTGGTCTGGTAGCCATTCTAATGATCGGACCACGAGCTGGCCGATTTGATGAAAACGGCGAACCTCAAGTCATGCCGGCTCATAACGCGGTCATCGCATTGTTCGGCGTTTTCGTGTTGCTTGTAGGATGGTTGGGCTTTAACGGCGGTTCACTGTCGCCCAACGACACGCGACTGACAAGCGTGTTATTCAGCACGGTGACCGCCGCAGTATTTGGTGGCTGTGCAGGGATGGTCGTTGGGGCTGTGATTGACAAAGGCGTTTTCAATCCGTCACGGGTAACCAGTGGTTTGATTGGCGGGCTGGTCGCCTGTACGGCTGGCGTCATCTACATGAGTATGCACGAAGCCATCCTCATTGGCATGGCTGGTGGAGCAGTCGCCACCTACGGCTCACACTTGCTGCTGTGCCGGTTCAAGCTGGACGATCCTCTGGATGTCGTGGCAACCCACGGCCTGGCAGGAGTTGTGGGTACGCTCGGTGTTACGTTTGTCATGCCGGTCAGTGATATGACATCGCAGTCTCGCCTTGTACAGCTGGGTGTACAGAGTACCGGCGTTGTGGTTATCGCCTTGTTTACAGCCGTTGCAACCTGGCTGACGCTGACTTTGCTTGGCAGATTCATGGAAATCCGGGTATCCGCCGAAGCTGAAAGGCTGGGACTCAACTACACAGAGCACGGTGAATCAATTGGTCTGGCGCGACTGCAAAGTGCTCTGGACAGCAAGCTGGGCGACAACACAAGCTTTGCCAGCGGCCTATCGGCCAATACTGATGACGAGCATTCTGAGATTGCAACAACGCTCAACAAAGTCATTGGTCGCTACGAGTCGGCCAGTGAGCAGGTACTGGTTGCTCAAAGGCGTTTTCAGCAGTTTGCCGAAACGGCATCCGATTGGCTTTGGGAATCTGATGTCGAACTGAACATCACGTTTATCCATGCCAACTCACAGTCTGATCACCAGCCGACCGACCTGAACAGGTTGGTCGGAAAGAATCTTCTGCACATTCTAGAATTTAAGGATACAGAGCTTCAGCAGTTTGCGGCTTGCCTTGGGCGTTACGAACGCACGCCAGCACTGGAGGCATTACTCGACATGGATGACGGGAGCTCAACACGCACTTTCATGGAGGTCAGGGCTGTTCCCAGTTACGACGAAGATGATCACCCAATCGGATTTCGAGGCACCTTGACCGACATCTCACTCCGAAAAGCGGCAGAAGACAAGGCGCACTTTCTGGCCATGCATGATGAATTGACCGGCTTGCCTAACCGCCGTGCGCTGGCAACAGACCTTGCCCACGCTATTGAAAAAGCCCGTGCTTCAGGGCGTACAGTGGTGGTTGCCGGTATGGATCTGGATGGCTTCAAAGCCGTGAATGATGCATATGGACATAGCATCGGAGATGAGCTTCTGGTGCAAGTTGCGACGCGTCTGAATCGATTTCTGCGCCCTGTGGATCGTGCCTATCGTACCGGGGGCGATGAGTTTGTCATTCTGTTTGACGAGTTTGAATCGCAGAGCGCAACGGCAATGAGTGAATCTGTCACCACGCGCCTGATCGAACAGATCAGTGCCGAGTACGATGTGCAATCGCTGCACGTGCGTATTGGTAGCAGTATAGGTTTATCGCTGTTTCCGCAGGACCATGACCATCCGAACGACTTGTTGCGGATGGCTGATCTTGCCTTGTACGCTGCCAAGGAATCTGGCAAGGGCTGCGTGGTGAGTTTTGAACCCGAGCACGACAAAGACGCCAAGGTCCAACGACAGATGGAGCAGGATCTGCATCGAGCGTTGCGAGATGAGGAGTTCTACCTCATGTATCAGCCGCAAATTGACACACTCACAGAGCGCATAACAGGCTACGAGGCGCTTATCCGATGGAATCATCCGGAACGCGGTGAGATATCACCCGCGGAGTTCATTCCGGTAGCCGAGAAACTCAAAATTATGCATGGCATTGGAGAATACGTACTCGATACAGCCTGCAGCTTTGCCAGTACCTGGCACACGCAAGCAGGCAATGTGCTTCCCACGGTCGCGGTAAACGTATCACCACAACAATTCAGCAACGGTGATTTTTTTGGTGTGGTGATGCAAATACTGGCTCGTCACAAGCTTGCACCATTTCGTCTGGAGCTGGAAATAACCGAAGACATGCTGGTTGATGATTTTCACGCCGTGTCAGAAACCTTACACAAACTGCGTCATGCGGGTATCGCCATTGCAGTGGATGATTTTGGCAGTGGCCAGACCTCATTGCGTTATCTCAATCAGTTCCCGTTAACCACCATAAAGATAGATCGATCGTTTATTCGCAATCTGGGCAGCAGCGATAAGGCGGCAGAAATCACTCGCACAATTGTCATGCTCGGCCAGAAGCTGGGCATCAAAGTCATTGCCGAAGGTGTCGAACAGAATGATCAACTTGATTTGCTCAAACAATGGAAATGCGATCAGATCCAGGGCTTTCTGTTCTCTCGACCGATGCTTAGCAAGGATGTAACGCTGTGGATGGACGAACAATCCTCGGGCAAACAAGAGCAAACAGGTTAGGTATCACAGTAATATAGCCACCCAGTTGCGTACGCCTGACGTGCTGCGACGTCAACGGCGCTACACTCAGGTGCTGGGTCCATCCAGCGCAGCAGGCCGTCGCTGCGTGGTGCACAAAAAAAATCAGTCGTGTTACATCAAGCAGGATAGTGGAGATAGTGTCGTTTGATGAGTCAAACCAGCAAACAGACATCGGGCAAGTCACAACGCACTTTACTGGTCGTCGAAGACAATGATCTTGATGTCGAACTTCTCATGCTGTATCTGAAACGGGAAAACAGCACAATACCAGTGACCCGCGCGCACCACGGGGAAGAAGCCCTCACACTGCTGACACAAGCCTATAGCGACGATACAGTCACAACGAATTACCTTGTACTGCTGGATCTGAACATGCCGATCATGAACGGATTCGAGTTACTTGAGCGTATCAGCAGCGAGCACTGGTACAGCGACCTTCCCGTGTTTATTCTCAGCACGTCTGATCAGCCGTCGGATTGCAGCAAGGCTGCACACTTTCAGGTGATTGACTATCTTCAGAAACCGGTGACCCCTGAACTGCTCAAGCGTGTTCTGGAATACTGCTAGCCATAGACCGATGACAAAACCTATTGGCTAATCATCCATGAGAAAACCAATCG
>CAYGSW010000146.1:0-7811 GCA_964352535.1 uncultured Granulosicoccaceae bacterium | reverse complement strand
AAACCAATCGACAAACCAGCCAGAGACTATTCAGGATGATCGCCATCAGAGCTTCTGCAGACCCGCGCTGACATCGATGATTCGATGGGTTGCGGCCGAGCGTTTGACCGCTTCAATAATCTCCTGATTGATCATTCCATCACGAGCGCTCACTAGTGGCGCCTCTTCTTCCTTGATAACGCTGACCAGCTGATCAATCTGGCGAATCAAGGGATCCTGCATGGCGAAAGGTTGTTTCAGGGCACTGATTGGCTCCATCCAGCCAACCTTTTGAGGGTATTGCCACAATGACAGATCAGGAATAGCCAATGAGCCTTGTGTGCCTCCTATCTGACAACACAACTCGTTGGTGACCGGAAAGGCCGGATTTTCGCGGGATGTGAATTCCCAGCTCCAGGGCGATACCGTGCAGTCCGAGACGCTTAACGTTCCAAGAGCGCCATGGTCAAACCTGAGCAGAATGACGGCTGTGTCTTCCACAGCGTGACCACGGATACTGCTCGATTCCATGGCCTGAACCTGAACGATTTCGCCACACAAATGCCGCAACATGTCGATGTCATGGATAAGATTCAGATACACAGGACCAGCTCCGGGTTGCGTACGCCAGCCGACGTTGAAATAATCATCCGGCTTGTAGAACCAGGTGGTTGCCTGTACGGCTGTTATCCTGCCCAGTGCACCCTCGCTGATGAGCTGCCTGGCCCGCGATATCAGCGGATTATGCCGTCTGTGATGACCGGTTAGCACAGCAATTCCTGCACTCTCACTGGCGTTGACAATGGCCCGGGCGCCAGCAAGATCCACTGCCAAAGGTTTTTCCACCAGTACCGGCAGTTTGGCAGCAATACAGTCCAGTGCCTGCTGCACATGAAACTCGTTGGGCGTTGATAGCACCACGCCATCGACCAGTCCTGAGTCCAGCAATTGATCCAGATTGGTAAAACAGCGCACTCCGAGCTGCTCGGCAAACTCTGCAGCCACCGGACTGGGGTCAACCACAGCACTGAGTACACCTGTGGATGAGCGATGCACCGCCTGCGCATGACGCTGACCGATGAGTCCAACACCTACCACCCCGATACGCTTTTTCATGCCATCATATTCGCTATTGGTTTCATAAGGATCTGCCGTGAAATACCTGTTACTGATCGTGCCTATTATCGCAGCTGTACTCAGCGCGTGCGATCCTGTATCCGAAAGAGATTGCGGTATTTTCGATCATCCTGAGCTTGCTCTGTGGCAAGGCGACGGTGCCATCGAGCGAGCACTGTTCGTCAGCTCGTCCGGCGCCAGTATCGATTTTGCTCGCCAGGCCGTTGTTTTCAACGAACCCTTTCTGGGCAGCGATGGCGCCAGCAACGATGAAGATGTCGTCTGTGAACTCACAGCCACCGTGCGCCTGCAAACCGCTGATGGCTCACTGGCGATAGACACCATTTTCATACAGCGTGAACGCTTCCTGCTCGAATCTTCTGATGAGAGTCTGTTCATCGAACACAGTGTCGAGGTTCCTGCAGGCACAGTGGCACCCGGCAGCTTTCTTGCCGACATCAGTGTCTCTGCAACAAGACTAAATCTGGCCCCTACTCGCATTGAGTATCTGGAAGCGGACGTCGAAACGGTGGAGATTGGGGGTCAATCCTATGCGGACGTTGTACGCATAAGCTCAACACACTCGGTGCAATCAGAATCGGTCGAAGCGGTTACCGGGGCCATCAGCGAAATCCGTGAGATAGTAATAGCGCGCAACTTCGGACTAGTCGCTTTTACCGACGACCTGAATCGGGAATTTGTTCGAGTCCCGATCGAATAAAAATACAAACGCCGGTATCGCGTTAGCTCAAAATTGTATAAGTAATTGTTTTTGCTATCTTAAATTAAACATCCAAGGTGGATGGATACGCACCATCGAGTCAGCATGCGACCAAACACACGCATCGTCCGTATCATTGCGCAGTTGCTGGTGCCACACGCCGACTGTTGTTGTACCAAGCGCAGCTCTTCCGAAATTGCCGTACCACCCCTATCATTCGCGCACCAGCGTTGCCCACTAACTCAATAAAATCAGGAGTATGTCACTGTGAAGATGACCACTGAAGAGGCCTTCATCAAGGTTCTCCAGATGCACGGAATCGAACATGCCTTCGGTATCATCGGCTCGGCCATGATGCCAATCTCTGACCTGTTCCCGGAAGCGGGTATCAAATTCTGGGATTGCGCGCACGAGTGTAATGCGGGTATGAGCGCGGATGGCTATACCCGTGCCACTGGCAAGATGAGCATGGCCATTGCCCAGAATGGTCCGGGCATCACCAATTTTGTTACCCCAATCAAAACCGCTTACTGGAACCACACACCCTTGTTGCTGGTGACGCCGCAGGCGGCCAATAAAAGCATAGGACAGGGTGGATTTCAGGAAATCAAGCAAATGGCACTGTTTGAAGACATGGTGTCTTACCAGGAAGAGGTCCGGGATCCTTCACGGATTGCTGAAGTGCTCAACCGTGTCATCGAGCAGGCGTTTCGTTTGTGCGGTCCTGCCCAGATTAATGTACCGCGAGATTACTGGACCCAGGTGATCGATATCGAACTGCCACAGGTAGTGCGACTTGAGCGGCCACGAGGCGGCGCATCGGCCATCGCCGAGGCGGCGACGCTGTTGTCGAACGCAAAGTTCCCGGTAATGCTCAACGGTGCTGGTGTTGTCATTGGTGGTGCTATTGAAGCCTCAGTCGCGCTGGCCGAGAAACTGGATTCGCCAGTATGCTGCAACTACCAGCATAACGATGCTTTTCCTGGCTCGCACGAGCTTAGCGTTGGGCCACTGGGCTACAACGGCTCGAAGGCTGCCATGGAGCTGATTGCCAAAGCCGATGTCATTCTTGCACTGGGTACCCGACTCAATCCGTTCTCCACACTGCCAGGCTACGGTATCGACTACTGGCCCAAAGACGCAAAACTGATTCAGGTTGACATCAATGCTGACAGGATCGGCCTGACCAAACGCGTCGATGTCGCTATCCAGGGTGACGCAAAACTGGTTGCGCAGGAGATCCTTGCCGCACTGTCGCCCACAGCAGGTGATGCCGGACGCGCCGAACGACGCAGCGACATCAAGCACACCAAGGATCGCTGGGCGCAAGAACTTGTCTCCATGGAACATGAAGAAGACAACGACGAAGGCATCGACTGGAACGAACGTGCACGTAATCGTGAGCCTGACCGCATGTCACCGCGAAACGCCTGGTTGGCCATTCGTGATTCACTGCCAGATGATGTCATCATCTCCAGCGACATTGGTAACAACTGCGCCATCGGAAACGCCTATCCGACGTTTGAAAAAGGCCGCAAATATCTGGCACCCGGACTCTTTGGTCCCTGCGGTTATGGATTGCCTGCGATTCTTGGTGCCAAGATCGGTTGCCCTGATGTGCCCGTCATTGGCTTTGCAGGAGACGGTGCGTTTGGTATCTCTATGAATGAGATGACAGCCTGTGGTCGCAATGACTGGCCACCTATCACAATGGTGATTTTCAGAAACTACCAGTGGGGGGCAGAGAAGCGCAACACCACCCTGTGGTACGGCGATAACTTTGTGGGCACCGAGCTGAATCAGGGTGTTGAATACGCGAAGATCGCTGATGCCTGTGGCCTGAAAGGTGTCAAGGTATTCACCACAGAGGAGCTTACCGAGGCACTCACCACCGCTGTGAAAGAGCAGATGAATGATGGTGTTACCACCTTTATTGAAGTTGTGCTCAATCAGGAGCTGGGCGAGCCCTTCCGTCGTGATGCGATGAAAGCGCCAAACAGAGTCGCTGGAATCAGCAAAGATGATATGCGACCTCAGTTGGTCAGTTAATACGGGTTAATGGTTGCAGAGTAGAACACGCGTTTGAATACAGACGTTTAAAGGTGGGCATGTCGGCAACCGCACACGTTGCCGGCAACCACTGATCTGCAAAAAATGAGTTAACATTTACTGAGTAACCTGATTAACACAGTGCAGCAGGTGCTGCTTGCACGGAAACATCACTAGCGTTCAGCATTGCCAATCAACCCACCGGTTTTATGACTCTACATCCTGCCTGCACTTGTGCACTACCAGCAGATCACAGGCCTAAAAGGCTTACATCCGATTGATGACAACCCATTGCCATCCTGACGATGCCTTCTCTGGCAAATCACCTGTGTTCCAGGCTTGCACATGAACACAAGATCTCGACCCTGTGCATTGTGTTCTACCTGCAACGCCTACAGCTACGATGAAGGAGCTATCAACTCGTTGTGCAAGGCACACACAGCTAACGGCCACTGCGACGGCTTCTGGCAAAATCGTACCCGTCTTTCTGACTGGATGAACTGCCGGGCTTGTACAGGTACCGGCTACATCGGCACAAAACGCTGCCGGGAATGCCAGCACAGCGGTTGGCTCCCAAGACGATAGTACTTCCAATAGTGCGACCCAACTAAACGCTGAGTCTGTAGACTGCTGTCCTCACAGCCTATGAGCTTGTCCGAGAATAACGATCGAAGTGTGAGAGTTCGAGTCAGATTTTCTCGTCAATTGAGGTGAATAGTTGTTCTATTCGCCGAGATTTACGCGGAAATCTGGCTGGAGGCAGCCCCGCCGAAATATCGCGCTTTCGCTCGATCAGCTTATTCTCGGACAGCCTCCTAGGCTGTGCTCCTTCTACAGAGACTATCTGAGTGACAGGCGCGAGCAACGGACAACCCGGCAAAACAGCCAAGACATCATTGACTGATGGATCCATCCTCAGTCATCTGGTACGCCTGTCGATACCGGCATCGATGGGGATGTTATTCAACACGCTTTATAACCTCACCGACTTCTGGTTTGCAGGCAAGGTCTCCAGTGATGCCCTGGCAGGCGTTTCAATTGCAGGCAGTGTATTTTTCCTGCTGCTCGCAGTCGGTATCGGCATTCAGACCGGCGCTTGTGCAGTTATGGCTGTGGACGTCGGTGCTGGTAATGATGACAAGGTAGCTGATTGGGCAGATAACGTGTTTGGGCTATCGCTGGTGCTCAGTCTCGTCGTTGCCCTGCTGGGCTGGGCATTCTCTGCACCGCTGGTGGTGTTTCTCGGGGCTGAACCTCATATTGCGCCATTATCACTGGAATACATCACCATCACGTTGTTCGGCGCTTTTACCTTCATCCTCAGCTTTGCGGCAGCCGGTGCTCTGATGGCAATGGGCGACACCAAATCAAATCGCAATGCGCTGGTGCTGGGTTTTTTCGCCAATCTGGCACTCAATCCTTTGCTCACCTTTGCGCTGGAACTTGGCGTGACAGGGCTCGCCCTGGCAACCGTTATCATCAAGGGACTCTCAGCGCTGTATCTCTACCGCGTGCTTGTCCTGGAAACCGGCAGAACCTGCAAACCCGCGTACGACCTGAAACCATGGATTGAACTGCTGCGCCAGGTGTTACCGGCCAGTTTCAATATGCTCACCATCATATTGGGTGGCTTCTTTACCGTTGCCCTGCTGGGACGGTTTGGCAGCCAGCACGTGGCTGGGTATGCCGTTGGATTGAGGATTGAGCAAGTGCTATTGTTGCCAGCGCTTGGACTCAATGCAGCCGTCATGGCTATAGCTGGCCAGAACTATGGAGCGAGAAACACTGCTCGGGTTAAACAGACCTACACCACAGGCTTGGTGGTAGGGCTTGCCATGGCGGTTATATCGATCCCCGTCATGCTGACGCTATCTCCCGCCATGATGGCGTTCTTTACGGATGATCCTGACATACAGGCCACCGGTGCCAACTATCTGCGTATCGATGCTGTGGCGTTTTACTCCTACGTGGTGCTGTTTCTCAGTACAGCCGCTCTGCAGGCGATGAAACAACCCTTGTTTCCGATGGCTCTGGGCATAGCCCGTCAGCTGGTGATTCCGGTATCCATCAATGTGGTACTGGTGGTGTATCTTGATTTTCCGATGATGTCGGTGTTTTACACCATCGTCAGCGTAGTGATCATCGCATCGGTCGTTGCTCACTGGTACACGATGCGACAACTCAGACACATTCAATAATAGAACGCTTACTTCTGCCAGGCGCGGATGTAATCTATCTCTACCACTGCAGGCACAGCGGCAGGGTCTGGTTCACCAATCCAGCTGCTGCCCATTACCAGTTGGGCAACGATATTCATGGGTTCATCGGAGACGCGCACACCTTCCAGGCGCCGCACTTCCACGCCGTCGATGTACCAGACGACCCGTTCAGGCTCCCACAACACGCCGTAGGTATGAAAGTCGTTACTCAGATTCTGATCAGTAACGGTTTCCATGGTGGGTGATGAGTGCTTCTCACCTTTGAATTCACGCGCACGGATGCTGTCGTAATAATGGTATGTCTGATAAGCCTTATCCGGGCGAGCACCCTGATACTCGATGATATCGATCTCGGGCTTGTTTTTGTAGTAGTCCTGATTGAACAGATAGAACGTTGAAAGCATGCCCTCACCACTGGCAAGTTTTGCCCGCATCTCCACATAGCCATAAGTCATCTCGAAGTAATCAGCTGTAGTGATAACGCCAGAAAGATACGGCTGACCATTAGCAGCGCCAAGTTGATCTGGCGGTGTGTTTATGCCAGTTATCTGCAGGGTGTCGCCGGTAAATACAAAGGGATCATGCGTGACGGTGTTGTCAGATCCGAACGTATTAACAAAGTATTGCGTCTCGGCGTTGATGATCGTCTCAGAACCCCAGGGCAAAGAGGTCTTCCACAAATTTCGATTGAGACTGGTGCCACTGAATTCTTCTCTAAACACCTGACTGTAGCCGGCCAGATCGATGGTCGACTGGCCAGGAGTTGTCATACTCATTACCACCTCTTCCGAGCGTGCTGAACGCATGCCTTCATTGTCCACCGCAGCAACGCTATAGGCATAACTTCCGCCAGGCGTCGGCTGGACGTTTGGCTGTTCACAACGGGTATATCGCGTGTAGTTACAGTCGATGAATGAGGTGCTGATCCAGCTGCGGATATCGTGTTCGTAGTCCGAGTCGTATCGAACGGTGTCGATCATCACGCCATCCCGGTAGATTTCATAGGCTTCCACCGATTGGTCATCGGTGGAGGGTGCCCAGCTGAATTCCACCCAATCTTCAGCGGCCATGAGTCGCGTCAGACCGGTAGGCGCAGACGGTGGTCCAGCGCCACGAGCTGGGTCCTTGATAAACGGCCCGTTTCTGGACAAAGACTCGGTTTGCGTGGGACTGTCGTCCTGGTTATCTGCTGTTCCGGCACCTGTCGCGCTCACAGGCGACAGTGCCGGGCCATCGTCAACCACAGGCTGCTGGGCGTTCTCGCCGGTGACAGGCGCAGGAGGCAGCTCCAACAGAGGCCCTGCATCAGGACCCATGACGGGTTGTTCTACTTCACCGGGTACGGCCAGCTGCTCAGGATCGTCAACAGGCAGAGCAGGCACTTCGCTACCGCCGGCCGGAATATCATTGCTGCCACCCTCACCTTCCACGACAGTGCCAGGTTCTTGCCCTGCAAGGGGTGCATCTGTATCGATCAGGTTGTCGTCAGTGTCATCGGAAATACTGCACCCGCTGACAACCAGACAGGCTGCGACAAATACAGGGGCAAACGAACGTAATGTTGGAACCGACATGAAGGGGGATACTTGCAGTCAAAAGTTAACATGATTGTCGTTTTCGCGCTGGTACACGTCAACGCTCAGAGCATTGCAACATCGAAAACCGGTAATTAACCTAGTAGTCCGTCAACCCGAAATATTAGGATTCAGAGTTCACCAGCCGCCGCC
>CAYGSW010000145.1:0-14952 GCA_964352535.1 uncultured Granulosicoccaceae bacterium | reverse complement strand
AACACAGACAGGCCCGCTGAATCCTAATATTTCGGGTTGACGGACTACTAGTATTGATCCTGATTGTGTACTTTGGATTGCCCAGCACAGGGATATTTCTTTCAAGCTACTGGGTATTGCTGCTGGTGTTGTCGGTGGTACTGGCAGCCTTTGCTGAAGAATTGACATGGGCAGGCATCACCGCTACCCACGAAGGGCAATGGGAGGCCGCCCGCTCTACCGGACTGTCGCACACACAGGCGCTGTTTTCGGTGGTGCTGCCGCAGGCCATCAGGATGGTCATTCCCCCCATCACGAACAGAGCCATTGCCATCACGAAGATGACGGCGCTAGGTACAGTTATTGGTGTCTCCGACATCCTGAGCCAAGCCACCACCGCACAAAGCTTTTCAGGTAATGCATCGCCTTTGATGCTGGCAGCCATTGCCTATTGCCTGTTGTTCCTGCCATTGGTAATAGCGTCCCGGTGGCTAGAGCATCGGTACACCATTAAATGAACGCCATCATTGAGCAGTTCTTCAACATCGATATCATGATGCAAGCCTGGCCATCCATTGTGTCTGACTTGTGGGTAACGT
Source organism: uncultured Granulosicoccaceae bacterium (assembly GCA_964352535.1). Lineage (GTDB taxonomy): Bacteria > Pseudomonadota > Gammaproteobacteria > Granulosicoccales > Granulosicoccaceae > Granulosicoccus. Next base: position 14,374 of record CAYGSW010000145.1, on the reverse strand, counting down.
TGAAAGTGTGCCTCGTGGTCATACCATTGGGATTGATAGGCGGACTGCTGGTCTCTCTGATTTGCCTGTCTTCCAAATTTTCCTACGTTGGCCAGCCATCTTTCTGGTGGATCTGCTGCGCGCCATACCGCCACTGGTGCTTCTGATCTTTGTGTACTCCGGCCTCCCATTTGCCGGAATAAGAATGGAACCCTTTACAGCAGTTGCTGTGGCGCTTCTGTTAAACAACTCTGCGTACTACGGTGAAGTATATCGAGCGGGTATTTTATCGGTCGAAAAAGGCCAGAGTGAAGCGGCACGATCCACGGGTATGAGTGCCAACAGCACCTTCATACATATTGTGTTGCCACAGGCTGTTCGTAACGTTCTACCTGACTTGCTGTCCAACACCATTGAAGTGGTCAAACTTACGTCCCTTGCGTCGGTGGTATCGTTAGGCGAAATGCTATACCGTGCAGATATGGCGCGATCCATTACTTACAATGCGTCGCCGATAGTATTGGCCGGACTCGTCTACCTTGCATTACTGATTCCGTTTGTTCGGTTAGTCAGCTATTACGAGCGTCGCTCAGTCAGATAATGGCTGGGGTCACCATGATTCTCAATTTCATTAATGTCAATCCCGACCTATTCATAGAGCTACGGGAACGCCTGGTGCCAATTACTCTAAAAGGCCTGCGCCCTCGCTTCATGACTGGATCAGATTAATACAGGAAAATTCAAGCTATGCGAGAAATCGTAATCGGTGGCGCTCAGCTTGGCGCCATTCAAAAAAGTGAAAGCAGAGAGTCCGTCGTCGCAAGGATGCTGATCCTGCTGGAACAAGCCGCTGCTGAGGGCTGTACGCTCGTGGTTTTCCCGGAGCTTGCACTGACCACTTTCTTTCCTCGCTGGTATATGGAGAATCAGCAAGATGTTGATCGCTGGTTTGAACAGACCATGCCAAACAAGGCGACCCAACCACTGTTCGATCGAGCTCACCAGCTAAAGGTTGCCATCAGCTTCGGCTATGCCGAACATTGCGAAGAAGACCATCATTACAATACCTCTATTCTGACCGATAGAGACGCTCGCATCATTGGGAAGTACAGAAAGGTTCATCTGCCAGGTCATGATGAATTCGATCCCGGTAGAGATTTTCAACACCTGGAAAAACGCTATTTTGAACCGGGCGATCTGGGATTTCCAGTGTGGCAGAATCAGAATGCCTGGATGGGTATGTGCATCTGCAACGATCGTCGCTGGCCAGAGGTCTATCGCGTAATGGGACTGCAGGGCGTTGAGCTGATCATGCTTGGCTACAACACACCCTCGGTCAACAGCCAGCTATCTGATGAAGGCCTTGAGCAACGTCTGTACCACTCGCAACTATCCATTACCTCTGGCGCGTACCAGAATGCAACCTGGGTTGTTGCTGTTGCAAAAGCTGGCGATGAGGATGGTCACCCATTGATGGGTGGTAGTATTATTTGCGATCCCAACGGCTATGTCATGGCTGCAGCTTCCACTGAGCAAGACGAGTTGATTGTTCATTCCTGTGACATGGATGCCTGCCATTTTGGTAAATCAACGATATTCGATTTTGGCAGGCATCGCAGGACAGAACACTATGGATTGATTACCTCTCAGACGGGGGTGGTTTATCCAAAAGACTAACAGCAGCAATTATTCGGAGTGTTGCCTGTGACACAGAAGATAAACAGACACAGCCGTGGTGTTTTCATCATTGCCGCAACCCCTTTCAGCGAAGCAGGCGAGCTTGATCTAGATAGCACTGACCGATTGCTGGACTTCTATCTGGACTCTGGGGTTGATGGCATCACTATTCTGGGCATTATGGGGGAAGCACCAAAACTATCCGGCCTTGAAGCCAGTCAGTTTTCTCAGCATGTGCTCAAACGTATTGATCATCGCATTCCGGTGGTTGTTGGAGTCTCTACTGCCGGGCTTGCCAATATGGCAGCCATTGCTCATGAGAGTATGGACAGTGGAGCGGCAGGTGTTATGGTCGCGCCGATTCCTGGCCTTGCCACCGAGATTGATGTAAAGCGTTATTTTACCTCGGTGTGTGAGCACTTAGGGCCTGATGTCCCTGTATGTCTACAGGATTATCCGCAGGCGAATGGAGTTCGCATGTCTGTGGATACTATCCTGTCGCTGAGTCTTGAGCTTCCACAGCTTGTCATGCTCAAACACGAAGACTGGCCGGGGCTTAACAAGCTCAGCCAGATTCGCAAGCGATGCGACAATACGGACTTTCCCGGGCTCTCCATACTCACTGGTAACAGCGCACTGTTTCTCCCCCAGGAATTACAGCGTGGCGCTGATGGTGCAATGACAGGATTTGCCTATCCTGAAATGTTGGTTCAGGTTGTCAAGCAACACAACCTTGGAAATATCGACAGAGCGGAAGATATCTTTGATGCCTATCTACCACTGGTACGTCACGAGCAGCAACTGGGTGCCGGGCTTGCTATACGCAAAGAGGTTTTACGCCGACGGGGCGTACTGGCATCGGCACGAACACGCGCACCAGGCCCCTCACTCAGCGAGCTTGATCACGCAGAGCTGACGCGCCTGATTAATCGTCTTGAAAAACGACTGACTCAGCTGGAAATCACATGAAATTTGATCTGGTAATACGTGGCGGAACTGTGGCAACCGCCTCCGACACATTCAAAGCGGATATAGGCATAATTAATGGCAGTATCGGGGCACTGGCTGAAGGTCTGGACGCTGATGATGTTATCGACGCTACTGACAAGCTGGTTCTGCCGGGTGGCATAGAGGCGCACTGTCATATCGCGCAGGAAAGTGCCACAGGTGGCATGACATCCGATGATTACCGCACCGGCAGTATCAGTGCAGCATATGGTGGCAATTCCAGCTTTGTCCCCTTTGCGGCCCAGCACAAGGGCATGGGTGTGACAGAAACACTGGACCTCTACGACTCGCGCGCTCAGAACGCTTCAGTTATCGACTACAGCTATCACCTGATTATTGCTGACCCGACGACAAAAGCACTCACAGAAGAACTACCAGCAGCATTTGCCCGTGGCATAACCTCGTTCAAGGTATTCATGACGTATGACCTGATGCGGATTGATGATGGCCAGTTTCTGGATATTCTTGGCATTGCAAAAAAGCACGGTGCACTGACAATGGTGCATGCCGAAAACAGCGGTATCATAGACTGGATTTCAAAACGACTGATAGCCGGTGGTCATACGGCGCCACGCTACCATGCTATCAGTCACCCGGCGCTGGCTGAAGAAGAGGCCATTAATCGTGCTATCACCCTGGCGAAGTTTGTTGATGCGGCCTTGCTGATCGTGCATGTCTCAACACCCGAAGGCGCAGGTCTTGTTGCCAAGGCGCGTCTGGAAGGCGCCAGGATATTTGGCGAAACCTGCCCACAGTATCTTTTTCTGACCCGTGATGATCTTGACAGGCCCGGCCTTGAAGGTGCTAAATTCATGTGCTCCCCGCCGCTTCGCGATACCCGTACTCAAGAGGCCTTGTGGCGGCACTTGCAAGCCGGTACATTTTCAGTGCTCTCATCTGACCATGCACCTTACCGATTTGATGAAACCGGTAAGCTGTCCAGCGGTCCTGATCCCTCTTTCAAACAGATTGCCAATGGACTGCCAGGCATCGGTGCCCGACTACCGCTACTGTTCTCAGAAGGCGTTAACAAGAACAGGTTGACGCTCAACCAATTTGTTGCATTATCCAGTACCAACGCAGCAAAGCTGTATGGTATGCATCCCGGGAAAGGCACGATAGCTATTGGGTCTGATGCAGACATTGCGTTGTGGGATCCGCACCTGACACGCACACTCTCTGTGACCAATCAACACGATGCCATGGACTATTCTGCGTTTGAGGGCATGACACTAACAGGCTGGCCTACAACCGTATTGTGTCGTGGCCAGCGAATAGTCGAAAACGGTGAACTGCTTGTGGATCCCGGGTACGGTAACTTTGTGGCACGCAAACAAATTGATTTGACCGGCTACCCCGGACATCAAACCATGGAACTGGACCCTGCACAGAACTTCGGTGCTGTGATAGCACCATGAGTTCCACTATCCTTGTCATCAATCCGAACTCCAATATCCATGTCACCGAGGGTCTGGATGCAGCTATGGATCCGCTCAGATTTGCCGGTGGCCCTGCCATTGAGTGCATGACTCTAACGCAAGGACCATTCGGCATTCAAAGTCAACAGGATGCGGACAGTGTCATTGTACCGATGATCGATCTGGTTGAAAAACGTAACGATGTGTCCGCTTTTGTCATAGCCTGCTATTCAGATCCCGGGCTTGATGCGTGTAGGAGTGCATCAAAAAAACCAGTGTTTGGCATACAGGAATCTGCTGTGATGACGGCATTGGCACGCGCAGATCTATTTGGTGTCATCGCTATCTCCAGCGCATCCGTTGCCAGACATCGCCGCGCCATGCGACGGATGGGAGTACTGGAAAGACTGGCCGGTGAACGATCTCTGGACATGACGGTTGACGAAACAGCCCGTGGAACCGAGACGTTCGACAGGCTATTGAAGGTTGGACTCGCGCTTAAGGCAGACGGCGCCGAAATAGTCATACTAGGATGCGCCGGAATGGCACGTCACAGGAACACCCTTGAAGAGGAGCTGGGTATTCCTGTCATCGAACCAACCCAGAGCGCCGTATCCATGGCACTTGGTACGATAGCCTGCAGCTGATCATGCCGCTCTGCTGGCTAGCAATTGCTCGTAGAAGGCTGTCTCGAATTCGATATAGCCACCGAACGATGCAGGATCCCCGAACGGTAATATCTGTGTTGCCCAGAAACCACCGTACCCATGCTGTCGATCAATCCAGTAGAAAAGGTTTGCAAGACCAGCCCATCCGATAGCGCCTGCCGGCCGGCCGGTTGGTGCCTGTTCGTCGTTCACCATGAACGAGAACGACCAGGACTTTGATAGCCCGGGAAAGAACTCAGCATCATTGGACAATGAAGGAATCACACCTGGAAGCAGGGATATCTTTTTCTCATTAAGCTGATTCTTTTCAGCCATTCGAACTGTTTCAGGCTTCAACACCTGACCGTGCTCTCCCTGTCCGTCATTGAGCCACATCCGGATGAACTTCATGTAGTCACCCACAGTTCCGTAAAGCCCATGACCTCCCATGTGCAACTCTGGTTCTGATGGCAACTCGAAGTCCATAGGTGTCAGAGACCCATCTTCATTGCGTGCATGCATGCCAGCCAGTCGCGAACGCAAATCATCGTTGAGATGAAATGTCGTGTCATGAATACCCAGTGGGTCGAATATTCGACTCTGAAACACCTCACCGAGTCGTTTACCGGCAATACTTTCCACAACCTGACCGCACCAATCCATATTGGATCCGTATTCCCATTTATCACCCGGATCGAACAGCAAGGGCGTCATCAAAGCCTCTTTGCTCGCGGTAATGACGCTGGGTTGTCCCTTCTCGTTGGCCAGGCGATTGTATGTTTCGTTAAAAAAGTCATAACCAAAGCCAGCTGTATGCAGCATCAGCATGCGGGTAGTGATCGCACGCTTCGGTGCTCGTAGCTTTGGCTCGCCATTGTTGTCAAAACCTTCGATGACTTGAAGGCTACCAATTTCTGGTACGTAGTTACTGGCTGGCGCATCAAGATCGAGCAAGCCCTCCTCCACCAGCTGCAGAATCGCGGTGCCGGTGATAGCTTTGGTAGTAGAGAAAATGGCGAATGCCGAATCGGTAGTCATATCCGCTTCCTGACCCACTACACGTTTGCCAGCCACGCCCTCGTAAACTGTTTGCTGTTTGTCAGTGAGCATGGCAACAACGCCCGGCAAACGTGGATCGCCAGAAACAACACTATCGAGAATACTGTCTGCCCTGCCTTTGAATGTCGAATTCATGATGTAGCTTCCGTATTATTTACAAGTGATTGTCTTATTACTATTAGTTTACTGCAAAGCCTTTGTAGCCCCCTGCTGCCACTTCGTTGCAGGCTTTGCGATAAGCTCCCACGCCACCGGTGTAAGACAACACGCGACGCGGCTTGCCCGGTACGTTCGAACCTAAATACCACGATGTGGTTTTAGCGATCAGAGTCGCACCGGCTGTTTCATCATGGTGAGTGACCCACTGCTCTTCCAGCTCGGCAGTGGGTTCGATGATTTTCTTGTTCTGGTCGCGCAGATAAGCAATGCAATCGCTTATCCACTCTGCTTGTTGCTGCAGGCAGGTCGTCATGTTGCACAATGCAGCAGACGGCGCTAGCGGCACCGCTGTCGTAAACAGATTCGGATAACCGTGAACCTGCAAGCCCATGGTAGTGCGAATGTCTTGCCCCCACTCGTCTTTAAGTGATCGGTCATCGCGACCACGAATATCCATACGAGTCAGTGCACCGGTACCGGCATCGAACCCGGTTGCCAGAATAATGATATCAAGCTCGTATTCAGTACCGTCCTTGAGCTGAACCCCTCGTGGTGTTATGCATTCTATGGGATTGTTCTTTACGCTGATCGCTTCCACGTTCGCTCTGAGATAGGTTTCAAGATAGTGAGTTTCCAGTGGTACTCTGTGGGTACCAAAACCATAGTCAGTAGGGATGAGAAGCTCGCACAGTCTGTCATCCTTGAGTCGAGCACGCATCTTCTCTCGTACAAATTCGGATATCTCCTCGCTGATGGCTTCGTCAAAGAACATTTCTACGAACGAGGCCAACCACAATTTGAGTGACCCATCGGCATAGATGTCTTCAAGTACGTGACGACGTTGTTCTGGCGATAGATCAGCCCAGGTATTCTCAAAGTCATATTCAAACCCTGTAAAGGTATTGGGCAGGTTTTCAGTGAATTCTTCGAAACGCGCCTTGTAGGCAGCAACATCATCGGAGCTGTAGCTGGGGTTTTTCATCGGCAAGACATACTGAGGTGTTCTGACAAACACTTTTAACTCACCCACTTTGTCCGCAATGGTTTGTATCACTTGAATGCCCGTGGCGCCAATACCAACCACCCCTACCCGCTTACCGACAAACTCCACAGGCTCATGTGGCCATCGTGCAGTATGAAATAGCTGACCAGAAAAGCTATCCTGGCCTGGAAACACGTCTGACATGGGTGCTGACAACATGCCGCAACAGGTCACGAGAAACTGTGTATCGATAACATGGCCATCAGCCGTTGTCACTTGCCATCGTCCGGTCGACTCAATCCAGTGGGCTGAGACAATGTGGGTATTGAATTGAATATCCTTGCGTAAATCAAGGCTGTCAGCAACGTAGTTCATCCAACGTTCAATTTCAGGCTGTCCCGGAAACCGTTCGCTCCAGCTCCAGTTCTTGTAGAGATCTTCTGAAAAAAGATATTGATAGATGTATGCCTCAGAATCGAACTTGGCACCCGGATAGCGGTTCCAGTACCAGGTGCCACCCACATTGGACGCATTGTCAAAGGCACGGACGTTTAGTCCTTGATTGCGCAATAGATAAAGTTGATAGAGTCCGGCAACACCTGTGCCGACCACCATGGCGTCCAGAGTCTCAGTGGCAGATTGATGATTTGTTTTGTCTGTGTCTTTTACAGCTGTTTCCACAGGGTATCTCCTCCGTTGTCTACTGCATAGCGAGTGAAACAAGGCAATTCTCAATTGAGCATAGAGTTACGGTTGCAGCATCGTCTTGAACGAAACACACAAAAGCTTGAATGATCCGATCAAACTGTCTTCGCTGTTTTCGCTGTCTTTCTTGCTGTAACGTAATCATGTTGTTTACAACAGCAAGACCTACGTGGCGCCACCTGTTCGATGACAGGAAATTGACTCTCTAGCTGAATGACTCAAGCTGCCGTACACTGAATCTAAATGCTGGCAATGTTATAGACCGGCATACCATGGGAGGTAATAATCGATGACACATCTCATCGCTCCCGAGGAATTGCCCAATTGGGTTCCCGGGGAGATAACCCTGCGCACCGATCATCTTGATTGGCAGCAAGTATCAATGCGCTCATATCGTTATCAGGGTCAGGATGTACAAATCCCGGCCATGCGAGACTTCATGCTCGTGGCCTATCGAACGGGCATTACACCGATGAAACGGCGATTTGATGGTCGCTGGAGCAAAGCTACATGTGCACCCGGTGCAGTATCATTGCTGACGCGCTCTCAGGAGTCGCACTGGAACTGGACGGAAACGGTTGATGTATCGCATGTCTATCTTTCACCAACCCTGGTTTCAGATGTAGCGAAAGAATTGACTGGTAGATCTGTTGAAGACGTATGCCTTGATGATGTTCTCAGAACCGATGATCCTCTGCTTTTTGCGTCGATGGACGCACTTGCTCTGGAGGCCAGCGACTCGGGTATGGGCAGTGGTCTGTATGCCGAATCAGTGGCCCGCCAGTTGATCATTCACCTGATACGACACTATGCTGCCATAACCCTGAAACCTGAGCATAAAACCGGCGCTTTATCGGCTACTCAACTGAACCGCGTAACAGAGTTTATTGATGCACATCTTGATACAAGCCTGACACTGGATACCTTAGCGACTAGCCTTGATCTAGCCACGTGCAACTTTGCACGACGGTTCAAGCTTTCCGTGGGATCACCACCCTATGCATATGTCCTTGAATGTCGACTAAAACGTGCACGCAATCTATTGAAGGAGTCAGGACGCACCATTACCGATATTGCCGCCGCTTGCGGGTTTTCTGATCAGGCACATCTGACTAGAATGTTTTCACGGCGTTATGGCGCAACGCCGTCCGTGTTCCGTAGAGATGCCTAGAGGGAATTGTTCATAAAGCCGCAGCCAACCTGATTAATCGGTCATACGAGTTTAACGGTCGCACTTAACGTGAACACGGCACATTTAATGGCTGAGCGGATCCGCCCTGCAACCAGGCAAACGCGAACCCACCCAGGGCACCTGCAATGCACTGGCCCGCAATGCCCGACAGGTGTCGAGCCGGTGCAACGAATGTCATGGGGAAGAGCAGCGAGATGGCTGCCATGATGGTGGCCATGGCCAGAAAACCGCCCAACGGGTAGACAATCCAGCGAGAGACTCCGGACCACCGTCTCACACCGGCCATCACAGCCCAGCCAATCACCAGCCCAACAATAATAACAATAGCGTAGGCATAAAGGCCAACAAGATCGCCCAGCGTCATGCGTAGCTGATCAGTTAACGTAACCGGCACACCCAACTGCTCTACCTGACCCACAACATAATGGCTATGAGCAATACTTGCCAGCATATAAGTGATACAACTGGCTATACCGACATTGAGCATTCGACGGCCCTGAACATGCCACCCACTTCGCGATCCATTTGTCTGATTCTTCATCGCCACCTTTCCACGGTACTGCTGTGTTGTCTGAGCATGAGTTTACTGTGTTACAGCTTGAACCGTACTGCAAGCGCACAGAGCAAGGGTTATCGTAGTTCGGTCGTTGTTGACGGTCTCAGCCACCCCTGGTCCATTGCCTTTTTGCCAGATGGGTCGTCGTTAATCACCGAGCGACAGGGCAATCTTCGCCGATTAAACGACGGCAAACTTTCAGAGCCATTAGCCGGACTACCACCGGTGTATGCCAACAGTCAGGGTGGTTTGTTCGATGTGGTTCTGCACCCGAATCATGCAGACAATGGCTGGATTTATCTTAGCTTTGCTCACGGAAGTCCTGATCAGAATGCTATTCGGGTTGTGCGGGCACAGCTTGCTGGGAATCAGCTGATCGACATGGAAACCGTATTTACAGCACAGCCATTCAAGGATACGCCCGTTCACTACGGCGCACGCTTTACCTTCCTGCCGGACAACTCGCTCGTGTTGGGCGTGGGTGATGGCTTTGATTACCGTGAGCAGGCGCAGGCCCTGGATAGTCATCTGGGCAAGTTCATCCGCGTAAATGATGATGGCTCTATTCCCGACAACAATCCGTTCCTTGACAATCCTGACGCTCTACCAGAGATTTACACGCTCGGACACCGCAATCAACAAGCGATTGTGTATGACGCAGACCAACAGAGGCTCTGGGCACACGAACACGGCCCTGCCGGTGGTGATGAGATCAATCTGCTTGTGCCGGGTGCGAATTACGGCTGGCCATTGGCAACCAATGGTCGTGACTATTCAGGAGCCGCCGTTACGCCATTCAGGCAACTGGCAGGAACTCTGCCTCCAGCGTGGGACTGGACGCCATCAATTGCACCGGGTGGTATGGCGCTGATCACAAGCGACCGGTTTGCTCCTTGGCAAGGAAGCTTGCTGGTGGCAGCACTCAAAGCCCGTCACGTCGTACGCCTTGCGGTCGAGGGTAATACGGTCACGGAGGTGGAAACGTTGTTTGCAGAATTTGGTGCAAGAATTCGAGATATCCGCGAGGCACCCGATGGCACACTATACCTGCTGACTGACGATGCAACGAATGGCCAGGTGATTCGGATAGAGCGGTAGTCCCGGAATTTGCAGTACCAGCAAGCACTGAGGTTATTGACTGCTTACTGCCTACTGTTCAGACTCAGCAGCAACATCCAGCTCGCTATCGGTCGACGCCATACGGTCACTGGTGTAGCGAGTTCCCTGCACTGAGCTCTCGTTGATCATCGCATCCAGGCGAACAACGGTTTCAGGTTTCAATACGATGTTGGCAGACGCTGCGTTCTCCCGCATGTGAGCGATGCTGCGGGTACCTGGTATGGGGACGAGTTGACCCGCATTGCTGGCAAGTAGCCAGGCCAGGGACAGCTGTGCCATGGTGCATTCATACTCCTCCGCTACCGCATTAAACTCGGCAAGCAGTAGCAAATTGGCAGCAAAGGCCTCAGGCTCGAACCTTGGACGGGCTATGGTGCAGCGCAAGTCATCATCATCCAGCTCATCCACCGGCTTGGCAGAGCCTGCCAGAAATCCTCGACCCAACGGTGAAAACGGCACGAAGGTTACACCCAGCTCCTTGCACAAAGCCAACATGCCATGTTCGGGCGTTCGCGACCACAAAGAATATTCTGATTGCACAGCCGCTATGGAATGCTCTGTCTGGGCACGTTTTAACGAGGCGCAGGAGACTTCTGACAAACCCAGCTCCTGTACTTTGCCTTCACGTACCAGATCGGCCATAGTGCCAACGCTTTCTTCAATCGGTACTGCTGCATCCCATCCGATGCAAGTAGTAGAGATCAATCACCTCAGTGTTCAACCGCTTGAGGCTACTTTCACATTGCTTGCGAATAGTTGCAGGCCGCCCATCGATCCCATCGCGGCTCATCCCGCATTTACTGGCCAGTACAAAACGCTGCCGATGCGGTGCCAGCGTCTTGCCGATGAGCGTTTCGTTATGCCCTGAGCCATAGACGAATGCCGTATCGAAAAACGTGATGCCCTCATCAAGTGCTTCAAGCAGAACTCTAGATGCGACGTCCTCTTCAACCGGACCATAGCCAAAAGACAGGTTCATGCAACCAAGGCCCGTGGGGGATACGCTAAGAGATCCGATGGTTCGATTATTCAATGCTCTGCCCTTATGATGAATCAAGTGTCAAATGTTGTTAAAGAAGCTGACTCAAGCACGAAGTGCCTTATTAGTAGGGTCGTAGACAGACTCTGCAACCACTTGCGCCGAGCGCAAATTGCCCAGTACGTTGATATGCAGTTGTGTGCCTTCAATAGCCAGCTCAGGTTTCACATACCCCAGCGCAATGCTTTTCTCTGAACGATGCCCATACCCGCCGGATGTGGTGTAACCCACAATATCGCCATTGAGGTGAATCGGACAGCCATAGATTGCATCAGTATTGGCAACGATATCATCATCCGGCTCATCGTTGAGCACCAACGTGGCGAATACGTTCTCCAATGGCTTGGAAGCTTCGTTGACGAGAGCGTCTTTACCGATAAAGGCAGGCTTTTCAAGATCAACAAAACGATCCAGACCAGAACGCAACGGCGAGTACTCATGATCAAGATCCACTTTCCAGGCGCGATAACTTTTCTCAAGACGCATGCTCTCCATGGCGTACATACCGAAATCCTTTATGTCAAATTCGGCACCCGCCTCAGACAAGGCATTGTAAAGTTCAAGATGCCTGTCCATCGGCACATGCATTTCCCAGCCAAGCTCACCAACATAGTTTACGCGCAAGGCACGCACTTCAATGCCAGCCAGCTGCAGGGGCTGATAGGTCAACCAGCGAAAGTTCTCGTTGGCAAGATCGGTGTTGCTTAGCTTCTGCAAAACACTGCGCGAATTCGGGCCTGCAATAACCAGAGTGCCGTAGTCCATGGTTATATCATTGAGTTCAATGTTGTGCTCAGCCGGCAAGTGATCTTCCAGCCACGCCATATCGTGCCAGCGCGCTGCAGCTCCGGAGATCAGCATGAAGTGTTCTTCAGCGATGCGTGTGATAGTCAGTTCTGCCCACACACCACCATCTTCCGTACAGCAGTAGGACAGTGAGAGCCGCCCAACGAGTGGTAGCTTGCCCGCGATCAACGAGTCGAGCCAGGCGGCACTGCCCTCACCCTTGCACTCGTACTTGGTGAAGCCGCACATGTCCAGCAAACCGACATTGTCGCGAACGTTACGACACTCTTCGCCAACAGCATCAAACCAGACGCCGCGCTGATAGGTTGGGATATTCTCGGCAGTATCCTGATCGCGGGCAAACCATACGGCTCGCTCCCAGCCACCACGGGCGCCGAAGTGCGCACCTTTTTCCTGCAGACTGTCATAAGCCGGGGACACATGACGTGGACGACCTGCCAGCTTTTCTTCATAGGGAAGATGCATGGCGTATTCATCCTGATAAACCTCCAGTGCACGATCCACAACGTAGGGCTGGTCGGCATAGTCCGTGTAGCGCCGTGGGTCCAAAGACCACAGATCCATCTCGGGCTTGCCGTCGATAATCCATTCTGCTATCGCTTTACCAGCACCACCACTTTGGCAGATGCCAAAGCTGAAACCGTTCAGGTGAAAGAAGTTGGGCATGTTGTGGGCAGGGCCCACGTATGGGAAGCCATCAGGTGTGTAAGGGATAGGGCCATTGATAACGCGCTGTACGCCAACGCTTCCTAGCAGTGGCATGCGTTCACAGGCCTTTTCGATGTACCACTCGAGCCGGTCCAGATCGTCTGCATACAGCTCATAGGCAAATTTTTCCGGGATCTTGCCATCGGTCCAGCGTGCCTTGGCCTGGGTTCTTTCATAGGGGCCGAGGATGAGGCCCGCTTTTTCCTGACGCAGGTAATAGGAGTCATCCGGATCACGCACCATGGGCATAAGGCTACCTGCTTCTTCCAGCTCGGGAATGGGTTCGGTGACAAGGTATTGATGCTCAAGCGTTACCATGGGCAGGAATTTGCCGCCCATCTCCGACACTTCGGCGCCGCGATAGCCACCAGCATTAATAACGTATTCTGCGAGCACTTCGCCTTTGTCCGTAGTGATCTTCCATTCACCGGAGTCTGTGCGTGAGACTTCAGTGACTTTGGTGAAACGGTGGATGACACCACCTTGTTTGCGGGCATGATGTGCAAAAGCTTGCGTGAGCTGACTGGGATCGATGTCGCCGTCATTCGGATCCCACAAGCCACCGAGAATATCGTGATCTTCGAGGTACGGATTGCGCTGCTTGACCTGCGCTGGTGTCAGCATTTCGTAGCCGAGTCCCATGGAATTTGCCATGGCGGTAACGTGCTGGAATTCCTCCATACGTTGCTGCGACTGTGCAAGACGGATGGCACCGGTCTGGTGGTAATTGATGGGATACTCAGGCTCTTTGCACAGTTTGGCGTATAGCTGAGTGCTGTAATACTGCAGCCGGATCATGTTGCGCGAACCGGAAAACGTGGGAATGTTGCCCGCGGCATGCCAGGTGGAGCCCGATGTAAGCTCGTCCATCTCCAGCAGCATGCAGTCTGTCCAACCGCGCTCGGTGAGATGGTACAGGGCGCTACAACCGGCAACGCCGCCGCCTATAATGACGACTCTGGCTTGTGATTTCACAGTAGATATTCCTCTAGCGATGGTACGTTCGCACCCAAAGCAAGTGCGGTTGCCCATGAGTATCAATGGAGTCTACGCCAACACTACATACCTGTACGACATCCAGCCACAACGTAGCGACAGAGTGATGCAGCTGTGCAACGCTACGTCCTGGCGATGAGCTTGCGCGCCTGCGTCGGAGAAATACCAAACTGAACCCTGAAGCGTCTGGAGAAATAGTCCGGCGAGGAGAAACCTGTGGCCGAGGCCACCTCTAACACGCTCATGGTGCTCTGCCGCAGTAGTTCGTAGCTAGTAGTCCGTCAACCCGAAATATTAGGATTCAGAGTTCACCAGCCGCCGCC